>NZ_JBJGZZ010000002.1:0-370437 GCF_054050775.1 Blastococcus sp. SYSU DS0533 | reverse complement strand
GGCATTACCGTGGGACACGAGAACCTCCGGGCGGATGTGGGCCTTAGACAAGCCACACCCCACTCGGAGGTTCTCCTGCGTTCAAGTCCGGCCGCCGTCACCAACGTCCTGGCCGGGTACACCTAGGCCCCATCGGGTACCTATCGGCAGGCGCGCCGCATCCGTCACTCGAAATGGGGCTGGTGTGGCGACACGCCGCTCCGCTCAGTTGACCGGCCTCCGGGCCCGGCTTACCGTCGGCGAACGACAACGGTGTGACACCTGAGACCACGGGGTGCAAGCCGTCTACCTGCCGCAGCCGAGGCGGGACTGAGGAGGACGCTGGACGTGAGCGACCAGGGCAACGGCTCGCAGGGTCAGCTGTTCAGCGACGCCGCCGTCGGGGCGCCGCAGTACGACGAGGTCGACACCGACCTCGTCGGTTACCGCGGCCCCACCGCCTGCGCCGCTGCCGGCATCACCTACCGCCAGCTCGACTACTGGGCGCGGACCGGCCTGGTCTCGCCGTCGGTGCGCAGCGCCACCGGTTCGGGCACCCAGCGGCTCTACTCCTTCCGCGACATCCTCGTGCTGAAGGTCGTCAAGCGGCTCCTCGACACCGGCGTCTCCCTGCAGAACATCCGCAAGGCGGTCGACCACCTCCGGCAGCGCGGCGTCAAGGAGCTGGCCAACGTCACGCTCTTCTCCGACGGCGCCACCGTCTACGAGTGCACCTCCGCCGAGGAGGTCGTCGACCTGCTCGCCGGTGGCCAGGGCGTCTTCGGCATCGCCGTGTCGGGTGCGCTGCGGGAGCTCTCCGGCGAGCTGGCGGAGCTGCCCGCGGAGCGCATCGACGGCGGTCACGTCGTCCCGTCCGACGACGAGCTGTCGATGCGCCGCCGGCGCCGCGCCGCTACGGCATAGGTCGCCCTGCGGGCTCCGACCGCGGCCATGACACGGCAGTCGTCCGGACCGCACCGCGGCCAGGTGCCGTGCCCCTGACGCGCTGAGCCACACGTCGGCCCGGCGCGGACCCCTCCGGGGCCCACTCGGCCCGACCCTGCCGGCGGGTGGCACGTGCGGCGTCCCGTCCCCCGCGGGGGAGCCCTCCGGGCCCCCGCTCGTCGGAGACCGTCGCTGGTACCGTCCGAGCAGTGACCGACCGCGCTGCCGCGTCCGACGGGAAGACCTCCGCACCGTTCGCCGGGCGGCTGCCCTCGCTGAGCGCGCTCGACCCCGCCGGGGCCTTCGCCGGCCGGCACATCGGTCCCCGGCCGGACGAGACCGCGGCGATGCTCGCGGTCGTCGGGCACCCGTCGCTGGAGTCGCTGGTCGACGCGTGCGTCCCCGAGGGCGTGCGCGACCGTGCGCCGCTGGACCTGCCCGCCGCGGAGAGCGAGGCCGCCGTCCTCGCGTTGCTGCGCGAGCGCGCCGCCGCCAACGAGGCCTTCACCTCGATGATCGGCCTGGGCTACTCCGGCACGGTTACCCCGCCGGTCATCCAGCGCACCGTCCTGGAGAACCCCGCCTGGTACACCGCCTACACGCCGTACCAGCCCGAGATCAGCCAGGGCCGGCTCGAAGCCCTGATCAACTTCCAGACGACGGTCGCCGACCTCACCGGCCTCCCCGTGGCCGGTGCCTCGATGCTCGACGAGGCGACCGCGGCCGCCGAGGCGATGACGCTGGTGCGGCGGGCCGGGCGGGCGAAGGCGGAGGCGGTCTTCGTCGTCGACGCCGACACCCTGCCGCAGACCCTCGGCGTGCTGCAGACCCGCGCCGAACCCCTGGGGATCCGGCTGCACGTCGCGGACCTGTCGGCCGGCTGGCCCACCGACCTGCCCGAGGCCGGCGCGTTCGGCGTGCTGCTCTCCTACCCGGGCGCCAGCGGCGCGGTCCGCGACCACCGGGCCCTCGCCGCGGCCGCCCACGAGGCCGGCGCGGCGGTGGTCGTCGCCGCCGACCTGCTGGCGCTGACCCTCCTGGAGGCGCCGGGGGAGTGGGGCGCCGACGTCGCCTGCGGCACCACCCAGCGCTTCGGCGTCCCCATGGGCTACGGCGGCCCGCACGCCGGCTACCTCTCGGTGCGGGAGGGGCTGGCGCGCCAGCTCCCGGGCCGGCTCGTCGGGGTGTCGGTGGACGCCGACGGCGACGTCGCCTACCGGCTGGCCCTGCAGACCCGTGAGCAGCACATCCGCCGCGAGAAGGCGACCAGCAACATCTGCACCGCGCAGGTGCTGCTGGCCGTCATCGCCGGTGCCTACGCCGTCTACCACGGGCCCGAGGGCCTCACGGCGATCGCGGCCCGGGTGCACCGCAGCGCCACCGTGCTGGCCGGCTGGCTGCGCGCCGGCGGCCTGGAGATCGTGCACGACCACTTCTTCGACACCCTCCAGGTGTCGGTGCCCGGGCGGGCCGGCGAGATCGTGGCCGCGGCGGCGCAGCGGCGGATCAACCTGCGCCTGGTCGACGCCGACACCGTCGCCGTCGCGTGCGACGAGACGACGACGCCGGAGGTCCTCCGGGCGGTCGCCGAGTCCTTCGGGGTGGCCGCCGACGACGCGGCGCTCGGCGACGACGGCGCGGACGCGCTCCCGGCCGACCTGCGGCGCCGGACGCCGTTCCTCACCCACCCGGTGTTCTCCGCGCACCGCTCGGAGACGGCGATGCTGCGCTACCTGCGCTCGCTCAGCGACAAGGACCTCGCGCTGGACCGCACGATGATCCCGCTGGGTTCCTGCACGATGAAGCTCAACGCGGCCACGGAGATGGCGGCGATCACCTGGCCGGAGTTCGCGCAGCTGCACCCCTTCGCCCCGGCGGAGCAGGCCCGCGGGTACCGGCAGCTCATCGACGAGCTCTGCGCGGGGCTCGCCGAGGTGACCGGCTACGCCGGGGTGAGCGTGCAGCCCAACGCCGGCTCGCAGGGCGAGTTCGCCGGGCTGCTGGCCATCCGCGGCTACCACCGCTCGCGCGGCGAGCAGCACCGCGACGTCTGCCTGATCCCGAGCTCGGCGCACGGCACCAACGCGGCCAGCGCCGTGATGGCCGGCATGCGGGTGGTCGTCGTCGCTTGCGACGAGGCGGGGAACGTCGACGTCGCCGACCTGCGCGCGAAGGTCGGCCAGCACGCCCAGCGGCTGGCGGCGATCATGATCACGTACCCGTCGACGCACGGCGTCTTCGAGGCCGACATCCAGGAGATCTGCGCCGCGGTGCACGACGCCGGCGGCCAGGTGTACGTCGACGGCGCCAACCTCAACGCCCTCGTCGGGCTCGCCCGCCCCGGCCGGTTCGGCTCCGACGTCAGCCACCTGAACCTGCACAAGACCTTCTGCATCCCGCACGGCGGCGGGGGCCCGGGGGTGGGGCCGGTCGCCGTCCGGGAGCACCTGCTGCCGTTCCTGCCCGGGCACCCCGTGGTGGACACCGGGGCCTCCGGCCCGGTCGTCTCCGCGGCGCCGTGGGGGTCGGCCGGGATCCTGCCGATCTCCTGGGCCTACATGCGGCTCATGGGCCCGGACGGGCTGACCCGGGCGACGCAGCACGCGATCCTCGCGGCCAACTACGTGGCGGCCCGGCTGCGCGAGCACTACCCGGTGCTCTACACCGGCGCCGACGGCCTGGTGGCCCACGAGTGCATCCTCGACATCCGGCCGCTGACCAAGGCCACGGGCGTCACCAACGACGACATCGCCAAGCGGCTGATCGACTTCGGCTTCCACGCGCCGACGATGAGCTTCCCGGTGGCCGGGACGCTCATGGTGGAGCCGACCGAGAGCGAGGACAAGGCGGAGCTGGACCGCTTCGTCGAGGCGATGGTGACCATCCGCGCCGAGATCGGGAAGGTCGCCACGGGGGAGTACGACCGCACCGACAACCCGCTGCGCAATGCGCCGCACACCCTCGCCATGCTCGCGGGGGAGTGGGACCGCCCCTACGCGCGGACCGAGGCGGTCTACCCGGTGCGGGCCCTGCAGGGGCGTGGGTACCTCAGCCCGGTGCGGCGCATCGACCAGGCCTACGGCGACCGCAACCTCGTCTGCTCGTGCCCCTCCCCGGAGGCCTTCGAGGAGCACGACTTCAGCGCGCACCCGCCGGCGGAGGACGGGGCCGTGCCCGGCCGCGGGCAGGGCCACCCCGACGACCTCGGGACCGCGGCCGACGTGGTCGGGGCCCGCTCCTAGCGGAGGGGCCCCGTCCCTCTCACGCTGGCACGCTCGCGGCGAGCCCCCGGGCGGGGCCGTGGCGGGGTGGCGCCCGTGGACGTGGAGACCGCGCTGCGGCGCGACCACCAGGCCGGCCGGTGCCGGAGGCGCAGGCCTGGGCCGAGGACGACGGCAGCGAGCCGAACCGGGGAACGCCGGAGGGGACCGCCTGCCGCCGCACGCGTGTCCGCGGCAGGGCCCTGCGGCGGACAGGTCAGGCGGGGGCCAGCCACACGTGGTGGTCGGGAACGGCCCGGCCGTCGGGGAGCAGCGCCCCGTCGTCGTCGAAGAGGACGACGCCGTTGCAGAGGAGCCGCCAGCCCTGCTCGGGGTGGCTGCTCACCACGGCGGCGAGGTCACGAGCCTCGCTGTCGGCGTCGGGGCAGGGCGTGGCGTGGTGGCACATGGCGGTTCCTCTTCGTCCGGCTGTACGGCGGCAGGTACGGGGGGCGCACCGTGTCGTCCGACAACTGGCTTCGGCAGGTCTGCGTCCCGGCTGAAGCGTCCGGGGGTGAGCTGGGTCACGAAACCACCCGGAGGTGTCGGCAGGTCCTGCCAGGCCGGCTCGACTGCGTTGCAGCGCCGCAGGTCAGGCGCGCGGCGGTGGCCTAGAGCTTGCGGAGCAGGACCCGCCGCACCGAGTGGTCGGCGGACTTCTGCAGCACCAGCCGCGCCCGCGACCGGGTCGGCGCGATGTTGTCCCGGAGGTTCGGGCCGTTCACCGCTGACCAGATGCCCAGCGCGGTCTCCCGGGCCTGGTCGTCGGTCAGGGCGGCGAACCGGTGGAAGTACGCCGTGGTGTCCTGGAACGCCGTCCGGCGCAGCGCCAGGAACCGCTCGACGTACCAGCGCTGGATGTCGGGCTCCGCCGCGTCGACGTAGACCGAGAAGTCGAAGAAGTCCGACAGGAAGATCTCCGGGGCGGAGCCGTCGGTGCGCCGACCGGCCTGCAGGACGTTGAGCCCCTCCAGCACCAGGATGTCCGGCCGGTCCACCGCCTGGACCCGGCCCGGCACGATGTCGTAGGACTGGTGGTCGTACACCGGCGCGAACACCTCCTCGCGGCCGGACTTCACATCGGCCAGGAAGCGCAGCAGCGCCCGCCGGTCGTAGCTCTCCGGGAAGCCCTTGCGGCCCAGCAGGCCGCGCTCCTCCAGCACGGCGTTGGGCAGCAGGAAACCGTCGGTCGTCACCAGGTCGACCCGGGGGACCCCGGGGGTCGCCGCGAGCAGCGTCTGCAGCAGGCGGGCGGTGGTGCTCTTCCCGACGGCGACGCTGCCGGCGACGGCGATGACGAACGGCACCTTGGCGGTCGTGTCGCCCAGGAACTCGCTCTGCGCCGCCCACAGCCGGCGGCTGGCCGTCACGTGCAGGCTGAGCAGGCGGGCCAGCGGCAGGTAGACGGTGGCGACCTCGTCCAGGTCGATGCGGTCGCCGAGGGAGGCGAGATCCTCCAGCTCGGCCGCGTCGAGGGGCAGGCTCGAGCCGGCCGCGAGCGCCCGCCACGAGTCGCGGTCGAACACCGCGTAGGGCGAGATGGAGCCACGAGTTCCAGCCGTCACGCGCCCCATCGTGCCGTCCGCCCCCGCAGGGGGATGCGCGCGGGTCACCCGGGTGGGTGGGGGGCGGGGGTGGGACGGCGGCCCGGCGGCGCCGGACCGGTCTAGTGTGCTCCCGTGCCTTCCCGCCCGGGGCTGCTCGAGTGCATCGAGCGCTACTTCGCCGTCGCGCCGCAGCCGGATGCGCGGATCCAGGGCGCTGGGGCGCTGGACGTCCCGATCGCCGATCCCGCCTGGCCCTACCCGGCGCGGCCCCGGCGCGGCGGGGGGCGGGTGACGGTCGACGACGTCCGCACGGCGATCGCGCTGCAGCGGGCGGCCGGCCTGCCGGCGGCCCTGGAGTGGATCCCCGAGTGCACGCCGGAGGTGGCCGTCGCCGTCCGGGCCGCCGGGCTGACCGTCGACGAGCTGCCCCTGCTGGTGGCCGACGACCCCGTCGACGTCGTCCTCCCGGCCGGGGTGAAGCTCTTCCTCGTCGGCGCCGACGACCCGGAGCTGCCGCACTACCAGCACGTGGCCGCACTGGCATTCGCCCACCCCGGGGGCGCCGCCGACGTGCACGAGGTCCCGCCGGAGCAGTCGGCGGAGGCGCAGCGGCGGACGGCGGTCCTGCGGGAGCGGATCGCCGACGGGCGCACGGTCATGATGGTCGCCATCGACCACGGCATGCCGGTGGCGGTGGGCTCCCACCAGCCGGTCGACGTGGAGGGCACCGAGGTCAGCGAGGTCGTCGGCGTGGCGACGCTGCCGCGGCTGCGCGGCCGCGGGCTGGGTGCCGGCCTGGCCTCCGCGCTGACCGCGCACGCCCGGGAGAGCGCGGACCTGGTGTTCCTGGCCGCGGGCGACGACGACGTGGCCCGGGTCTACGAGCGCATCGGCTTCGCCTGGATCGCGACCACCGCCGTCGCCGAGCCCCCGCAGGGCTGAGAGCGCGGGCCCGCAGGTCAGGAGTCGCGCGGCGTCGGCAGCTGCGCCGCCGCGGCGTCCAGCGCGGCCCGGGCGGCGTCCCAGCCCACCGTCGCCGGCACCTCGCTGAGCAGGACGACGACCTTCCGCCCGATCACCCCGACCGAGTGCACGTGCCGGTCACCGGCCACGCAGCACATCCACCCCTGCTTGACCGCCGGGAGCCCGGGGACGGTGCCGAAGACGCCGAACTCCTGGTCGAAGCCGTCGGCCGCGATCGGCGTGGCGAGCCGCATCCACACGAGGATCGCCGAGGCGTCCGCGGGGTGGGCCACGGTGGGCAGCAGCGAGAGGAACCGGGCCAGGTCCCGGGCGCTCGTCGTGGTCTGACCCCACTGCCCGGGCACGCCCGGGGGGAAGGTGCTGGTCAGCCCGTACCGCTCGGCGACGTCCACCACCATCTGCGCGCCCCCGTACCGCACCCACAGCTGCGACGCCGCGGGGTCGTCGGACCGGCGGACCATCGCCTGCAGCAGCCGGAAGTCCTCCTGGTCCAGCGCGAGGAGGCCGCTCCGTGCGCGGTGCAGGATGTCCTCGGCCATGTAGAGCTTGACCATCGAGGCGCCGGGGATGGGGCGGCCGGCGACCTCCCCGTTGTCCGCCCGGAACGCGGCCGCCCGCGCCGTGGCCGCCTCGGCCGCCCGGGGAGACCGCTCACCGGGCGGGTCGGGCTGCCGCGCGACCGCGATCGCGATCGTGCCCTGCGTGCCGTAGGCCGCCGTCATGGCGTCGACGACCTCCTGGGGGGAAGGCCACGTCGCGGCGGCGGGGACGGGGGCGATGACCGACCCCGTGAGCGCGATCAGCAACGCCACGAGCAGCCCGGCGCCGGGCAGCCGGCGGCCCCGCCGCGGCCAGGACCGGACCGGGCGAGCGGGGGACGACGTCGCCATGCCCCCGGCAGTACCCACCGCGCGGCGACCGCTTCAACGTTCAAGCGGAAAGCGGTGCGCCGTGGCGGCCCGGAGACGCGTGGCCGCCGTCGGTCAGGTCTGCTCGTAGGTGGCCACCAGGGTGGCGCGGGCGAGGGTGTGCGAGAACAGGTTGAAGCCCAGCACCGCGGGGCTGGTGGCGTCGTCGACGTCCAGCCGGTCGGTGTCGACGGCGTGCACCACCACGAAGTAACGGTGCGGCCCGTGGCCCGGCGGGGGAGCGGCGCCGACGTAGCCGGCGAAGCCGCCGTCGTTGCGCAGCTGCACCGCGCCCCCGGGCAGCTGCGGGGCGTCCTTGTCACCGGCGCCGGCCGGCAGCTCGGTCACCGACGCCGGGATGTTCGCCACCGCCCAGTGCCAGAAGCCGCTGGCGGTGGGGGCGTCGGGGTCGAAGACGGTCACGGCGAAGCTGCGGGTGCCCTCCGGGAAGCCGGACCAGGAGAGCTGCGGCGAGCGGTCCTGGCCGCCCGCGCCCATGACCCCGCTCACGTGCGGCATCGGCATCGGCTGCCCGTCGGCGACGTCGCTGCTGGTCACGGTGAAGCCCGGCACCTGCGGGAGGAAGTCGTAGGGGTTGGGCGGGGTGGGCCGGTCAGCCATGGTGGTCCTCTCCCTCGATGGCGTGCGGTGGCTGGTGCGGGGCGCCGGAGCGTCCCCGTCGGACCCTAGGCAGCGCGGCGGCGCGGCGCCCGTCGGAAGCCGGCGCCGACGCCCTCCCGGGACGTGCGGGACGCCTGGCGCCGGTAGCGTCGCGGCGTGTCCACCTCCCGATCGGTCGGCCTCCCGGACGGCGTCCGGGCCTGCCTGTTCGACCTCGACGGCGTCCTCACCCGGACCGCCACCGTGCACATGGCGGCCTGGAAGCGCACCTTCGACGCCTTCCTGCGGGCGCGCGACCCCGGGGCGCCGGAGTTCACGCAGGACGACTACAACCGGTACGTCGACGGCAAGCCGCGGGCCGACGGCGTGCGCGACTTCCTGGCCAGCCGCGGGATCGTGCTGCCCGAGGGCGAGCACGGCGACCCGGCGGACGCCGAGACCGTGCAGGGGGTGGCCGGCCGCAAGAACGAACTGGTGCAGCGCGAGCTCGAGGAGCACGGCGTGGAGGTGTACGAGGGCTCGGTGCGCTACCTGCGGGCGGTGAAGGACGCGGGGCTCGCGACGGCGGTGGTGACCGCCTCGGCCAACGGCGAGCAGGTGGTCGCCGCCGGTGGGTTCGCCGACCTGATCGACGCCCGGATCGACGGCGTCGTCGCCCGGGAGCAGGGGCTGGCCGGCAAGCCTGCCCCCGACACCTTCCTCGCCGGCGCCCACGCCCTGGGGGTGACGCCGCAGGAGGCCGTGGTGTTCGAGGACGCCCTGGCCGGGGTCGCCGCCGGCCGGGCGGGCGGGTTCGCCCACGTCGTAGGGGTGGACCGCGTCGGGCACGCCGAGGGCCTGCGCGACGCGGGCGCCGACGTGGTCGTGACCGACCTCGCCGAGCTGCTGGACCGGCCGTGACGGAGGGGCGGGCGGTCTTCCCGATCGAGCCGTGGTCGCTCACCGAGGTCGGGCTGGACCACGAGAACCTCGGCGTGCACGAGTCGGTGTTCGCGCTGGCCAACGGGCACCTGGGCATGCGCGGCTCGCTCGAGGAGGGCGAGCCCGTCGTCGTCCCCGGCACGTACCTCAACGGCTTCTTCGAGGAGCGGCCGCTGCCCTACGCCGAGGCCGGCTACGGGTTCCCCGAGATGGGGCAGACCGTCGTCAACGTGACCGACGGCAAGCTGATCCGGCTCCTGGTGAAGGACTCGCCGCTGGACCTCAACTACGGCGAGGTGATCGACCACCGGCGCAGCCTGGACCTGCGCGCCGGTGTCCTCCGCCGGTCCACCGAGTGGCGCTCGCCCAGCGGCCGGACGGTGCGGGTGAGCAGCACGCGGCTGGTGTCGCTGGCCCGGCGGTCCATCGCCGCGATCGAGTACCAGGTGGAGGTCACCGACGACCTCGGTGACCTCTACGTCGCCCTGCAGTCGGACCTGCTGGCCAACGAGGACGGCGCACCGGACGGCGACCGCGACCCGCGCGGCGCCGCTGCGCTGGCCCGCCCGCTGGAGTGCGAGCTCGCCGCCGGCCGCGGCCGGCGGGCGGTGCTGGTGCACCGCACCAAGCGCAGCCGGCTGCGCCTGGCGGCCGGCATGGACCACCTCATCGACATCCCCGACAGCTCCACCGAGGACATCGAGGCCGGAGGCGACCTGGCCCGCTACACCCTGGCGGCGCGCATCCCACCGGGCGGGTCGCTGAAGCTCGTCAAGTTCCTGGCCTACGGCTGGTCCTCCCGGCGTTCCAGCCCGGCGCTGCGCGACCAGGTGGAGGCCGCGCTGGCCACGGCGAAGCTCGCCGGGTTCGAGCGCCTGCTGCGCGAGCAGCGGGAGCTGCTGGCCCAGCACTGGAACGAGGCCGACGTCGAGATCGAGGGCGACGACGAACTGCAGCAGGCGGTCCGGGTCGGCATGTTCCACGTCCTGCAGGCGGGGCTCCGCGGCGAGCGGCAGGCCATCCCGGCCAAGGGGCTGACCGGCCCGGGCTACGACGGGCACACCTTCTGGGACACCGAGACCTACGTGCTGCCGGTGCTCACCTACACCGCCCCGCACGCGGCCCGGGACGCGCTGATCTGGCGGCACACCACGCTCGGGCTGGCCCGCGAGCGGGCCCGGGTGCTCGGCCTGCGCGGGGCTGCCTTCCCCTGGCGGACGATCCGGGGTGAGGAGACGTCGGGCTACTGGCCGGCGGGCACGGCGGCCTTCCACATCAACGCCGACATCGCCGACGCCGTCGTCCGGTACTTCGACGCCACCCTGGACGACGCCTTCGACCGCGACTACGGGGCGGAGCTGCTGATCGAGACGGCGCGGCTGTGGGCGTCGCTGGGGCACTTCGACGCCGAGCACGGGTTCCGGATCGACGGCGTCACCGGGCCGGACGAGTACACGGCCGTGGTCGACAACAACGTGTACACCAACCTGATGGCGCAGCGGAACCTGCGCGAGGCCGCCGCCGCGGTGGCCCGCCAGCCGCTGGTGGCCGGCCGGCTCTCGGTGACCGACGAGGAGGTGGAGGAGTGGCTGCGGGCGGCGTCGCTGATGGCGGTGCCCTACGACACCCGGCACGGCGTCCACATGCAGTCCGACGGCTTCACCCACCACGAGGACTGGGACTTCGCGGCCACGCCGCGCGAGCACTACCCGCTGCTGCTGCACTACCCCTACTTCGAGCTGTACCGGAAGCAGGTGGTCAAGCAGGCAGACCTGGTGATGGCCCTCCACCTGCGGGGCGACGCGTTCACGCTCGAGGAGAAGATCGCCGACTTCGCCTACTACGAGCAGCGCACCACCCGCGACTCCTCCCTCTCGGCGACCCAGCAGGCCGTCGTCGCCGCTGAGACCGGCCACCTCGAGCTCGCCCACCAGTACTGGGCCGAGGCGGCGCTGACCGACATCCAGAACCTGCACCACAACTCCGGCCACGGGCTGCACATCGCCTCGCTGGCCGGTGGGTGGACCGTCGCCGTCGCCGGCTTCGGCGGGCTGCGCGACCACGGCGGGGCGCTCTCCTTCGCGCCGCGACTGCCCGAGCGGATCAGCCGCCTGCGGTTCCGCGTGGTCTACCGGGGCCGCAAGCTCACCGTGACCGTGGAGCGGGACCGGGCCACCTACCGGCTGGTCGACGGCGACCCGCTGGACATCCGGCACCACGGCCGCCAGGTGCGGATCGACCACGACGACGTGGTGCTCGAGCTGCCGCCGCCGCCCCAGGTCGAGCCGGTCCACCAGCCCGAGGGGCGCCGGCCGCGGCGGCGATCGCGCGGCTGACCGCTCCACCGGTCCCGGTCGACAGGGGAGCGCTGCCCGGGGCGGTGCCGGCCGCAGTCCTGTGGTCGTGAGCCCGGTGTGCGCGCCGCTGGGCTGACGAGCACAGGCCTCGGGTCGCCGCACGTCGGCGCGTCACAATACCGTTATCCCCAACACACAGCTTCTCAACCGGTGGTCCCGTCGAACAACCACGTCGCGCCCAGGACAAGGGCGCCGACGTCGACGAACAGGAAGACGCCCACCCAGAAGAGAGCCGGGAACGGGGTCAGCCGGGCCAGCTGGTCGGCGTCCGAGTCCCTGGCGCCCCGCCGCCGGCGGGCGCGCTGCAGCTCGAGCACGGCGCGTGGCGCGGCCAGGAGCAGGAACCAGGTGGCGACGGCGGCGAAGACGAGCTGGCCGGCCGGTGGCAGCCACCACGTCGCGGCGAAAACGATCGCGCCGGTCACGAGCACCGACCACAGCCCGTACCAGTTGCGGATCTGCACCAGCAGCAGCGCGAGGAGCAGCAGCAACGCCCACAGCAGCCCGACGGCGTGCCCGGCGGCGAGCAGCGCGGCCGCCCCCAGGCCGAAGAGGGCCGGCCCGGTGTAGCCCGCGGCGCAGGTGAGCACCATGCCCAGCCCCGTCGGGCGCCCGGCGGAGACGGTCAGCCCCGAGGTGTCCGAGTGCAGGCGGATGCCCGCCAGCCGGCGCCCAGCGGCCAGCGCCACCAGCCCGTGCGCGCCTTCGTGGGCGATCGTCACCACGTTGCGGGCCGGCCGCCACAGCGTGGGGGAGAAGACCAGCAGCGCGGCGACGGCGGCCGTGCCGAGGAGTCCCGCCGTCGGGAGGTCCGGCACCGTCGCCGTCACGCGCGCCCAGAAGCGGCCGAGGACCTCCACGCCCGGCAGTCAACCGCACGCACCTGGGAGGAGCGGGGGAGCGGCCGGGGTGTCGGGCGAGGCAGGGCTCACACCACCCCGGGGAGGAATCGCCTCGACGTCCTGACCGGCGCGCTGCCACGATCGGCGCGTGGAGGTGCTCGCGTCGCTGCCGGCGTTCCTGGTGGCCGTGCTGCTCATGGCGGCGACGCCCGGCCCGGCGATGGCGCTGATCCTCCGGCGGGCGGCGCTGCGCGGGCTGCGCGGTGCGGTACCCACGGTGCTCGGGCTGGAGCTGGGCCTCTACCTGTGGGCACTGGCCGCGGGTGCGGGCCTCGCCGCCCTGGTGGCCGCCTCGGAGGTCGCGTACCTCGTGCTGCGGGTCGCCGGCGCGGGGGTGCTCCTCTTCCTCGGGCTGCGCGCCTGGCGGGCGGCCTGGCGCGACCGCGGGAGCGGGACGGACCCGGGCCCGGGCGCGGAGGAGGACCGGCTGCCCCGCCGGGGGTGGTGGGCGACGTTCGGCGAGGGCCTGCTTGTGCAGTTGGCAAACCCGAAGGCCGCCGTCTTCATGCTGGCGTTCTACCCCCAGTTCGTGCCGGCCGACGGGCCGGTCCTCGCCACCACGGCGGCGCTGGCGCTGCTCCAGGTCGTCGTCGAGACGGTCCTCTACCTCGGGCTGGCCTCCGCGGTGGCGCGTGCGGGCACGTGGTTCCGCCGTCCCCGGGTGCGGCGGCGGCTGGACGCGGCCAGCGGCACGGTGCTGGTGGCGCTGGGGGTGCGGGTCGCCGTCTCCAGCCGCTGAGGCGTCAGTTCCCCGGTTTGACCGCCTTGCCCCGCTCCCGCTCCGCGTCGTCGGCCTCGTAGGCGCCGGGGACCGCGCGGGCACCGCCGTCGTCGCCCGCACCGGGCGTGAGCGGCCGGTCGGTCAGGTCCGCGGGACCGGGGGAGGGCGTCCCACCCGGCTCGCGCTGCTCGTCGGTGTCCGGTCGTGACTCGGTCACGGAATCCTCCAGCGGCTCGGCTGCACGGTCCGCGGACGCCTACCCCGTGGTGGTTCGGGGGAACCCGGCGCGGGGGCCAGGGAGTGCGTCACAGCTGCTGGGTCAGGTCGACGGCGTTGCCGTCGGGGTCGGTGACGTGCGCGCCCCTCTGCCCCTACGGCATGTCGTTCGACCCGCGCGGGGCCGCACCGCCGAGCTCGTGGACGCGCGGGAGGAGCGCGTCGACGTCGGGCACCTCGGTGCTCAGCAGCACCCGGCCAGGCGCGCCGGCCGCCACGGCCGTGTCGGCCGTGAGCCCCAGCTCGGAGTCCCCGACGCGCAGGCCGAGGTAGAAGCAGGCCGACGTAGAAGGTGCCAGGCGCTCCAGGTCGGGCGTGACGAAGATCGGGCGGACGGCGGAGGACATGCGGGCTCCTCTGACGGCGGTCAGGTGCTCGCGAGGGTGGACCGCAGGCGCCCGGGGAACTGAGCGGTCACTCCTCGCGGGTGAACAGCCAGCGGGCGAACGCCGCCTCGGCGGGCAACTCCGTGCGCCACAGCACCGACAGCCGGAAGGTCCCGGGGGCGACGACCAGCAGCGGGCTGGTGTCCGTGGCGGCGTCGTCCGCCAGCACGGCCGAGTGCGGCGTCGGACCGGGCGACTCGGGCAGCAGGAAGGCCCCGTCCTCGCCGGTGCCGTCCAGCGCGGCGCTGATGAACGCGAGCCGGCCGCTGGGCACGGCGACGACGTCGCCGACCTGGTCATCGGTCGTGGGGAACGCGAGCGCGGTGTCGAGTGCGGTCCGGTAGTCGTCGGCGACGGCCTGGACGACGGCGACGCTGCCGTCGTCGGCGCGGAAGACCTCGAGCCAGCCCTCGTCACCGACCTCCGGATCGGTGAGCACCAGCGCGGCGCTGCCGCCGTCCAGGGGGATGCCGGTCAGCTGGTACCCCAGCCGCGGCACCAGTGCCTCGTACGCCTGCTCGCTCATCCCTCGCCAGGCTGCGAGCAGGTCACCGTCCAGGGCGAGGAACGGTTCGCCGTTGGTCCAGCAGCGGCCGACGTGGGTCCAGGTGCGGGGCATCCTCCGATCATCACCCCGCGCGGGGACGCCGGCCGGGGGCGGCCTGCAGGAGGCCAGCCGGCCAGCCGCCGGCGGCGTCCACGATCTCCTGCAGCGCGCGCACGTGACCCCGGTAGGCGCGGTGCCCCTCAGCGGTCAGGGCCAGCCACAGCCGGCTGGGGGCATCGCGCACACCATTTTCCTTGTGACGTAACCGGCGTCGACGAGCTGGTCTTGCCGAGCGCCGGCTTCGAGCCGGTGACCAGCACGGTCGTAGCCCGAGGCGGTGCTCTCCGCGTTCCGCGGGACCGGCGGACCGTGAGCCTGCTGCTGGACACGCACGTCTTGCTGTGGTGGCTGCCCGACGACCCCAGGCTGACCACGACCATGCGTGAGGCGATCGCGGAGCCGGGCACTTGTGTGGCGGTCTCGGCCGTCTCGCCGTGGGAATGGCGATCACATCGGCGCTCGGCAAGCTCGACCCGCCGGACGGGCTGGTCGAGGAGCTGCACCGCCAAGGATTCGACGAGCTCTCGGTGACCGTCCAGGACGGGTTGACCGCCGGGGCGTTGCCGCGCCACCACGACGATCCCTTCGACCGGATGCTCATCGCCCAGGCCGCCCGCCGGCGCCTCGTCGTGGTGACCGCCGATCGGCGCTTCACGGACTACGACGTCCCGGTGCTCGGGTAGGCGGGATCGTGGCGCTAGTTGACATAACGTCGATTATCGGCGCTCTGGTTGAGCCTGCCGAACGGGGTGTCGACCAGGTCGGATTCCTGGCCTGCACCGGTGCCGCGTACACGTCGCCCCGACGCCGTAGCGGTTTCCGCATCAGGTCGACGCGGCGGTGAGGTCGCAGCAGGTGGTGTGGTCCTCCCTGAGGTCGGCCTGTACGTGCCGGGCCGTCGTCAGGTCCCGTGCGGCGGGGTCCAGCAGCCCCGTCGCAGACTCCCCCGTGTGTCGATCGTGCTCACGAGTTGATCGTGATCGTCCACCCGTCGCGACCCCTGGCGGCAGCCGGCCCTGCGGGCGGGTGTGCAACGCCTCGCGCACCGTTCTGACCACTGCTCCCCCAGTCAGCCACACCGCCGTTATTGCGTCACAGTGACGGAAGGGCGGTCGTGTCGGACGTTCGACGGGCGCCTGCCTGGTTGCGTTCGTACGCTCGTCCCATGAGAACCCGACGACCGCTTGCCGCTCTGCTGACCTCGCTGGCGCTGTTCGGTGGAGGCGCCACGATGACCGCCTGCGGTGACCCGGCCGGGTTGGACCGCAACGACGGAACGACCGAGGACGTCGTCGAGACCGCCGACCCGGAGGAGGCCGACCGGGAAAACCTGCCGGACGTCAGCAACCCGGAGACCGACCAGAACACCGACGACGACACCCAGGGCGACTGAGTCGGCCGGTCAGCTGGAGCGTTCGGTGACCCAGAGCCGGTCGAGGCGGCCCGTCGAGCGGACGAGGTCGGCCAGCGATCGTTCCAGCTCGGCCTTGGTCGGGCGTTCGTGCAGCAGGGTCTGCACGTCCTCGAGGGCGCAGCGGAGCTGGTACAGCCGGTCCTGGAGGCCGTCGAGCTCGGCCCGGGACACCAGCACCACATCGCCGGGTAGCCCGGCCTTCGCCGTCGCGGCGCGCTGCTCGTAGGCGCGCTGGCGGCAGGCCTGGCCGCAGTACAGCCTCGGCCGGCCGACCGAGCCCTGCTGAGGGAGGACCCTGCGGCACCAACCGCACCGCCGCTCCTCGCCGCTCCCCCGGCTGGGGAGCGGCGAGACGGGGAGGGACGTCCTGCTGCCGGACGCGTGCTGCTGTGCCACGCAGCGCACGGTAGACGCCAGGGCGGACAGTCCTGGATGACACGCCAGGACGCCGCGTGGAAAGGGCCTCCGACAGCACCAGGCCACGCGCCCGGCGGCGCCGGTGGGGCCTCGCAGGATGCCCGGAGGCTCCCACTAGCGTGGACGCGTGCCTGCCGCGCGCTTCGCCTTCCTGGACGCGCCCGCACCGTTGGCCATGGCCCACCGCGGCGGTGCGATCGAGCACCTGGAGAACACCATGCCGGCCTTCGAGGCCTGCGTGGAGCTGGGCTACCGCTACCTCGAGACCGACGTCCAGGTGACGGCCGACGGTGTCCTCGTCGCGTTCCACGACCCCACCCTGGAACGGGTCACCGGTCAGAGCGGCCGGCTCGACGCCCTCACCTGGGCGCAGGTCTCCGAGGCCCGGATCGGCGGTCGCGAACCGATCGTCCGCCTGGAGGACCTGCTCGGGGCCTGGCCCGACGTCCGGTTCAACCTCGACATCAAGGCCGCGGGGGTGCTGGCCCCGCTGGTGCGCCTCGTGCGCCGGATGCAGGTCCTCGACCGGATCTGCCTGGGCTCGTTCTCCGACGCCCGCATCGCCGCCGCCCGGCGGCTGTTCGGCCCGGCGGTGTGCACCTCGCTGGGCCCGCGCGGGGTCGCGGCGCTGCGGCTCTCCTCGTACTCGCCGCGTGCGGCGGGCCTGGTGCGGATCGCGGCCGGGTGCGCGCAGGTGCCCCTCCAGCTCGGCGGTCGCGCGCTGGTCGACGAGCGCTTCCTCGCAGCGGCGCACGCGCGCGGGCTGCAGGTCCACGTCTGGACCGTCGACGACCCCGCTGAGGCCGAGGCGATGCTCGACCTCGGGGTGGACGGCATCATGACCGACCGGCCGGCGATGCTGCGGGCACTGCTGGAGAAGCGCGGCCAGTGGGCGCCCCCGGCGTGAGCCTGCTCCGGCCCTCAGCCTCCCCGGGCGGCGTCGTCCGGGCGGACATCCCGTGACCGCTCGGGGCCGGTGCTGGACCCGGGCCCGGGCGACTGGCAGCCTGCCGCGGTGACCACCGCCGCCCCCGCCGCCGACCCGGTGCCGCCGGCCGACCGCGCGCTCTCACGCGAGCGCTTCGGCTGGTACTCCTACGACTGGGCGATGTCGGTCTTCAACACCTCGGTGACGACCGTCTTCCTCGGCCCCTACCTGACCGCGATCGCACGCGATGCCGCCGGCCCCGACGAGCGCCTGTCGTTCCTCGGCCTGTCCGTCGCGGCGGGGAGCTGGTTCTCCTACGTCCTCTCCGCGTCGGTCGTGCTGCAGGTGCTCGTGCTGCCGCTCACCGGCGCCGTCGCCGACCGCACCGGCCGCAAGAAGGAGATGCTCGCCGGGTTCGCGGTCCTGGGTGCGCTGGCCACCACCGCCCTGTACTTCGCCGGCGACGGACGGTGGCTGATGGGCGCGCTGCTGTTCGTGCTCGCCAACATCAGCTTCGGCGCCGCCACGGTCGTCTACTACTCCTGGCTGCCCGACCTGGCCGGACCGGACGAGCGCGACCAGGTCTCCAGCCGGGGTTGGGCGTTCGGGTACGTCGGCGGGGCCCTGCTCCTGGCGGTGCACCTGGGGCTGGTCGTCACCGCCGAGGACCTCGGGCTGACCACCGGCGAGGCGGTGCGGATCGCGCTGGCAACCTCGGGCCTGTGGTGGGGTGCGTTCGCGCTGTTCTCGGTGTCCCGGCTGCGCAACCGCCCGGTGGCCGCCTCCGCGGTGCGGTCGGGCAGCAGCTTCAAGCAGCTGGCCACGACCTTCCGCGAGATGCGCGCCTTCCCGCTCACGCTGTGGTTCCTCGGGGCATACCTGCTGTTCAACGACGGCGTGCAGACGGTGATCTCGTTGTCGGCCACCTACGCCACCGAGGAGCTCGACCTCGCGCAGGACGTGCTCACCGGTGCGATCCTCATGGTCCAGGTCGTCGCGATCTTCGGCGCGCTCGGGCTGGGCCGCCTGGCGGGCCGCTACGGGGCCAAGCGGGTCGTCCTCGGCGCGCTGGTGGCCTGGATCGGCGTGCTGCTGGCCGCCTTCTTCCTGCAGACCGGGGCGGTCGCGCAGTTCTACGCGCTGGCCGCGGTCATCGGCCTGGTCCAGGGCGGCACGCAGGCGCTCTCCCGGTCGCTGTTCAGCCAGCTGATCCCGGCGGGCAAGGAGGCCGAGTACTACGGCTTCTACGAGATCAGCGACCGCGGTACCAGCTGGCTGGGCCCGCTCGCCTTCGGTCTCACGTACCAGCTCACCGGGTCTTACCGGCTGGCGATCGTCAGCCTGGTGATCTTCTTCGTGGGCGGTTTCGTCGCGCTCGCCGCGCTGCCGATGCGCCGGGCCGTCCTGGCTGCCGGGAACACCCCGCCGGAGAAGCTGTGACGCCGTCCCCCACGGGTCCCGTCCCGCCGCTGCCGAGCGCGGTGCCCGCTTCCGGCGACCGCCGCCGGCACCCGGCACCTGCCCACCTGCGGTTCTTCCACGGCCCCATGGACTGCGGGAAGTCCACCCTCGCGCTGCAGGTCGACCACAACCACAGCCGGCAGGGCCGGCACGGCCTGCTGGTCACCCAGGGGGACCGCTCCGCCGCGCCGCGGATCACCTCCCGGGTCGGGCTGTGCCGGGCGGCGATCGAGATCCACGCCGCCACCGACCTCCGGCTGCTGGTCCGCGACCGGTGGGCCGACGGCCACCGCGTCGACTACCTGATCGTGGACGAGGCGCAGTTCCTCTCCCCCGCGCAGGTCGACCAGCTGGCCGAGCTGGTCGACGAGTCGCACGTCGACGTCTACGCCTTCGGGCTCACCACCGACTTCCGCACCCAGCTGTTCCCGGGCACCCAGCGGCTCCTGGAGCTCGCCGACGACGTGCAGCGCATCCAGGTGGAGGTCCTCTGCTGGTGCGGCCTGCCGGGGCAGCTGAACGCCCGCGTCGTCGACGGCGTCATGGTCCGCTCCGGTGCGACCGTCGTCGTCGCCGACACCGCCCCTGCCGAGCTGCCCGGCGAGGGGGCCGGCGGCCCCGCGGTCCGGTACCAGGTCCTCTGCCGGCGGCACTACGTGCGGGGTGAGCTGGGCCCCACCGCGGCCGGGCCGGGGCAGTTGGCCCTCTCCTGAGCGGCGTCCGTCACCCGTGCGGGGGGCGGCCGGGGCGCGGATACCACCCCATGCGATGATGAGCAGCCGATTCGGCGGAATCTCTCCGCCTTTTCCGCCGTTCATCCCTCTGACTCCCCGGTTGCCTGGGTACTGCCCTGGCCACTCGGACGTCGAGTCCCGACCGACACAAGCACGAGAGGACGGTGTGCCATGGGTGAGCGTTCCCTGCGGGGCAGCCGACTGGGCAGCGTCAGCTACGAGACCGAGCGGAACACCGCGCCCATCGAGCGCCAGTACGCCGAGTACCGGTGCCCCTCGGGCCACCTGTTCACGGTGCCCTTCGCCGACGACGCGGAGCTCCCCGACACCTGGGAGTGCAAGTTCGACGGCTCGGCGGCGAAGCTGGTCGGTGGCAGCGAGCCGGCGCCCAAGAAGGTGAAGCCCCCGCGCACGCACTGGGACATGCTGCTGGAGCGCCGCAGCGTCGAGGACCTCGAGGAGGTCCTCGCCGAGCGCCTCGAGGTGCTCCGCGGTCGGCGGACCCGCGCCAGCTGACGACGGACCCGCCTCCGAGGCGGGCGGTACCACCGTCTTCCGGACGGCCCCGGTGGAGCGATCCACCGGGGCCGTTCGTCGTCCGGCGACGACGTCACCGGTCCCGTGGCAGCGGATCAGGGCCGCTGCTCGGGGTCCCGCAGCACCTCGCCCTCGATGACGAGCGGCTCGTGCGCGCCGTGCGGATCGGTCGCGTCCACCGGTGCGGCGCGGGTGCTGCCGACGCGGACCGGCCCGCGCAGGTGCTCGGGCAGCCGGGCGAGCACCACCCGCCGGAGGACTCCGCGCACCAGGCCGCGCGTGCCCGGCAGCAGGCACAGCAACCCGATCAGGTCGCCGAGGAAGCCCGGCAGCACCATGAGCAGCCCGCCGACGGCGACGAGCCCGGCGTCGCCGAGCTCACGGCCCGCGGCCTCGCGCGAACGCGCCCGCTGCCGCAGATCGGCCAGCGTGCGCCGGCCCTGGCTGGCCAGCAGGACCCAGCCCAGCGCGCTGGTGACCAGGGTCGCGACGATCGTCCACCCCAGGCCGATCCAGGCGGCGACCAGGAGGAAGACCACCAGCTCCGCCAGCGCGGTCAGCCCCACCACCGTGCGCAGTCTCCGGCGCACCACGTCAGCCACGTCGCGTCTTCCCTTCGGTCGTCCCCGCTGCGCCCCTGCCGGCTCCGGCCGACGGGGGCGCTACCGCCCGGCCGGGTCGGCCGTGCCGGTCACCGGTCGGCGCACGCGTCCCGGCAGCCAGTCGGCCAGCCGGTCCTGCACGCCCCACGCGGTCACGCGGGCCCACGCCTCTCCAACGATCGAGCCGGTCATCTTGCTCCGGCCGAACGCCCGTTCGGTGAACGTGATGGGGACCTCCGTCACGCGGGCCCCCGCCCGCACCGCCCGCCAGGCCCAGTCGACCTGGAAGCAGTAGCCCTCGCTGGCCACCTCGTCGAAGGGCAGCCGGTCGATCAGCTCGGCCCGTGCGGCCCGGAAGCCGCCGGTGGCGTCGTGCAGCGGCAGCCGCAGCGCCCAGCGCGTGTAGCGGTTCCCCGCCCGCGAGAGGAGCAACCGGTGCGCAGGCCAGTCCTCGACCCGGCCGCCGGCGACGTAGCGGGACCCCAGCACGAGGTCGGCGTCGGCCAGGGCGGCGAGCAGGTCGGGCAGCTGCTCCGGCGCGTGCGATCCGTCGGCGTCCATCTCGACGAGCACGTCGTAGCCGTGGGCGCGCGCCCAGCGGAAGCCGGCGACGTACGCGCGCCCGAGGCCGGCCTTGGCGCTGCGGTGCAGCACGTGGACGCGTGGATCGGCGACGGCCCGCTCGTCGGCGATCGCCCCGGTGCCGTCGGGCGATCCGTCGTCGACCACCAGGGCGTGGGCCCCCGGCACGCTGGCGTGCAAGCGGTCCAGGACCCGCGCCAGGTTCTCGGCCTCGTTGTAGGTGGGGATGACCACCAGGACCTGTCCGGTCACCCCCGCGCCGCCCTGCGACGCCGCACGACGGCCTGCAGCACCGCCCCGACGGCGAGAGCGGTGAGCAGCGCCTCCGGCAGCACGCCGACGCGCTGGGCGACCGTGCGGTCGTCGCGCTGGGCGATCTGCTCCACGAACACCGCCGGCTCGAACAGCTCGGAGGAGCGCACGACGGTGCCGTCCGGGGCCACGACGGCCGAGATGCCGCTGGTCGCCGCCACGGCGACGCTGCGCCCGAACTCGACCGCCCGCACCCGGCTCATGGCGAGCTGCTGCGCGCTCTCGTCCGTGTAGCCGAAGGTGGCGTTGTTGGTCTGGACGACGAGCATCCCCGCACCTTCGTCGACGACGTCGCGCACGAGGCTGTCGTAGACCACCTCGAAGCAGATCAGGTCGCCGAGGCGGATCCCTGCCACGTCGAGCAGCCCCACCTCGTCGCCCGCGGCGAAGTCGCGGCGCACCAGGTCGACCTTCTCGCTGAAGAGCCGGAAGAAGTGGCGGGCGGGGACGTACTCGGCGAAGGGCACCGGGTGGCGCTTCACGTAGGTCTGCCCGGGCCCCTCCTCCGGGAGCCAGACGATCGCGGTGTTGCTGATGAACTCGCCGGGCCCGTCCACGACCGCCCCCACGAGCACCGGCGCTCCGACGGCGTCGGCCGCGCGTTGGATCTGCGCCGCGGCGTCCCCGTTGCGGTAGGGGTCGATGTCCGAGCTGTTCTCCGGCCACAGGACGACGTCAGGGCGCGGCTGCCGGCCGGCCGCGACCTCGTCGGCGAGCCGCAGCGTCTGCTGGACGTGGTTGTCCAGCACCGCCCGGCGCTGCGCGTTGAAGTCCAGGCCGGCTCGGGGCACGTCACCCTGGATCACCGCGACGGTGCTGGTCGGGCCGCCCTCGGTGAGCGACTCCCCCGGAAGCGGCAGCCAGGCCAGCGCACCGACGAGCGGGACGGCCAGCACCCCGGCCAGCGCGGCGGCGACCCTGCGCATCCCCCCGGTGCGGGCGCCGGCGGCCGTGCGCGCGGCGGCCAGGAGCGCGGCCGCCAGCAGGGTGCCGACGAGGGCCACGGCGAACCCGACCAGCGGGACGCCACCGTAGGCGGCGTACGCCAGCAGCGGCCCGTCGGTCTGGGAGAAGCCCAGCCGCCCCCAGGGGAAGCCCCCGAAGGGGAACCGGCCGCGCACGGCCTCGACGGCCACCCAGAGCGCGGCCGCCCACAGCGGCCAGGCCGGGAGCCGGGAGGTGAGCGCGGTCAGCCCGCCCAGAGCGGCGAGGTACAGCGCCTGGCTGACGGCGAGCGCCAGCCACGGGAAGGCGCCGACGTAGATGCCGGTCCACGACAGCAGCGGTACGAAGAACGTGAGGCCGGTGACCAGGCCGAGCCAGAGACCGGTGCGCAGACCCCGTCCGTGGACGGCGACGGCGAGAGCGGCCGGGCCCAGGACGGCCAGCGCGACCAGGTCGTACCCGGGGAACGCGAGGAACATGGCCAGCCCGCCGGCGGCGGCCACGAGCGCGCGCCACGGCGCGCGGGACCAGCGGGCGCGCCGTGCAGCTGACGGCGGCGCGGTCGGATCGGCACCACCGGGGCCGGCCGTCCGCGGGAGCGTCCCGGTCCCCGGCCCGCCAACGCCTGCGGGCACCCAGCGCCTCCCCGGTGCAGCCGCCCTGCGCGGGCGGGACGTCCCCGCACCGTTCGGGCGGGGTCCGGACCGCGGTGTCACGCGGTCCCGACCCAGCATCCCATCCCGGCGGCGCCGGTGAGCGCGCCTGTCGCCGCGCCACCCGTCCGGGCCGCCGCACCCCTGCCCCGGACGCGCCGGCGGTCGCTCCCCGCGGACGGCGCACCTTCGGGCCGGACGGCCGGTCGCTGGGTGCGACCGGCGCGACCGTTGTCTGATGGTGCGGGTCCGCGCGGGCTCCGCCGGTGTACCCGCCTGCGCTCTCCGGCCGGCCCGCCCACCCCCTGCGGCCCGGGTGTGGTCCCGGGAAGGGACGCCGGCCGGAGGGGCGGACGCGCCTGCCGGGAGGGTGCGCGTGCGGTGCTCCCGGTCAGGAACTGCAGGGACTGTAAGAACGGCGCGGCTCGGTATCGGCATCCTGGACACCTCCGGGTCGGAGTGTGATCCGATCGTTACATTCCGTCGCGTGCCCTCACGACACGTCCACCGGGCGACCGTCGACCACGAGCCCCGCGCAGGCCGGCCGGCCGCGTCCCTCGAGGACACCCGACAGCCCCTCGTCGGTGGCCCACAGGGCCAGGTCGGCCGGGGCCCCCAGGGCCAGCGGCCCAGCGGGGTGCTCGGCCCGCACGGCGGCCCAGCCGCCGTGCGTGGCGGCATCGAACGCGTCGAAGGGGCGCATCCCGGACGCCGGGTTGTGGTGGTCGACTGCGGCGTGCACCGCGCCCCAGGGATCCAGCGGGGTGACCGGCGCATCGCTCCCCAGCGCCAGCGTGACGTCGGCGTCCGCGAAGTCGGCGAACGGGTTCGTGCCCAGGGCCCGGTCTACGCCGAGCCGCTCGGCGTACATCCCCGAGTCGCCGCCCCACGCCGCGTCGAAGGCCGGCTGCACGCTCGCGACCATCTGCCACTCCCGCATCCGGTCGATGACCGTCGCCGACGGCATCTCCAGGTGCTCCAGCCGGTGGCGGCAGGCCCGGACGGCGGCGAGCCCCAACTCGGCGACGACCACGCCCACGGCCTCCAGGACCTGCTCGACCGCGGCGTCGCCGATGACGTGGAAGCCCGCCTGGATGCCTTCCGCGGTGCAGGCGCGGACGTGCTCGACGAGCGCGGCGGAGTCGTACCGCAGCGCGCCCGAGGTGTCGGGACGGTCGCTGTAGGGAGAGCTGAGTGCGGCCGTGTGCGAGCCGAGGGCGCCATCGCAGAAGAGGTCTCCCCCGGCGCCGGCGAGCCCGAGCTCGCGCACGAGCGCCAGCCCACCCCGCTGGGAGAGCTCGCCCCAGTAGCCCACGACCCGCGGGCCGGGGACCTCCGCGGCCAGGGCCAGCAGCTCCCGGAGGTCGTCGGCCGAGGACACCTCCGGGCCGGCCATCTCGTGCAGGCTGCCGATCCCGAGCGCGGCGGCGGCCCGGCGGGTGGCGTGCTGCGCGGCAGCCCGCTGCGCCGGCCCCACGGCTCCGTAGGCGGCCTGGCGGGCCGCGTGGTGGGCGTCCAGGCGCAGCCGCCCGTCCGGCGAGAAGCCCGGGAGCTCCGCGATACCGGGGACGAGGTCGAGCAGCGCGGTGGAGACCGTGGCCGAGTGGACGTCGACGCGGGCCAGGTAGACCGGCCGGCCGCCGGCCACGGCGTCGACGTCGGCACGCGTGGGCCCCCGCCCCTCGGACCAGCCGGTCTCGTCCCACCCGGTGCCCAGCACGATCCCGGCCGGGGCCGAGGCGACGTGCCCGCGGACGGCGGCCATCGCCTGCGCAAGGCTCGAGCTCGAGTGGAGGTCGAGACCGGTGAGCGCGAGGCCGGTCGCCGTCGCGTGCACGTGCGCGTCCACGAACGCGGGGGTGAGCAGCGCGCCCTCCCCCTCGATCACCCGGTCCGCCGGGGGCGCGTCCGTCGCGGCGCCCGTCCAGGCGATCCGCCCGTCCACGACGTGCAGCGCACGGCCGGGCCGGTCGCCCACCCGCACGTCGGTGAGCAGCAGGCTCACGTCGGTCCCCCCCTCGCCGCCGGCTGCCGGGACGGCGGGCCGGCGAGTAGGAGACCACGACCTCGTCCGGCGGGATCCGGGTGGCCGGTTCGGCGGGGCGGCGGTAGGCAGGAGCGATGGGCGACGAGGCACCGGAGGTGCGGATCGGACGGCTGCGCCTGCGCCCGTGGACCACGGACCCGGCGGACGTGGCGCGGCTCGGCGATCTCTACGGCCGCACCGAGGTCACCCGCTGGCTGGGCGGCGCGCCGTCGGTGCCACCCGCCGAACTCGTCGAGCGCTGGGCGGAGGTGCACCGGCGGGACGAGCGGTTCCTGTGCTGGGCGATCGAACGTCCCGACGGCGTCCCAGCGGGCACGGTGCTGCTCAAGCCGCTGCCCCACGGCGTCGGCGAGGTGGAGGTGGGGTGGCACCTGCACCCCGACTCGTGGGGGCACGGCTACGCCACCGAGGCCGCGCGAGCGGTCATCGACCGCGCCTTCGAGCTCGGGCTCCCGGAGGTGTACGCCGTCGTCCGGCCCGGCAACGAGCCGTCGATGGCGGTGTGCCGGCGCCTGGGCATGACGCCGCTGGGGCGGCTGCGCCGCTGGTACGACGTCGAGCTGGAGGCGTTCCGCCTCATGGCGCCGGTCGTGGTCGAGTGAGCCCCCGGGCTCAGCGGCGGAGCAGCCCGGTGAGCCGGGCGAGCGGCGACTTCTTCTTCTGCTTCACCGCACGGCCGGCGGCGCGCACCGTGTCGGCGGCGGCCGCCTGCGACGGCGTCGGCGCCGTCCCCCCGAGGTGGGCGGGCAGCCACCAGCGGTCGTCGTCCCCGGCCGGCTGGTCGGGGTAGCTGCGCTGCGCCTCGTCGAGGAGCGCCTCCATGGCGGTGCGGGTGCGGTCCAGCAGGGCGCCGATCTGCTCACCGGGCGCGGCCACGATCGGCTCCCCCAGGAGCACCGTCACGGGGATGCCGCGGCGCAGTTCCACCTTGTGGTTCTTCGTGGCCACGCGGTGCCCGCCCCAGACGGCGGCCGGGATGATCGGCGCCCCGGAGTCGATGGCCATGCGGGCGGCCCCGGCTTTGAGGTCCTTCACCGTGAAGCTGGTGCTGATGGTCGCCTCGGGGAAGACGCCGACGACCTCGCCGTCCTTGAGCGCGCGCACAGCCGCCTCGAACGCGGCCGAGCCCGCCTTCCGGTCGACCGGGATGTGCTTCATGGCCCGCATGAAGCGGCCGGCGAACCAGTGCTCGAACACCGGGGACTTGGCCATGAACCGGACGAGGCGGTGCTGCGGCAGCGCCCCGAGACCGAGGAACGTGAAGTCGAAGAAGCTCACGTGGTTGCTGCAGATGATCGCTCCGCCGGTGGGCGGCACGTGGTGCGAACCGCGGACGTCGAACCGGAACCGGAGCAGGCGGAAGACGACCAGGGCCAGCCGGATGATGGCCCGGTAGGGCTTGTCCCGCGGGTCGGGCGAGGACCCGAACAGGCCGGGACGGACGACGTCGCGCCAGCTCGCGGTGTACATGGCGGGAATCTAACCGCTGGCCACGGCGGCTGCCCGGGGGGTCGCCTCCCCCGCGGTGGTGGCCTCGACGGCCGCGCGGACGACGGCGGCGAGGTCCCCGGTCTCGCGGTGCACCTGCCGCTGGAGGTCCGCTCCCGTGCCGCGGGTGAGGAGGGCGGCCACCCCGTCGCGCACCCGCTGCTCGTCCCCCGCGTCGGCCAGGGCGGGGCGGACGTGCTCGAGCAGGTCGGCGAGGACGTCGCCCGCAGGAGCCGGCCGGCCGGTGCGCGGGTGCACCAGCTCGCCGGAGAGGCCGGAGCGGGAGGCGCGCCAGCCGGCGAGGCGCAGCACCTCGGCCGGCGCCTCGGGGACCGCTCCCCCTTCTCGCGCCTCCCGGGCGGCGGTCTCGACGAGGCCGCGCACCAGCCCGGTGAGCGTGACCGCGTCCTCCACCCGCAGCAGGACGTCTGCCGTGCGGATCTCGACGGTGGGCCAGTTGGCCGAGAGCCGGGCGTCGAAGTACACCATCCCGTCGTCGAGGACGGTCCGAGTCGCCAGAACCGCGTCGACGAGCCGGTGGTACTCCGCAGCGTCGCGGAACGGACCGGTGGGACCGGCGGAGGGCCACCGGTGCCAGACCTGCGACCGGAAGCTCGCGTAGGAGGTGTCGCGACCCTGCCAGAAGGGCGAGTTGGCGCTGAGCGCCGTCAGCACCGACAGCCAGATGCGGATCCGGTTGAGCACCGCGACGCCCTCCTCGTCGTCGGCCACCGACACGTGCACGTGGCAGCCGCAGGTGAGCACCTCCTCGGCGGTCCGCCCGAAAGCCGCGTGCAGCCGCCCGTACCGCTCCCCCTCCGTGGGCACCGGGACCACGTCGACCGGTGAGGTGGCGAGCGCGGCGACGCGGGCGCCCACGGCGGAGGCCGCGGCGTCGGCCCGGGACCGCCAGTGCCGCAGCTGACCGGCGACCTCGGCCAGCGTGCCGCACACCGGCGTCCCGAGCTCGAGCTGCTGCGCCTTGAGCTCGGGCACCAGGTGGGCGGTCTCCGGGACGACGACGTCGCCGCCCTGCTCCTGGAGGTCGTGCTGGTGCACGTCCTCGCCCTCGCCCCGCCGCGCCGCGACGGCCAGGACCTCCGGCGCCCGGTCGACGGGGGTGCCCTCCTCGTCGACCACCAGCAGCTCCTCCTCGACGCCCACGGTCCGCACGGGTCCATGATCCGGAGGACGGTCGCCGGTCGCAGCGCCGAGGGGCGGCGTCGGTTCTCCGGCGTTGTTGCTGCGGTGGCGCCCGGAGGGCGCCGTGGTGTTCGTCTCGGCAGGTGACGACAACGAAATGTCGTTGGTTTGTTGGGGATAACGGTAGTATTGCCACCATGCCCCGTGCGTGGCAGCAGCCGCTGCCCGACATGCCCGCTCTGCCACCGGCACGCGCCTGGGCGCGGCTACGGCCGCCCCCGGGGTACGAGGACCAGTGGCGCCGCCTGGCCGATGCCGCCGTGGAGCTGGACCGGGGCCCCGATGACCTCGCTGCCGAGGGGCTCGAGGAGCTGGCCGCCGCGCGCGGGTGGAAGCCGGCCACCGTCGCGCTGTACAGCAAGGTCGCCCGGTACGGCGGCCTTGCGCTGCCGCTCCCCGTCACCCCGGAGCCGGATCCGCCCCAGCTCGACCTTCGCCCGCTCACCCGCATCCGAGCAGAGGACCCCGAGCACCTGCGGTCGGTGGCCTGGTGCGCGCTGGCGCTGGGCTGGCCGGCCCCCGTGGGCACCTTCCGGTCGCTGCGGCGGGACCAGGTGCGGGCCACCGCGCGGCGCCTGCTCGTCACGACCGACGACGGCGAGTGGGCGGTACCCGGTGCGCTCACCGCCTGGCACGCCTGGGAGGCGACGCGCGGGCAGTTCCCGGCGCTGGCCGCGAGCCCGTGGGTGCTGCCCGCCCTGCGTCGTGGCCCCGGCCTGGACTCGCGCGTCGGGGGCCGGTTGTCCAACCAGGCGCTGCAGGCGACGTTCACCAAGCACGTCCGCTCGACCGTGGGCTACCTCCGGGCCACGGTCACGCCCTCCCGGCGGGAGGCGGTGGAGGAGCTCGCCGTCGCCTACCGGTTGCTCTCCTACGACAGCTACCGCCGGCTGGCACTGGCGGCCGGCGCCCCGCCGGTGGGGGCCCGGGGCGTGGTGCGGGCCGCGCGGGCCACCGCCCGGTCGGCCCGCGCCGTCGGCTGAGGCGGCGGCTCACAGCAGGGTCAGCTGCTCACCCGGACCGGTCGGCTCCGCTGCGGAGCCCGCGCCCGGAGCCCCTGCTGGGAGGCTGCCGGCGGGGAAGCCCACCTCCTCGTCGCCCGGGACCCCCTGGACCTCCACCTGCCGCGCCTCTCCTCCGCGCTGCCGATCCAGCCCGTGCCGGGCCAGCAGGGGCGCCACCTGGCGGGCCAGCCAGGTGCGGTACTCCGCCGGCACGTAGGCCCGGCGGGCGTAGAGCCGCTCGTACCGCGCCACCAGCTCCGGGTGGGCGCGCCGCAGCCAGGCCATGAACCACTCCCGGGCACCGGGGCGCAGGTGCAGCGGGATCACCGTCACTCCCGTCGCACCGGCCGCGGCGATCGCCCCGAGCGCGGCGTCGAGGTGCTCCGGGGAGTCGGTGAGACCGGGCATGACGGGCGCGAGGAAGACGCCGCAAGGCAGCCCCGCGTCGGCGAGGGCGCGGACCAGTTCCAGCCGTGCGCGCGGTGCGGGCGCGCCCGGTTCGAGCGCGGCGTGCAGGTCGTCGTCCCAGATGGCGATCGAGACGCCCAACCCCACCGGGACGTCGCGGGCGGCGGCCGCCAGCAGCGGGACGTCGCGCCGCAGCAAGGTGCCCTTGGTGAGCACGGAGAAGGGGGTGCCCGAGCCGGCGAGCGCCTCGATGATCCCCGGCATGAGCCGGTAGCGGCCCTCCGCGCGCTGGTAGGGGTCGGTGTTGGTGCCCAGGGCGACGTGCTCGCGGTGCCACGACGGCCGGGCCAGCTCCCGGCGCAGCACCTCGACCAGGTTCGTCTTCACCACGACCTGCCTGTCGAAGTCCCGGCCGGAGTCCAGTTCCAGCCACTCGTGCGTCCGGCGGGCGAAGCAGTAGACACACGAATGGGAGCAGCCGCGGTAGGGGTTGATGGTCCACGGGAAGGGCATCGCCGACTCCCCCGGTACGCGGTTCAGCGCGCTCTTCGACCGCACCTCGTGGAAGGTCAGCCCCGGGAACTCGGGCACCTGCACGCTGCGCAGCAGACCCCGGATGGTGGGCATACCGGGCAGCGCCCCGGGCTCGTCGAGGTCCAGCCGCTGGGCGTCCCACCGCATACCCCATCCGAACACACGTTCGAGAGGGTGTCCACCCGGTCAGATCGGCGGGCGGGCCTCGTAGGACGTGGAGAGCACGACCGTCGTGCGCGTGGTGACGTTCGCGGCCGCCCGGATCTCCTTGAGCAGGTTCTCCAGCGCGTCCGGGGAGGCCACCCGCACCTTGAGGATGTAGCTCTCCACCCCGGCGACGGCGTGGCATTCCTCGATGGCGTCGAGGTGCGCCAGCAGGGCCGGTGCGTCGTCGGTCTGCGCGTCGGTCGGGGTGATCGACACGAACGCCGTCAGCGGCAGCCCGATCTGCGAAGCGTCCAGCGTCGCCCGGTACCCGGTGATCAGGCCGCGCTGCTCGAGCCGGCGCACCCGCTGGTGCACGGCCGAGACCGACAGCCCCACCCGCTCGGCCAGCTCGGTGTAGCTCGCCCGCCCGTCGCGCGCCAGCGCCGCCATGAGCGCCCGGTCGACGTCGACGGCGCCGGGCTCAGCCGGGGAGTTCGACGAGCCCACGGGGACCGTTGTTCAGCACGCGGACCCCGTCGTCGGTGCAGACGACGATGTCCTCGATGCGGGCGCCGTGGCGGCCGGGCAGGTAGATGCCCGGCTCCACGGAGAAGGCCATGCCGGGTTCGAGCGGGAGCCGGTTGCCGGCCACGATGTAGGGCGCCTCGTGGGAGTCCAGCCCGATGCCGTGGCCGGTGCGGTGGATGAAGTAGCCGCCCCAGCCGGCGTCGGCGATGACCGTGCGGGCGGCGGCGTCGATCTCCTCCGCGGGGACCCCGGGGCGCACCGCGGCGGTCGCCGCCTGCTGCGCGGCCTGCAGCACGCCGTACCACTCGGCGACCTCGGCGTCCGGGCCGCCGCCGACGACGTAGGTGCGGGTGCAGTCGGAGCGGTAGCCGGTCGCGGTCTCGCCGCCGATGTCGACGACCACCAGGTCACCGGCCTCGACGACCCGGTTCGAGAGCTCGTGGTGCGGGCTGGCCCCGTTCGGGCCCGACCCCACGATGGTGAAGTCCACGGAGACGTGCCCCTCGGCGAGGATCGCCGCGGCGACGTCGGCCCCCACCTCGGCCTCCGTGCGCCCGACGGTCAGCCACTCCCCCATGCGCGCGTGCACCCGGTCGATCGCCGCACCCGCCCGGGCCAGCTCCTCGACCTCGGCCGGCGTCTTCACCATGCGCAGCTGGTCGACGACCGGCGACGCCAGCTCCAGCACCGCACCGGGGAGCGCGCGCTGGACGCCGAGGGCGTGCTCGGCCCACGTGCGGGAGCCGACGGCGACCCGGCCGGGCGCGGCGCCCAGGCGGCCGACGGCCGCACCGGCCAGGACGGCGAAGGCGTCGTCGGTCTCGTCCCACGCGAGGACCTCCAGCCCCAGCGCGCCCGCAGGGCCGGCGTCCACCATGGGCGCCTCCAGCCGAGGCACCACCAGGAAGGGCTCACCGCGGCGCGGCACCGCGAGGGCGGTGAGCCGCTCCATCGCGTGGGCGGCGTAGCCGCACAGGTAGCGCAGGTCGGCGCCCGGGGTGAGCACGAGCAGGTCGATCCCGAGCTCGCCGGCGACCGCGCGGGCGGCGTGCAGGCGGTCGAGGGTCACGAGCGGGCCGGCGCCGGCCGGTTCTGTCACGGTTCCCACCGCCGCAGAGTAGCCAGGCGGGACGGGGGTGCTCCCGAATCGTTGCCGGACCGCTACCGTCCGCGGACGTGGGCGAGCGGACGACGGACCAGCGGACGACGGCACCCGGCGCCGGAGGTGCCCGGGCGTGACCACGATGCTGCTGGACGCCGCGTCGCTGTACTTCCGGGCCTTCTACGGCGTCCCCACGAGCGTCACCACGCCCGACGGGCGGCCGATCAACGCCGTCCGCGGCTTCCTGGACATGACGGCGCGGCTGGTCACCGCCCACCGCCCGGACCGGCTGGTCGCGTGCTGGGACGACGACTGGCGGCCGGCGTTCCGGGTGGCGGCGCTGCCGTCCTACAAGGCGCACCGCCTGGCGCCCGACGGCGGAGAGGAGACTCCCGACGAGCTCGGCCCCCAGGTGCCGGTGCTGGTCGAGGTGCTGGCCGCGGCGGGGATCGCCCGCGTGGGCGCCCCCGGTTACGAGGCGGACGACGTGATCGGCACCCTCGCCACCCGGGCTCGCGGCCCGGTCGACGTCGTCACCGGTGACCGCGACCTGTTCCAGCTCGTGGACGACGCGCGCGGGGTGCGCGTCCTCTACACCGCGCGCGGCATCTCCGACCTGGAGTACGTGGACGAGGCCGCCGTGGCCGCGAAGTACGGCATCCCCGGCCGGGCGTACGCGGACTTCGCGGTGCTGCGGGGCGACCCCAGCGACGGGCTGCCGGGGGTGGCGGGCGTGGGGGCCAAGACAGCGGCGGCGCTGATCGGTGAGTTCGGCGACCTGCCCGGCATCCGGGCGGCCGTGGCGCGCACCGTCGTCCCGTCGCCGCCGCTGACCGCGGCGGTGCTGAGGAAGCTGCACGCGGCCGCGGACTACCTCGACGCCGCCCCGGTGGTGGTCGCCGTGGCGAGGGACGTCGACCTGCCGGCCGTGGAGGGGGCGCTCCCGCGCTCCCCCGCCGACCCGGCGGCGCTGGCCGCGCTCGCCGAGCGGCACGGGCTGCAGTCCTCGCTCGGGCGCCTCGCTGCCGCCCTGGGCTGGCCGGCCGACGCGCTGGGCTGAGCGCGGGTCAGGCACCGGTCAGGGCTCGCTCCAGGTGTAGCGGGCCTCGTCGGCATCGGTGATCTCGATCCGGAGGGTGACCTCCTCCTCGTCGGCCGTGACACCGCTGCACTCGTAGGTGGCGCCCGGCTCCACGTGCATCTCCTGGTCGCAGTCCAGCGTCACGGCGACGCCCTCGCGCTGCTCGAACTGCGCGGCCACGTCACGTTCGACGGCCGAGCGGGAGAGGACCGTCGGCCCGGTCGTCGTCGCCAGGAGCGCCACCCCGGCGACCACCGCGAGCGCGACGGCGGCGAGCAGCAGGAGCGACCCGGTACGACGGCGGCCCCCGGAGGGTCGAGGCGCCGGGGGGCCGTAGCCGGGACGGGGCGTGTCCGGGACCCCGTGGCCCGGCCCCCCGTGCGGCGCGGGCGCCGGGTACGGGACGGGACGCGTCGCCTGCGGCGAGAAGCCGCCGTAGGGCGGGTGCCCGCCGGGCTGCGCCGGCTGTCCGCACGGGGGCTGCCAGCCCTGTTGATGCGGCGGCGGGCCGTACGGGGGTCGACCGGAGGGCCCGGGCCCCTCCTGCGGCCGGTCGCCGTAGGGCGGCTGGGTCATCGTCGCTCCCGGGTCGGTGGGTGCCCCGCGGGGCCGATCGGATTCTGCCGCACCGGCGGGCGCACCGACCGGCGACGCGACCGCGGTGCGCCGGGGTCAGCCGCCCACGGCGACGGCGACCACCCCGCGCCGCACCCGGTCCACGGCGGCCCGCGCCGTGCGCGCCACCGGCTCGTCGGCGACCTTGCCGAGCTGGTCGAGGAGGTCCAGCAGCTGCCGTGCCCAGCGGACGAAGTCGCCGCCGGAGAGCTCCGTGCCGGCCTGCTCGGCGCCGGCCAGCACCCGGTCCAGGCTCTGCCCGTCGGCCCAGCGGTACGCCGCCCAGGCGAACCCCAGGTCCAGGTCGCGGCCTGCGGGCACCCCGTGGTCGAGCTCGACGTCCTGCAGCCGGGAGCGGATGCCGCGCATCGCCCCGATGGCGGCACCGACCTTTCCCGCGGGCACCGCAGGGAGCCCGGGCATGTCGCGCCGCGCCTCGAAGACGAGCGTGGAGACCGCCGCCGCGAGCTCCGCCGGGTCCAGGCCCCGCCACACGCCGGCGCGCAGGCACTCGGCGACGAGCAGGTCCGCCTCCGACCAGATGCGGGCCAGCCGACGGCCGTCGTCGGTCACCCTGTCCTCCCCCGCCCGCCCGACGTCCCCCAGTGCGCCGACCACCTCGGTGTCCGCGGGCACCAGCGGTGCCGCCTGGGGCACCAGGTAGCCCAGCTCCTCGAGGACGTCGCAGGTCCGGTCGAACTGCCGGGTGAGCGAGCCGGTGCGCTCGGCCATCGTGCGCTGCAGCGATTCGGCCTCGTGCACCGCGCGCAGCCAGCGCTCGGCCACCCGCACCCGCTCCTCGCGGTCGGGCAGCTGGTGGACCGGGTGGTGCCGCAGCGCCTGCCGCAGGTCGGCCAGCACCGGGTCGTCCGCTGCCGCGGAGCGGCCCTTCTTCACCCGGCGCGCTCCCAGGTCGTGCTCCACCCGGGCGTTGCGCAGGGTGGAGGCGAGGTCGCGGCGCGCGTGCGGGCTGCGGTGGTTGAAGTTCTTGGGCACCTTCACCCGCGCCAGGGCCTGCACCGGCGTGGGGAAGTCCACCGAGCCCAGCCGGCCCGCCCACTTGTCCTCGGTCAGCACCAGCGGCCGCGGGTCGGCCAGGTCGGTGATGCCGGGGTCGAGCACGACGGCCAGCCCCTGGCGCCGGCCCGTCGGCACGCGGATGACGTCGCCGGGCCGCAGCGCGGCCAGCGCGTCCGCTGCCTCCATCCGGCGCTTGGCCTGCGAGTCGCGGGAGAGCTCCTTTTCCCGCTCGGAGATCTCCCGCCGCAGCTGCGCGTAGGCGCCGACGTCGCCCCGGTCGGAGTGCATCTCGGCGGCGAACCGCTCGGCGTCCCGCTCGTGGCGGGCCGCTGCCCGGGCCAGCCCGACGACCGAGCGGTCGGCCTGGAACTGCGCGAAGGAGCTGGCGAGGAGCTCCCGCGCCCGGGCCCGGCCGAACGAGCTGACCAGGTTGACCGCCATGTTGTAGCTGGGCCGGAAGGAGGAGCGGAGCGGGTAGGTGCGGGTGCTGGCCAGCCCGGCGACGACGCTGGGGTCCATGCCGGGTGCCCAGACGACGACGGCGTGCCCCTCCACGTCGATGCCGCGCCGCCCGGCCCGGCCGGTGAGCTGGGTGTACTCCCCCGGCGTGACGTCGACGTGCGCCTCGCCGTTCCACTTCACCAGCCGCTCGAGGACGACGGAACGCGCCGGCATGTTGATGCCGAGGGCGAGCGTCTCGGTGGCGAAGACGGCCTTGACCAGGCCGCGGACGAAGCACTCCTCGACGGTCTCCTTGAACGCCGGGACCAGGCCCGCGTGGTGGGCGGCCAGGCCGGCGAGCAGCCCCTCGCGCCACTCCCAGAAGCCGAGGACGTGCAGGTCCTCCTCCGGCAGGGAGCCGGTGCGCTCCTCGATGATCTGCGCGATCTCGGCGCGCTCGGCCTCGTCGGTGAGCCGCAGCCCGCTCAGCAGGCACTGGTGCACCGCGGCGTCGCAGCCGTTGCGGCTGAACACGAAGGTGATCGCCGGCAGCAGCCCCGCCCGGTCGAGGCGCTCCACGACGTCGGACCGCGCCGGAGGCCGGTACCGGGGTCGGTGGTGGCCCTCCCGGCGGCCGTTGCCGCCCCAGGTGTCCAGCCGCCGCTCGTGCTCGCGCACGTAGCGCACCAGCTCCGGGTCGACGACGGAGGCCCCGCGCTCCCGCGTGGACAGCGGCCGGGGCCCCTCCCCCTGCTCCCCGGCGTGGGCCGCCGGGCGCAGGGAGAACAGGTCGAACACCCGGTTGCCGACCAGCATGTGCTGCCAGAGCGGGATCGGCCGGACCTCGCTCACCACGACCTTCGTGTGGCCGCGCACCGTCACCAGCCAGTCGCCGAACTCCTCGGCGTTGCTCACCGTCGCCGACAGGGAGACGAGGGTGACCGACTGCGGCAGGTGGATGATGACCTCTTCCCACACCGCGCCGCGGAACCGGTCGGCGAGGTAGTGCACCTCGTCCATCACCACGTAGCCCAGGCCGCCGATCGCCGGGGACTCCGCGTAGAGCATGTTGCGCAGCACCTCGGTGGTCATCACGACCACCGGGGCGTCGCCGTTGACGGCGTTGTCGCCGGTCAGCAGGCCGACGCGGTCGGCGCCGTAGCGCTCGACCAGGTCGTTGTACTTCTGGTTCGACAACGCCTTGATCGGCGTCGTGTAGAAGGCCTTGCGCCCCTCGGCGAGAGCCTTGTGCACGGCGAACTCGCCCACCACGGTCTTGCCGGCGCCGGTCGGCGCGCAGACCAGGACGCCGGAGCCGTCCTCCAGCGCCTCGCAGGCCTCGACCTGGAATGGATCCAGGGAGAAGCCGAGCTCGGCGGTGAAGTCGGCCAGCGTCGGGTGGGAGGTCCGCCGCCGGGCAGCGGCGTACCGCTCAGCGGGGCTGGACATGCCTCCACGTTAGGCGCGCGCCCCCGCGACGGCTCGTCACGATCCCAGGACCGCTCGCCACGATCGGCCTTCCTGATCATCGAGCGTCCTCCCTCACCGCCCACCGTGAGGGAGGACGCTGCACGATCACGTCAGCTGATCGTGGCGCGGCCGCTGCCGACCACGGTGAACGCACCGGGGACGCACTCGGTGAGGGCGGGCAGCGGCGCGACGAGCTCGCCGTCGGCGTATGTGCTGACCCCGGCGCAGGACAACTCCACACGGGCCGCCCGGTGCACCGTGACGGCGGGGTGCTCGACGTGGGTGCCGTCGGCCAGCCGCGGCCGGGTGCGCACCAGCTCGCGCCGGGACACCGGCCCCACCACCGTGACGTCGAACTGCCCGTCGGCGCAGTCGGCTCCCGGGCACATCCGCAGACCGCCGCCGTACCAGGCGGTGTTGCCGACGGCGACCATCGTCGCGGGCAGCGTGCGGGCGACGCCGTCCAGCGTCAGCGTCACCTCGTAGGGGCGCAGTCGGGCCAGCTCGGCGAGGACGGCGAGGTCGTAGCGCCGACGGCCCCGGGGCCAGCGCAGCCGGTTGGCGCGGTCGGTGACGGCCGAGTCGAAGCCGCAGCACAGCACGGTCGCCCACCAGCGCCCGGCGGTGCGGCCGGCGTCGAGCGTCGCGGTGCGGCCGGCCAGCAGGTCGCCGGCGGCCGCACGCGCGGCCGCCACCGGGTCGGGCGGCACCCCGAGCGCCAGGGCCAGGTCGTTGCCCGTGCCGGCGGGGATGACGGCCAGCGGGATCGCCGTCCCCGCGACCACCTGCAACGCGGCGTGCGCAGCGCCGTCCCCACCCACCGCGACCACCGCGCCGGCGCCGCCCGCGATCGCGTCCGCGGCCTGGCGCTCGGCGTCGGGCCGGGTGGTCGCGTCGAGCACGCGCGGAGTCACGCCGGCCTCGAGGAGGGCGCCGAGGACGGCCCCGGCCACCGTGCGGGCGCGTCCCCGCCCGGCGGCAGGGCTGACCAGGACCGCGGCCTCCACCGCCGTCAGCTGCGGGCCGACGGCGTGCGTTCGACCGGCTCGTCCAGCTGCGAGGGGGTGGCGTCCAGCCGCGAGGGCGCGGCGTCCAGCGGGGAGGCGGCGTCGTCGTCCAGGTCGTGGAAGTGCTCGGCGGCGGCGCGGCGGGCCCGGCGCCGGTCGACGATGCGGGCGAGCTGGATGGCCAGCTCGAACAGCACGATCATCGGCCCGGCCATGAGGAGCATCGTGAACGGGTCCTGCGTGGGCGTGACGAAGGCGGCGAAGACGATGGTGAGGAAGAAGATCCACCGGCGGCTCTTCGACAGCACCTCGTAGCTGAGCACCCCCACCAGGTTCAGGGCGACGGCGATGAGCGGTACCTCGAAGCTGACGCCGAACGCGACCAGCAACGACAGCACGAAGCCGATGTAGTCCTGCGCGGTGAGCGCCACGACCACGCCGTCGCCGGCCAGGCTCAGCAGCAGCTCCAGGCCCGCCGACAGCGAGACGTAGGCCAGCACGGCGCCGAGCGCGAACAACGTCGAGGAGACGGCGACGAAGCCGACGCCGTAGCGCTTCTCGTTGCGCTTGAGGCCCGGGGTGACGAACGCCCACAGCTGGTACAGCCAGAACGGGGCGGAGAGGACCACCCCGGCCAGGAACGCCACCTTGAGGCGGATGAAGACGCCGCCGAAGACGTTCGTGATGAGCAAGCCGCAGCCGCCGGCGTCGTCGCCGCCGTAGCGGAGCTCCTCGGGCAGCCCGCAGTACGGGGCGCGGATGAACTCGCCGAGGCCGTGGCCGTACCACCAGAAGGCGATGGCGGTGGCCACCAGGACGGCGAGCCCCGCCTTGAGGATGCGGTTGCGCAGCTCGGTCAGGTGCGCGATCAGGCTCATCGTGGCCTGTGCGTCACGGGGTTGCCGTCGACGCCGCCGCGCGCCACGGGTCGCCTCGCTCACCGCCGTCCCCCGGGTGCGGTGCGGTCAGCGGGTGCGGTCGGCGGCGCGTGCCTGCTCGGCCTGCGCCCGCAGCTCCGCGGCCCGGAGCTCGGCCTGCCGGGCCTCCTCCTGCAGCCGCGCGGCCGGGTCGTCCGAGGCCGGCGACGCGGGCGAGACGATCTCCCCGCGCACCGGCGTGGTGCGCGCGGCGTCCTTGGTGCGGACGTCGTCGTCCTTCATGCCCTTCATCTCGCCCTTGAAGATGCGCAGCGAACGGCCGAGCGAGCGCGAGGCGTCGGGCAGCTTCTTGTAGCCGAAGAGCAGCAGGATGGCCAGGATGATCAGGCCGATCTCCAGTGGGCCGAGTCCGGCCATGGCGCGTCCTCCGTAAGGTGTGGGTGCTGGGGCGATGCTACGCCGCCGATCGCCGATTCCCAGAGGGCTGCGCGCGGAACATCGGCCACCCGGAGCCGTGTTCGCCGGCCGTTCAGCCCGCCGACGCCCGGGCGTCGCGCAGCCGCGCGGCCCGGTCGGCGGAGTCCTGGAGCCCGGCGCGCACCGGCGCGACGTCGGCCTCGGCCGCGGTCAGCTCTCGCGCCAGCCGGCCGACGGCCCCGAGCACCCCGTGCACGAGCAGCCCGAGAACGACGAACGCCAGGAGCACGACGACGCCGAGGACGATCCAGAACACCACGGCCGCACCCTAGCCCGCGTCGCCCGGCACGATCCCGTACCGGGCCAGGGCGGCCCGGGCCTCGGCCGCGACCTGCGCCCCGATCTCCGCCGGCTCCTCCACCACCGCGCTGCCGCCGAGCATGGCGACCAGCCGCCGCGCCCAGGCCAGGTCCGCGGTGCGGACCGTGACGGCCAGGCCCCCGGGCGGGTCGTCGACGGGGGTCACGTCCTCCGTCGGGTAGTAGTCGGCGACCCACCGGGCGCTGCGGGCCAGCCGCAGCCGGACTGCGGGGGTGTCGGGACCGGGCTGGTAGAGGCCGTCGTCGATGCTGCGGCTGGTGGCCTGGGGCGGTGCGGCGGCCGGCTCGTCCAGCACCGTGGCGTCGTCGACCCGGTCCAGCCGGAACAGCCGGACGCCCTCGGCCCGGCGGCACCAGGCCTCCAGGTACCAGTGCCCGTCGACGTACAGCAGCTGCATCGGGTCCACGGTGCGCTCGGTGCGTTCGTCCCGGGCCGGCACGTAGTAGTGCAGGTGCACCGCCCGTCCGTCCTGGAGGGCCCGGCGGGCGAGCGCCAGCGTCTCCTCCCGCGCGTCGACGCTCACGGCCAGCGGCGCGATCCGCGCAGCGGCGTCACCGGTCGCCGCCGAGACCTTCGCCAGCGCCCGGCTCACCGCGTCGCGCTCGGCCAGGCCCGGCAGCTCCAGCAGCGTGCGCAGCGCCACGACGAGTGCGACGGCCTCGTCGGTGGTCAGCCGCAGCGGCCGCACCATCCCGGCGTCGAACGTGACGCGCACGCGATCGCCCTCGAACGCGACGTCGATCAGGTCGCCCGGGCCGTAGCCGGGCAGCCCGCACATCCAGAGCAGCTCGAGGTCGCGTTGCAGCTGCCGCTCGGGGACGCCGAAGTCGCGGGCGGCCTCGGCCAGCGGCACGCCCTCGGGGCGGGCGGTCAGGTACGGGACGAGCGCCAGCAGCCGGGTCATCCGGTCGGCGGTGCCGCCCGCGGTCACGCGGGCACCTCGAGCGCGGCGAGACGGGTCAGCCGGGCCACGACGGCGTCCCGCACCGAGGTGGGGGCCTCGACGACGACGTCGGCGCCGTAGGCGGCGATCTGGTCGGCCAGCGCCCACGGCTCGGTGGTGCGCAGCTGCAGCCGGTCGTCCCCGTCGTCACCCGGCCCGAGCGAGGCCGCGTGCCGGCGCAGCCCCACGGCGGTGCCGGGCCGCGCCCGCACCACGACCAGGTGCTCCTCCCCCTGCCCCTGCTGCCCGGCGACGACCTCGGTGAGGTCGAGGTCGGCCGGCGGTTCGAACGCCCCGGCCGGCCCCACGGCCTTGGGTGTGCCGACGACGCGCGAGAGCCGGAACACCCGGGGCGCCTGCCGGTCGAGGTCCCGCCCGACCAGGTACCAGCGGCCGTGCCAGGCGACGACCCCCCAGGGCTGCACGTCGCGGCGGACGGCGGTGTCCTCGTCGGGGCGCCGGTAGTCGAACTGCAGGCGGCGCCGGTCGCGGGCCGCGGCGTAGCAGGGCTCGAAGGCCGCCTCGCCGCGGTCCAGCCGGGGCTTGATCGGCAGGGAGCGGGAGGAGTCGACGTCGACCCCGGCGGCGCGGAGCTTGACCAGGGCGCTCTGCGCGGCGCCGGCCAGCTGCGCGGACTCCCACAGGCGCAGCGCCAGGCCGACGGCGGCCGCTTCCTCGCCGGTCAGATGGATCTCGGGGAGCTCGTAGTCCGCCCGGGCGATGCGGTAGCCGTCCTCGGTGTCGAAGACGCTGGTGCGACCGGTCTCCAGGGGCACGCCCATCTCGCGCAGCTCGGCCTTGTCGCGCTCGAACATGCGCTTGAACGCCTCGTCGGCCCGGTCCGTGCCGTCGTCGGCCTCGTAGCCCGGCACGGTGGCGCGGATGCGCGCCGCCGTCACGTACTGCCTGGTGCTCAGCAGCGCGATGACCAGGTTGACCAGTCGTTCCGCCCGCTTGGCCGCCATGGCCCTCAGGCTAGTCAGCCCGCTGCGGGCCCGCCGCCGCCCGGCCGTGCGCCGGCCCCCTGGATAGCCTGCGGGTATGACCAGTGCTGCTCCCCCCGCGCCCGCGTCCCGGATCCGCTGGCGGCGCGGGCGGGTCACCGCGACCGGCCGTTCCTGGCGGGACGCGCTGGAGCTGACCGCCGAGGTGGCCGGCGAGGGCGAGCTCCGAGCGCTGGCCTACCCCTCGCTGGTGGGCGTGCCCGAGGTGGGCGACGACGTCCTGCTGAACACGACGGCGCTGGCGCAGGGGCTGGGCACCGGCGGGTACGCGCTCGTGGTCGCCGTCCCCGACCGGCTGCCGCCGGACCCGGAGGGGCCCGGGCACCTGGTGAAGGCCCGGTACACCCCGCTGCAGGTGATGGTGCAGGGCGTGGACGAGCAGGAGACGGAGCACCACGGGACGATCGCCGGCGCCGAGGACCTCGGCGGGATGCCGGTGGTCGTGGCCGACCTGCACTCGGCGCTCCCGGCGATCCTGATCGGGATGCTCGCCACCGACCCCGATCTGAAGGTCGCGTACGTGATGACCGACGGCGGCGCGCTGCCCGCGGCGTTCTCCCGCACGGTGGGCGCGCTGAAGAGCTCCCTCGTCGGCGTGGTCACCGTGGGCCAGGCCTTCGGCGGGGACCTGGAGGCGGTGACCCTGCACACCGGGCTGCTCGCCGCAAGGCACGTGCTGGGGGCGGACCTGGCGATCGTCACCCAGGGGCCCGGGAACCTCGGCACGGGGACGCCGTGGGGCTTCTCGGGCGTGGCCGCCGGTGAGGCGTGCAACGCCGTCAGCGTGCTGGGCGGCGTGCCCGTCGGGGCGCTGCGGATCTCCGACGCGGACCCCCGGCCGCGGCACCGCGGGGTCTCGCACCACTCGCTCACCGCTTTCGGGCGGGTGGCGCTGGGCGGGGTGACGCTCGTGGCGCCCCGCGGGCTCTCCTCCGAGCTCGGCGGGCAGGTCGACGAGGACCTCGCCAGCCAGCCCGAGCGCAACACCGTCGTCTGGGTGGACACCGACGGGCTGGAGACGGCGCTGGGGCTGTCGCCCGTGCCGCTGAGCACCATGGGCCGCGGCTACCCCGAGGAACGCGCCTACTTCCTCGCGGCCGCGGCGGCAGGCCGCTACGCCGCCCTGCAGGTGCCATGACACCTGCCGGCCTGCGGCCGGCACCGCGGCCAGGAGCCGCACCCCTGCTGCGTCGAGCCAGCCGACGCGCCGCGCTGGGGGGCCTCCGGCCCCCGCTCCGCGACACGCCCCTCGCAGGGGCGTCTCCCTGTCGCGCTTCCCCGGACCCTCCGGGTCCACTCGGCACGCCAGGTCACATGCTGGCGATGAGCTTCTCGACCCGCTCGTCGACGGACTTGAACGGGTCCTTGCACAGCACGGTGCGCTGGGCCTGGTCGTTGAGCTTCAGATGCACCCAGTCGACGGTGAAGTCGCGCCGCTTCTCCTGGGCCTTGCGGATGAACTCGCCGCGGAGACGGGCGCGGGTGGTCTGCGGCGGCACGCTCTTGGCCTCGAAGACGCGGGGCTCGTGGGCCACCCGCTCGACCTGGCCGTTGCGCTCGAGCAGGTAGTACAGGCCGCGGGTGCGGCTGATGTCGTGGTAGGCCAGGTCCATCTGGGCGATGCGCGGGGAGGACAGCGCGAGGTCGCGCTTGGCGCGGTAGCGCTCGAGCAGGCTGTACTTGATGGCCCAGTCGATCTCGCGGTCGATCAGGCTCAGGTCCTCGCTGTCGACGGCCTTGAGCACCCGCCCCCACAGCTCCAGCATCTGCCGGTGCACGGGGGTGCACCCCTCGCGGTCGGCGAACTCGGTGGCCCGGCTGTGGTACTCCGACTGGATCTCCAGCGCCGACATCTCGCGGCCCCCGGCCAGCCGCACCTTCCGGCGCCCGGTCATGTCGTGGCTGATCTCGCGGATCGCCCGGATCGGGTTCTCCAGCGTCATGTCGCGGATGGGGGTGCCCGCCTCGATCATCCGGAGCACCAGGTCGGTCATGGTGACCTTGAGCAGCGTCGTCGTCTCGCTCATGTTCGAGTCGCCGACGATGACGTGCAGCCGGCGGTAGCGCTCGGCGTCGGCGTGCGGCTCGTCGCGGGTGTTGATGATCGGCCGGGACCGGGTGGTGGCGCTGGAGACGCCCTCCCAGATGTGCTCGGCGCGCTGGCTGACGCAGTAGAGGGCGCCGCGCGGGGTCTGCAGCACCTTGCCGGCGCCGACGACGATCTGCCGGCTGACCAGGAACGGGATCAGGACGTCGGCGAGCCGGCCGAACTCGCCGTGCCGGCCGACGAGGTAGTTCTCGTGGCAGCCGTAGCTGTTGCCGGCGGAGTCGGTGTTGTTCTTGAACAGGTAGATGTCACCGGTCACGCCCTCCTCGGCCAGGCGCTGCTCGGCGTCGACCAGCAGGCCCTCGAGGATGCGCTCCCCCGCCTTGTCGTGGACGACGAGCTCGCCGAGGTCGTCGCACTCCGCGGTGGCGTACTCCGGGTGGCTGCCGACGTCCAGGTAGAGCCGGGACCCGTTGCGCAGGAAGACGTTGGAGCTGCGCCCCCACGACACGACCCGCCGGAACAGGTACCGGGCGACCTCGTCCGGCGAGAGCCGCCGCTGCCCCTTGAAGGTGCACGTGACGCCGTACTCGGTCTCGATCCCGAAGATCCGTCGCTCCACGGTTCGAGACTAGGCGCCGGGAGCGACACCGGCCCGCCGCCGGACCGCGAGCGCGCTACCGCTTCGCGTCCAGCCGCTGCAGCAGCTCGTCGAACGCCCGCTCGATCTCGTCGTGCCCGTTCTGCGACGCCCGCTGCTTGCCGTGGATGAGGGCCGCGCGGTTGACCTTCGAGAAGTCGCCGTAGGGGAAGTGGTAGCGCTTCTTGGTCTCCTCGCCGGCGTCCGGGTCGACGGCGAGGTGCCAGGCGGCGTACCCCTTCCAGCCGTGGGTCTCGATCTCGGCGTTGCCGTCGTCGGCGGACGGTGCGGCGTCGGACCACTCGGTCCGGTCGTCGTAGTCGCCGTCGTCGATCAGCTTCTTCGCCCGGGAGAAGGCGTCGTCGTTCAGGTCGTAGGTGGGCATGCCCGCCTCCCTACCCGCCGACAGCCATCACCCGTCGGTCTGCGGGTGCCCCTCGCCGGTGTCGGTGGTGCCGCCGGCGGTGTCGGGCGCGGCCGGGTCGCCGAGGCCGGCGGGCGTGCCCGGAGCGGGGTGGCTGGGCACGTGGCCCGAGGACGGCGTCTCCGTCTCCCCGGTCTGACCGTCGCCGAGCAGGCTGTGCAGCGCGGTACCGACGACCCGGCGGAAGGCCCGCTTGGGCCGCCGGCGGTCCAGGACGGCGACCTCCAGCTGCTGCGCGGTCAGCCGTGCGGGGCCGCCGTCACCAGCCCCGGCGGTGGCCGGGCTGACCGCCGACAGCGCGTCGACGCCGACCCGGAGCGCATCGGCCAGGCCCATGCCGGGGTGGAAGTCCTCGCGGAGGTGGGAGCTGACGGCGTCGGCCTGCCCACCCATCACGACGAAGTCGGGCTCGTCGACGACGGAGCCGTCGAAGGTGAGCCGGTACAGCTGGTCGCTCGCGGGCGTCTCCCCCACCTCGGCGACGCAGAGCTCGACCTCGTAGGGCTTCATCTGCTCGGTGAAGATGGCGCCGAGGGTCTGGGCGTAGGCATTGGCGATGACCCGGCCGGTGACGTCCCGGCGGTTGTAGGAGTAGCCGCGCACGTCGGCGAGGCGGACACCGGCGACGCGCAGGCTCTCGAACTCGCTGTAGCGGCCCACCGCGGCGAAGCCGATGCGGTCGTAGATCTCGCCGACCTTGTGCAGCGTGGAGCTGGGGTTCTCGGCGATGAAGAGGACGCCGTCGGCGTAGGTGAGGACGGCGACGCTGCGGCCGCGGGAGATGCCCTTGCGGGCGTACTCCGAGCGGTCGCGCATGACCTGCTCGGCGGAGGCGTAGTACGGCATGGTCATGGCTCAGGCCTCCCGCGTCGTGTTCTGGCGCTCGGCGGCGGTGCGCTCGGAGACGATGGCGTCGGCGACGGCGGCGACCTCGGCGTCGGTCAGCCGGATCGCGCCCTCGGCGTCCACCCGGTAGACGATCGGGTAGAGCCGTCTCACCGGGTCCGGGCCGCCGGTGGCCGAGTCGTCGTCGGCGGCGTCGTAGAGGGCCTCGACCACGGTTCGGGTGGCAGCTGCGGCGTCCAGCCCCTGGCGCCAGGTCTTCTTGAGGCTGTTGCGGGCGAACAGCGAGCCGGAGCCGACGGCCGAGTAGCCGCGCTCCTCGTAGTTCCCACCGGTGACGTCGTAGCTGAAGATGCGGCCCGGGAGCTCGCCCGGCGCGGCGTCGAGGTCGTAACCGGCGAACAGCGGGACGACCGCCAGGCCCTGCAAGGCCGCGCCGAGGTTGCCGCGGATCATCTGGGCGAGCCGGTTGGCCTTGCCGTCGAGGGAGAGGGTGAGGCCCTCGATCTTCTCGTAGTGCTCGAGCTCCACCTGGTAGAGCTTCACCATCTCGATGGCGATGCCCGCGGCGCCGGCGATGCCGATGACGCTGTAGGAGTCCGCCGGGTAGACCTTCTCGATGTCGCGGCTGGAGATCAGGTTGCCCATGGTGGCGCGGCGGTCGCCGCCCATGAGGACGCCGCCCTCGTAGGTGGCGGCGACGATCGTGGTGCCGTGCGGGGCGATGTCACCCACGGGCAGCTGCGGCACCGGGCGCCGGCCGGGCAGCAGGTCGGGCGCCGAGGCGGCCAGGAAGTCGGTGAACGAGGAGCCCACCCGGTCCAGGTACGCGGGCGGGAACCCGCTCCGGCCAGCTGACGACTCGTTCACCCATCCGCCTCTCCCGCCTGCATCCGCCGGCGTGCACCGCAGCCTGCCGGGGCGCCGCGCCGTGCTGCTCGGACGCGGTCCCGGACGTCGTCAGCGACCCTACCGGCGGCCGCTGACGTCGGCTTGGCCGTCCGGTCCTCCGCGCCGGCGGCACGAGGACGGCGATCCCAGGCAGTGGGACGAGAGTCCGTCCTCACGCGACTTGCTTGCCTGACGAGGCCGCCGCAGCCTCATCGAGTCACACGCCGGGCACTGCTTCCGCACAGCGCAGCCTGATCAGGCGGTCACTGGCCGCCCTTCTGCACGTATGCCCGGACGAAGTCCTCGGCGTTCTCCTCGAGCACGTCGTCGATCTCGTCCAGGAGCGAGTCGACGTCCTCGGACATCTTCTCGTGGCGTTCGGCGACGTCGGAGTCGACCGACGCCTCGATCTCCTCGTTCTCCTCGCGCGACCGCGTCGCCTTCTGCTGCCCGCCGCTGTCCCTGGTGGCCATGCTGCCCTCCGGTCGTTCTCGTGGCTGGTGCTGGTCGAGAAGCTACCCGCAGCAACCGACATCCGGCGGCCAGGAAACAGGCGCGGTGGACGCTCCCGGTACCCGTGGACGGCCGTCAGGGGCCGGTGATCGTGTCCACGAGCTCCTGCGCGGTCGCCGAGGCCTCGAACAGGGCCCCCACGTGCTCCCGCGTGCCACGCAGCGGTTCCATCGTCGGGATGCGCACCAGGTTCTCCCGGCCCAGGTCGAAGACCACCGAGTCCCACGAGGCGGCGGCGATCTGGGCGGGGAAACGCCGCAGGCATTCACCGCGGAAGAACGCCCGGGTGTCCGACGGCGGCGTCACCATCGCGCGGCTCACCTCGTCGTCGGTGAGCAGGCGCTTCATGGCCCCCCGCGCGACCAGACGGTTGTAGAGGCCCTTGTCCGGCCGGACGTCGGAGTACTGCAGGTCCACCATCTGCAGCCGCGAGTCGGTCCACTCCAGGCCGTCGCGCGAGCGGTAGCCCTCCAGCAGGCGCAGCTTCGCCGGCCAGTCCAGCCGGTCGGCCAGGCGCATCGGGTCGGCCTCGAGGTCGTCGAGCACCGCGGCCCACTGGCGCAGCACGTCGTCGGTCTGCTCGTCACGCTCCCCGCGGGTCTCGACGAAGCGCTCGGCCCGCTCCAGGTAGAGCCGCTGCACCTCGACCGCGGTCAGCCGCCGGCCGTCGCGCAGCCGCACCTTGTGGGTGAGGGAGGGGTCGTGGCTCACCGCCTGCAGCTCGCCCACCGGCTCCTCGATGGCGAGGTCCGGCGGCAGGGCCCGCGCCTCGATCAGGGCCAGCACCAGGGACGTGGTCCCGACCTTGAGGTAGGTCGACAGCTCCGCGAGGTTGGCGTCGCCGATGATCACGTGGAGCCGGCGGTACTCGTCGGGGTTGGCGTGCGGCTCGTCGCGGGTGTTGATGATCGGGCGCTTCAGGGTCGTCTCGAGGCCGACCTCGACCTCGAAGAAGTCGGCGCGCTGCGAGAGCTGGAAGCCGGGCGTCCGGCTCTCCACCCCCAGGCCGACCTTGCCCGATCCTGCGAACACCTGGCGCGTGACGAAGAACGGCACGAGCCCGCGGATGATGTCGATGAACGGGGTCCGCCGGTCCATCAGGTAGTTCTCGTGGGCGCCGTAGGACGCACCCTTGCCGTCGGTGTTGTTCTTGTACAGCTGGATCGGGTGCGTGCCGGGGATCTGCGCGGCCCGGCGGGCGGCCTCGGCCATGACCCGCTCCCCCGCCTTGTCCCACAGCACGATGTCGCGCGGGGTGGTGACCTCCGGCGTCGAGTACTCCGGGTGCGCGTGGTCGACGTACAGCCGGGCCCCGTTGGTCAGGATGACGTTGGCCATCCCGGAGTCCTCGTCGAGGTCGTTGTGGTCGAGGGCCTGCGCCGGGGTGAGGTCGAACCCGCGGGCGTCACGCAGGGGCGACTCCTCCTCGAAGTCCCACCGGGGACGGCGGGGGGTCGGCGCCTCGGCCACCGCCCAGGAGTTGACGACCAGGCTGGACAGCGTCGTCGGGTTGGCCCCCGGCTGCCGCGGCACCGAGATGCCGTATTCGACCTCGGTGCCCATGACCCGCCGCACGCTCATGGCCCAACCCTAGGCCGCGGCTCCCGGCGGGTCCGGCGTCGGCACGGGTCCGGCGTCGGCACCCGACCGGCGCAGGCATCGAGCCGGGGGCCTGGCACATACCGGAACCGTTCCGTAGCCTCGATCGTGCCCCGGCCGCACCGAGCGGTCATCGGGGACGTGCGCGGGTCCCGGCCGTCGAGCCGGCCCGCCGCAGCACCAGGACGCGCCGCGCGCCCCCTCCGCCCAGCGGTCGCGCCTCCTCCGTCGATCCGGCTCCGTGGGTGGAGCGCGTCGTCCCCTCGCGGGCGCGGCCGTCCGGGCGCCCGCCGTTCTGAGAGGACCATGACGAACCGCAGCACCACGCGCCCGTCCAACCGCACCCTCCGCCGCGGCGCCGCGGGCATCGCCGTCGCCGGCGCCGCACTGGTCGCCCCGTTCCTGGGCACCGGCACCGCCGCGGCCGCCGACGGCGCGACCTGGGACCGCCTCGCGCAGTGCGAGAGCAGCGGCGACTGGGCGATCAACACCGGCAACGGCTACTACGGCGGCCTGCAGTTCTACCAGCCCACCTGGGAGGCTTTCGGCGGCCTGGAGTACGCCGCGCGGGCCGACCTGGCGACCCGCGAGCAGCAGATCGCGGTCGCCGAGAAGACCCTCACCGCCCAGGGCTGGGGCGCCTGGCCGGCGTGCTCCGCCGAGCTCGGGCTCACCGAGGCCGACGAGGCGGGTAGTGCCACGCCCCCGGCGCCGGCCGCCCCGGCACCCGCACCTGCGCCCGCCCCGGTCGACGCCGGGCAGCAGTACACGGTGCAGGCCGGCGACACGCTGTCGCGGATCGCGGCCTCCGCCGGGCTTGACTGGCGCGCCCTCCACGACGCCAACCGCGACGTCATCGGCGCGGACCCGGGTCTCATCTACCCGGGCCAGGTGCTCCGGCTGGGCTGATCGCGGCCCAGCGGGGCCACGGGTCCCGCCCGCCACCGTCCTCCCTCACCGCAGCGCGTCCTCCCTCGCGGTCTGCGGTGAGGGAGGACGCGCCACGATCAGTTCACCTGGTCATCGCGGGGTCGCCGTGAGCCGCACCAGGCCGCGACGAGCCCCGACCGGCGGGCACGCACGCAGACGAAGGGCCCGGTCACCGCGCAGGTGGCCGGGCCCTCCGTCTGCGTGGCCAGCTAGAGGTACTGGCCGGTGTTGGTCGCCGTGTCGATGGCGCGGCCGGCCTCGTTGCCCTTCCCGCTGATCAGCGTGCGGATGTAGACGATCCGCTCGCCCTTCTTGCCCGAGATCCGCGCCCAGTCGTCGGGGTTGGTCGTGTTGGGCAGGTCCTCGTTCTCCTTGAACTCGTCCAGGCACGCCTGCATCAGGTGGCCGACGCGCAGCCCGCCGGTGCCCGTCTCCAGCCGCTCCTTGATCGCCATCTTCTTCGCGCGGTCGACGATGTTCTGGAGCATGGCGCCAGAATTGAAGTCCTTGAAGTAGAGGACCTCCTTGTCACCGTTGGCGTAGGTGACCTCGAGGAAGCGGTTCTCCTCGCTCTCGGTGTACATCCGCTCGACGGTGCTCTGGATCATCCCGGCGATCGTCGCCTCCCGGTTGCCGCCGTGCTCGGCGAGGTCGTCGGCGTGCAGGGGCAGGTCGGGCACCAGGTACTTGCTGAAGATGTCGCGGGCGGCCTCGGCGTCGGGGCGCTCGATCTTGATCTTCACGTCGAGCCGGCCCGGGCGCAGGATCGCCGGGTCGATCATGTCCTCCCGGTTGGAGGCGCCGATGACGATGACGTTCTCCAGCCCCTCGACACCATCGATCTCGCTGAGCAGCTGCGGCACGATCGTCGACTCGACGTCGGAGGAGACCCCCGAGCCGCGGGTGCGGAAGATCGAGTCCATCTCGTCGAAGAACACGATGACCGGCGTGCCCTCGCTGGCCTTCTCGCGGGCCCGCTGGAACACCAGGCGGATGTGCCGCTCGGTCTCCCCGACGTACTTGTTCAGCAGCTCGGGGCCCTTGATGTTCAGGAAGTAGGACTTCGCCTGGTTGACGCCCTCGCCGCGCACCGCGGCGACCTTCTTGGCGAGCGAGTTGGCCACCGCCTTGGCGATCAGCGTCTTGCCGCAGCCGGGCGGGCCGTAGAGGAGGATGCCCTTGGGCGGGCGGAGCTGAAACTCGCGGAACAGGTCGGCGTGCAGGAACGGCAACTCGACGGCGTCGCGGATCTGCTCGATCTGCCGGGAGAGGCCACCGATGTCCGCGTAGTCGATGTCGGGGACCTCCTCGAGGACGAGCTCCTCGACCTCGCTCTTGGGGATCCGCTCGTAGACGTAGCCCGACCGGCTCTCGAGCAGCAGCGAGTCCCCGACGCGCAGCGGCTGCCCCGCGAGGGAGTCGGCGAGGTAGACGACCCGCTCCTCGTCGGTGTGCCCGATGACCAGCGCGCGCGGCGTGACGCCGTCGACCGGCTCGAGCAGCTCCTTGAGCATGACGACGTCGCCCTGGCGCTCGAATGCGCGCGCCTCGACGACGTTCATCGCCTCGTTGAGCATGACCTCCTGGCCGGCGCGCAGGCCCTCCACCTCGACGTTGGGCGAGACGGAGACCCGCAGCTTGCGGCCGCCGGTGAAGACGTCGACCGTGCCGTCCTCGTAGGAGGTGAGGAAGACGCCGTAGCCCGACGGGGGCTGGCCCAGCCGGTCGACCTCCTCCTTGAGCGTGACCAGCTGCTCGCGGGCGTCCCGCAGCGTGCCGGCCAGCTTGTCGTTGCGCTCGGAGAGGAAGGCGGCTCGGCCCTCCGCCTCGGCGATCCGCTCCTCCAGCGCGCGCACCTGGCGCGGGCTGTCGGCCACCTTGCGGCGGAGCAGGCCGATCTCTTCCTCGAGGTAGGAGATCTGGCTGAGCAGCGAGGCGACGTCACGCTCACGCCGCGCCTTCAGCTCGTCAGGACCCAGGCCCATCACGCACCTCCGCACTGTCGGGGGAGCCAGGACGCAAATCTATACACGCGGGCGGACAGTTCGCCGTGGGCTCGCGGAGGTCGTGCCGGGCTGCTAGGGCAGCGGCGGGACCCCGCCCGTGGCTGCCCGCCGAAGGACCGCGGGACCGGCGGCGGGGCTCCGGGCCCACCGCGCAGCCCGGCGGCCGGCACGGCGCCCAGTCGACCAGGTCGAGCGCGGCGCCGACCAGCGAGTCGACGTCGAGGCCGTGGTACCGGTACACGCTCTCGAGGTCACCGCTCCGCCCGAAGCGGGTGACCCCCAGGTGCGCGGCCGGGACACCCCTGACCCGCGAGAGGAACGCCAGCGTGTGCGGGTGCCCGTCCAGGACGGTGACCAGCGGGGTGGCGCAGTCGGCCGTTGGCGCCCGGTGCCGCCCGCGCCGAACTGCGTGTTGACGTAGCGGCGGGCCAGCGCACCCCAGATCGGCGCGGTGGTGCCGATGCCCGCCTGGTGGCCGCCGCCCTCGAGGCCCGACGGGTTCGGCCGCACCCGGTTGGCGTGGTCGACGACCGCCCTCCCACCCACAGCACCCGCTGCTCGATTCCCCGCAGCGCGGCGTCGTCCGGGGGTCGGCGGGCGTGGCGCGGGGCGCGAGGTCGGTCCCGGCGGGGCTCCTCCGGCCGTGGTCAGTGCTTCTGCGCGCGGCGCTGGCGGATCGGGGCGACGGTGCCCTCGGCGAGGCGGCGGGCGGTGACGAGGAACGCGGTGTGGGCCACCATGCGGTGCTCGGGGCGGACGGCCAGGCCGACCGCGTGCCACGGCCGCAGCAGGCTCTCCCAGGCGTAGGGCTCGGTCCACACGCCCTGCGCGCGCAGCGCCTCCACGTAGGTGGACAGCTGCGTCACCGTCGCCACGTAACCGACGAGCACGCCGCCCGGGCGCAGCGCCGCGGCCACCGTGGGCAGCACCGCCCAGGGCTCGAGCATGTCCAGGACGACGCGGTCGACGACCTCCTCGGCCGGGTGGTCGGCGAGGTCGCCCAGCCGCAGGTTCCAGTTCGCCGGCACCTCGCCGAAGAAGGCGCCCACGTTGTCCCGCGCCACGTCGAGGAAGTCCTCGCGCCGCTCGTAGCTGGTCAGCGACCCCTCCGCGCCGACGGCGCGCAGGAGCGAGCAGCTCAGCGCGCCCGACCCGGCGCCGGCCTCCAGCACCCGCATGCCCGGACCGACGTCGCCGAAGCCGACGATCTGGGCGGCGTCCTTCGGGTAGATGACCTGGGCGCCCCGCGGCATGGAGAGCACGTAGTCGGCGAGCAGCGGCCGCAGCGCGAGGTAGCCGGTGTTGGCGGTCGAGTGGACCACCGAGCCCTCGGGCGCCCCGATGAGGTCGTCGTGCTCGATCGCGCCGCGGTGGGTGTGGAACTGCTTGCCCGGCGTCAGGACGACGGTGTGCATCCGGCCCTTGGGGTCGGTCAGCTGCACCCGGTCACCGGCCACGAAGGCGCCCTCGACCGGCTCGGCCCGCTGGGCGGGGACCTCCCTCGCCTGCTCCGCCGCCTCCTCGGCCGGCGCGGGCTGCGCCTCCTCGACGACGTCGGTCCCGGGTTCCTGCTCACTGGTCACGGGCGACCAGCGTACGGACGCCGACGCGGCGCGGGCGCTCGGAACTGTCGGAGGGGCCACCTAGCCTCGGGCGCATGACGGCGATGGCGCAGACCGACCTGACGACCGACGGCTCCGCGGCAGTGGTCACGCCGGCCGAGGAGGCCACCCCGCGCCGTCCCTCCCTCTCCCCCAGCCGGGCGGCCGACTTCAAGACCTGCCCGCTGCTCTACCGGTTCCGCACTATCGACCGGCTGCCCGAGCGCAAGAGCCTGGCGGCCGTCCGCGGCACGCTGGTCCACTCGGTGCTGGAGCGGCTCTACGACCTCCCCCCGGCGCAGCGCACCCCGGAGAGCGCCCTGGGGCTGGTCGAGCCGGCCTGGGCGGAGCTGCGGGACGAGCCGGGCATCGCCGAGCTCTTCGAGACCGGGCAGGAGGACGGCGCCGAGAGCGACGCGAACGCCCCCGAGTCGGTGGCGGCCTGGCTGGCCTCGGCCGAGAAGCTGGTCGAGAAGTACTTCGCGCTGGAGGACCCGCGCCGCATCCAGCCGGCCGGGCGGGAGGAGCTCGTCGAGGTGACGCTGCCCGACGGGCTGCTGCTGCGCGGCTACGTCGACCGGCTCGACGTGGCTCCGAACGGCGCCCTGCGGGTGGTCGACTACAAGACCGGCTCGATGCCCCGTGAGGCGTTCGAGTCCAAGGCGCTGTTCCAGATGAAGTTCTACGCGCTGGTGCTCTGGCGCACCCGCGGTGTCGTGGCCGCCCAGCTGAAGCTGCTGTACCTCGGTGACGGCGACGCACTGACCTACGCGCCGGAGGAGGCGGAGCTGCTCCGCTTCGAGCGGACCCTCCTGGCCATCTGGTCGGCGATCGAGCGGGCGGTGGCCACCGGCGAGTTCCGGCCGAACAAGAGCCGGCTGTGCGGCTGGTGCGACCACCAGGCGCTGTGCCCGGAGTTCGGCGGCACTCCCCCACCGTTCCCGGCCGACGCCGCCGCGGCGGCCGGCTGGCGGACGACGCTGCCGGTCACCCCGGTCTGAGCCGGCCGATCACCCCGGTCCGGGCTCCCGCCGCTGGTGCGTTCAGCGCCCGGCGAGCGGCGCCGACCGTGCTGCGGTGAGGACGTCGGCGAGCTCGTCGACGCCCGTCCCCGCCAGCGTCTCGAGCAGCGTCAGCCCCGGCGCGGGCGGCACCGGCTGCATCGCCGGTACCCCGAGCACCGCCATGCCGGCGGCCAGCCCGGAGGTTACGCCTACCAGGGAGTCCTCGACCACCACGCAGGTGGACGGCGCCACGTCCAGCGCCACGGCCGCCTGCAGGTAGGGCGCCGGGTCGGGTTTGCGGGCGGGCACCTCGTCGCCGCACACGGTGACGTCGAACGGGCTGCTACCCAGGTCCGCCGCGATGCTGCCCAGCACGATGTGGGCGAGCCGGCGCGGCGTCGTCGTCACCAGGGCCGTGCGCAGCCCCGCGGCCCGGACGGCCACCACCAGCTCCCGGGCCCCGGGCTGCCAGGCGACCCCCGCGCCCATGAGCTCGCCGACCCGGTCCTCCACCCACCGCGCGTCGGCCTGCAGCTGCTCCTCGGTGCGGACGACACCCAGGTCGGCGTGGAGCACCTCCATGGAGCGGCGCATGCTGGTCCCGACGGTCCGGGCACGCGCCTCGGGCGACATGCGGCCGCCCAGCGAGGTGGCGAGCTCGAACATCGCCTCTCCCCAGTACTCCTCGGTCTGCACCAGCGTGCCGTCCATGTCGAACAGGACGGCGGCGAGTTCGTTCGGCATCAGGGGTGCGACGTTCCTTCGGGTTGGGGCTTCCGGGTGCGCCAGGCGCACGGCGGGGACGGGTGGACGAGGCCTCGACCTTCCCCGGCAGCCGTCCACGCGGTGGGTGTCCCGCGGGTCCGAGTCTCCCAGGCCGTCCGGCACCGCTGGATCGCAGCCCGCGAGGGACGCGCGGGCGCTGGCCCCGGGGCTCCGCCGCGCCGCTCGCGCGCCGCGCCGTCCGCAGGATCGCTCAGGCCGATCGGGTGCCGACCAGGGTGGCGAAGGCGATGACGTTGTCCTGGTAGCTGCGGGCCGGGGAGTCGAAGTCCCCCCGCAGGTGATCAGCCGCAGCTGCGCGTCCTCGGTGCTGCCGTAGACCTCGAGGGTCGGGAAGTCGTCCTTCGGGTGCCGCTCGACCCGGTCGACGGCGACGACCGCGACTGTGCCGTCCGCGCGGGTCACCTCGACCTCGTCGCCGGGCCGCAGGGCACCGAGGTCGGAGAAGACGCCAGGCCCGTGCCCGGCCGAGTCCACGTGCCCGAGCACCGCCGCCGGCCCGACCGCACCGGGAGCCGGTCCGCGCTCGTACCAGCCGGCCTGGTCGTCGGGGCCCAGCGGCGGGACCTCGACGGTGCCGTCGTCGTTCAGCCCGAGCCGCAGCAGGTCGCTGGTCACGCCGATGGCGGGGACGCTCACCGAGACCGGATCGCCCACGGCGTCCGCCGCAGGGTCGGCGGTCGGCGGCCCGGGGGCGGCCGGGACCGTGGCCGTCGAGGGCGTGGCCGGTGCGGACACCTCGGTCGCGGCCGCCGGCTGGGGCGCCTGCCGCTGCCCGGTCACGACCACGACGAGGGCGACGGCGGCCACGAGGGCCAGGCCCACGGTCAGCGCCCCGACGCCGATGGCGGCCTCGGTCTCGACGCCCGCGGCGCCACCGGCGCCGGTCTCGGCACCGCCCGCCGGAGCGGCACCCGTCTGGGCCGCCTCGAAGGCGCCGCAGGCGGCCGGGGCGGTGGCCTCCATGGGCAGCGACGGGTCGAGGTCGCTCATGACGTCGCCGTCGTAGGCGCCGCTGCGTTGGTGTCGACGCCGTGGAGCACCAGGACGGCTGTGCCGTCCTCGAAGCCTGTGGACGTCGTCGGTGACCTCGAACGTGCGCTCGTAGCTGGTGGAGCCGCCCTCGCGGTCGGGAACCGGTCGATGGCCAGGCCGCTGTCCGGGCCGGTGTCACCGGTCGTGGTCGGCGAGGAACCGATGGCGCCGTAGCAGGGCGCGCCCTCGGTGACGCTGACGAAGCCGTCGCCGTTCTCGTCGTCCGCGTCGGTCGGGCACTCGCCCTGCGCACCGATGTGGACGTGCTGGGCGTGCGGCGAGCCGGCCAGCAGCCCCGTGGCCTCCATCATCACGGTGGCCGTGTTGCCGTCGAGGGTGACCATGCCCGTGCCCTGGACGCCGGACTGGTCGAGCGCACCGAGGTCGGCCTGGTAGCTGTGCGCCCCCTCGTGCGCCGAGGCGGGCGAGGCGGCCAGCAGCGGGGAGGCCGCGGCGGCCAGGGCGAGGTCGGGAGTGCGGGTGCCTTGCGCACGGTGCGCTCCTCGTGGTCGGAGGGGGCGGCGGTCGGCGACCGTCCACCCGTCGTTCCGGCTGGTGCGCTCTGCACCGGCCGTGGTCCGGCGACCTGAGCAGCGCGCCGGTCTCCGGGCGTCTCGCTGCACGACCTGCATTCGGGGGCCGGGGCCGGGGCCGGATCGGTTCACCCCGGTTTTGGGGAGGACGCGACCCCGGAGGTGGTGGTCGACCGAGACGGGCCGGGGCCGGAGGCTGGTCGCGCCTCGGGCGACCGGATGCCCGGCTGGGAACGAAGGACGGGCATGACTGCTTCGCGACAGGTCCGCCGGCGGAGGCGGACCGCGCTGCTCGCCCTGCTGGCCGGCCTCTCCGTCCTCGGGACGGCCCCGGCCGCGCTCGCCCACGACGGCCTGGTGGGCACCACCCCGGCGGCGGGGACGACCGTCCCCACTCCCCCCGCCACCGTCGAGCTCGCGTTCACGGGTGAGCCGCTCCCCCTCGGCACGCGCGTGGAGGTGACGGACGCCGACGGGGCCGTCGTCTCCGAGGGGAACCCGGAGATCCGGGTTACGACGGTCGTCCAGGCGCTCGCCGGCGGGCTCGCGGCGGGCGGCTACCACGTCGAGTGGCGCAGCACCTCCTCCGACGGGCACGCGCTGACCGGCGCGTTCGACTTCACCGTCGCCGGGGCGAGCACCTCGGCGGCGGCGACGGCGGAAGGTGTGGCGCCTGCGCTGGAACCTGTGGCGCCTGCACCGGAGCCCGTCGCGCCTTCGCCCGCGGCGGCGGCGGCGTACGTGGACCCACCGTCCAGCGGCACCCCGGTCGCCGGGATCTGGGTCGCCGTCGGCGCGGTGGTCCTCGTCGGGATCGGTGTCCTCCTGGTGAGCCGGCAGCGCGGGCCCCGGTGACCCGCTCCGTGCCCGTCGCACCGGTGCGCCCGACGCGGGCCGCCGGTCGGTCGCCGCGCGTCCGGCCCGCGCTCGTGCTCACCGGCGCGGGCCTCGCCGCGCTGCTGACCGGCGCCCTGGTGGTCGGCGGCGGGGCCCCGGCGGCGGATCCGTCCGGGCCGGCGGGCGCGGGTGCGCTGGTCGAGTGGGGGCTGCCGCTGGTCACCCTGGCCGGGCGGATCGCCGCGGTGGGCACGGTGGGCACGCTGCTGCTCGCCGCCGTCCTGCTGCCCTGCCGGGCCGGAATGCCGGCGGAGTCCCGCGGGGCGCTGCGGGTGGCATCGGCCTGGGCGCTGGCCTGGGCGGCGGCGGTCGCCCTGGGGGCGCTGCTGACCGTCAGCCGGCTGGTCGGGGTCTCCCCCACCGCGCTGGCCTGGGCCCCGCTCCGCGTCTTCCTCGAGGACACCGGCGCCGGCCGCGCCGCGCTGCTGGTGGTGGCCCTCACCGGGCTGGTCGGGGTGGCGGCCCGGCGGTGCACCGGTGTCCCGGCCGCGGTGTTGCTGCTGCTCGTGGCCGGCGCCGCGCTCGTCGTCCCGGTCGCGCTCTCCGGTCACTCCGCGGCGGCCGAGGACCACCTGCTCGCGGTCACCACCCTCGGCGTCCACGTCGTCGCCACGACCACCTGGGTCGGCGGGTTGCTGGCACTCCTCGTCCACGCCCGCCACGGCGCGGCGGTCCGCGTCGCGGCGCCCCGGTTCAGCCGCCTCGCCTTGATCTGCTTCCTCGCCACGGCCGCCTCCGGTCTGCTCGCCGCGGGGCTGCTGCTGGGGGGCACCGCCGGCGTGCTCGCGGCTCTGGGCACGGGCTACGGCGCCCTGCTGCTGGTCAAGACCGCCGGGCTGACCGTCCTGGGCGTCCTCGGCGCGCTGCACCGCCGCCACACCCTGCCCCGGCTGCGCGCCGGCGACGGCCGGGAGTTCCGCCGGTTCGCCGCCGGTGAGGTGGTGCTGATGCTCGCGACGGTGGCGCTGGCCGTCGCCCTCGCGGCCTCACCGCCCCCGTCGGGTACCGGGCACGCGGCCGCGTCCGCCACCGCTCCGACGGTGGGCGCCGACCCGATGGCCGGGCACGACCACGGTGAGCTGTCGGTGGGCGTGCTCGTCGACGAGGAGCGCTTCCACGTCGCCGGCCCGGCCGCGCCGGGAGCCCGGGTGACCGTCTTCAACTCGTCCTCCGCTGAGGTCACGCTGTCCGCGGCCGACGGGTCGTTCGACGTCGTCGTCCCCAGCGGGACGCTGACCACCTTCCTGGCCCCGGCCGCCCCCGGCCCCCACCCCTTCACCAGCCGCCACTCCGCCGCCCACGCCGACGTGCTCCTCGTCAGGTGACGTGCTGGAACCGGTCCCGCCGCGAGCCTGCGAGCGGTGGGGGTTCCGGGGTCCTTCACTCGTCCTCGGTGCGGTAGCCGAGGTTGGGCGAGAGCCACCGCTCGGCCTCGGCGACCGTCCACCCCTTGCGGGCGGCGTAGTCCTCGACCTGGTCGCGGCCCACCCGGCCCAGGACGAAGTACCGCGCCTGCGGGTGGGCGAAGTAGAGCCCGCTGACCGCGGCACCGGGCCACATGGCCAGGCTCTCGGTGAGCTGGATGCCGGTGGCCGCCTCGACGTCGAGGAGCTCCCAGATGGTCAGCTTCTCGGTGTGCTCGGGGCACGCGGGGTAGCCCGGGGCCGGGCGGATGCCGCGGTACCGCTCGTCGATCAGGGCCTGGTTGTCCAGCGACTCGTCGGCGGCGTAGCCCCAGAACTCCCGGCGCACCCGCTCGTGCAGCCGCTCGGCGAACGCCTCGGCCAGCCGGTCGGCCAGCGCCTCGAGCATGATCGCGCTGTAGTCGTCGTTCTCCTTCTTGAACGCGGCCACCCGCTCCGCCGAGCCCAGGCCCGCGGTCACCGCAAAGGCCCCGACGTAGTCGCGCAGCCCCGTCTCCTCGGGCGCCACGAAGTCTGCGAGCGACTTGCGCGGTGAGCCGTCGCGGCCCTCGGTCTGCTGGCGCAGCTGGTGCAGGGTCGCCCGGACGGCGGTGCGGGACTCGTCGGTGTAGACCGCGATGTCCTCGCCGCCGACCCGGTTCGCCGGGAAGAGCCCGAAGACGCCGCTGGCCCGCAGCCAGCGCTCCTCGACGATCCGGTCGAGCATCGCCTGGGCGTCCTCGTACAGCCGGCGGGCCGCCTCCCCTGTCGCCGGGTTGTGCAGGATGTCGGGGAACCGCCCGCGCATCTCCCACGCGTTGAAGAACGGCTGCCAGTCGATGTACTCCCGCAGCTCCGCGAGCGGGTAGTCCGGGAACGTCTTCACGAACTGCGTGGCGTGCCCGTGCCGGTGGTCGCAGGTGGGGCCCGCGCAGACGTCCTTCGCCTGCTGGAGCAGCATCCGCGGCCGCGGCGGGGTGTAGCCGCTCCAGTCGACGGGCGTCGCGGCGGCCCGTGCCTGGGCCAGCGGCAGCAGGCGCCGGCTGTCCTGGCGGGCGGCGTGCCGTTCCCGCAGTGCCGCGTACTCGGCGTCGGTCTCGGCCAGCAGTCGCGGCCGCTGCTCGTCGGAGAGCAGCGCGGCGACGACCGGCACCGAGCGCGAGGCGTCCTTCACCCAGATCACGGGGCCGTGGTACTTCTGCGCCACCTTCACCGCGGTGTGCGCGCGCGACGTCGTCGCCCCGCCGATGAGCAGCGGGATGTCGAAGCCCTGCCGCTCCATCTCCGAGGCCAGGGTGACCATCTCGTCCAGGGACGGCGTGATCAGGCCGGAGAGGCCGATGATGTCGGCGCCCTCCTCCTTGGCGGCGTCCAGGATCCGCTGCCCCGGCACCATGACGCCGAGGTCCACGACGTCGTAGTTGTTGCACTGCAGGACGACGCCGACGATGTTCTTGCCGATGTCGTGGACGTCGCCCTTCACGGTGGCCATGACGACCTTGCCGTTGCTGCGCTCGGCGTCGCCGGGCTGCTTCTCCGCTTCGATGAACGGGATCAGGTAGGCGACGGCCTTCTTCATCACGCGGGCGGACTTCACCACCTGCGGCAGGAACATCTTCCCGGCGCCGAACAGGTCGCCGACGACGTTCATCCCGTCCATCAGCGGCCCCTCGATGACCTCGATCGGCCGCCCGCCGCGCGCGGCGATCTCCTGGCGCAGCTCCTCGGTGTCGTCCTCGACGTGCGCGTCGATCCCCTTGACCAGGGCGTGGGTGATCCGCTCCCCCACCGGCAGCGCGCGCCACTCCTCCGTGGCGATCTCGCGCGCCGCGCCGTCCCCCGCGTAGTCGCCGGCGATCTCCAGCAGCCGCTCGGTGGCGTCGGGCCGGCGGGCGAGGACGACGTCCTCGATCCGCTCCCGCAGCTCGGCGGGCACCTCGTCGTACACCTCGAGGGCGCCGGCGTTGACGATGCCCATGTCCATACCGGCGGCGATCGCGTGGAACAGGAAGACGGCGTGGATCGCCTCGCGCACCCGGTTGTTGCCGCGGAAGGAGAACGAGACGTTCGAGACGCCGCCGGAGACCAGCGCACCGGGCAGGTTCTGCTTGATCCAGCGGGTCGCCTCGATGAAGTCGACGCCGTAGCGCGCGTGCTCCTCGATGCCCGTGGCGACGGCGAAGACGTTCGGGTCGAAGATGATGTCCTCGGCCGGGAAGCCGACCCGCCGGGTCAGCACGTCGTAAGCGCGCCGGCAGATCTCGATCCGCCGTTCGAGGGTGTCGGCCTGCCCCTGCTCGTCGAAGGCCATGACGACGGCGGCGGCGCCGTACCTGCGGCACAGCGCGGCCTGCTGGATGAACTCGTCCTCGCCGTTCTTCAGCGAGATGGAGTTGACGATCGCCTTGCCCTGGACGTTCTTCAGCCCGGCCTCGATGACCTCCCACTTCGAGGAGTCGATCATCGTGGGCACGCGGCAGATGTCGGGCTCGGCGGCGATCAGTTTGGTGAAGCGGTCCATCGCCTCGACGCCGTCGATCATCCCCTCGTCCATGTTGACGTCGATGACCTGGGCGCCGGCCTCGACCTGCTGGCGGGCGACGGCCAGGGCCGCCGGGTAGTCGCCGGCCCTGACCAGGTTCCGGAAGCGCGCCGAGCCGGTGATGTTGGTGCGCTCGCCGACGTTGACGAAGAGGGACTCCTCGGTGACCACGAGCGGCTCGAGCCCGGAGAGCCGCAACGCCGGGCGGGCTTCGGCCGGCCTCCTGGGGGCCGTGTCCTGCACCGCCCGGGCGATCGCGGCGATGTGCTCGGGCGTGGTGCCGCAGCAGCCGCCCACGAGGTTGACGAAGCCGGCCCCGGCGAACTCCGCGACGACCGCGGCGGTCTCCTCCGGGGACTCGTCGTACTCGCCGAAGGCGTTGGGCAGCCCGGCGTTCGGGTAGCAGGAGACGAACGTGTCGGCGACCCGGGCGAGCTCGGCGACGTAGGGCCGCATCTCCTGGGCGCCGAGCGCGCAGTTCAGCCCGATCAGGAGCGGCCGCACGTGCCGGACGGAGTTCCAGAAGGCCTCGGTCACCTGTCCCGACAGCGTGCGCCCGGAGGCGTCGGTGATCGTGCCGGAGATCAGGACCGGCCAGCGCCGGCCGCGCTGCTCGAACAGCGTCTCGAGCGCGAAGATCGCGGCCTTGGCGTTCAGCGTGTCGAAGATCGTCTCGACCAGGAGCGCGTCGACGCCGCCGTCGACCAGGCCCGTCGCCTGCTCGAGGTAGGCCGCGACCAGCTCGTCGAAGGTGACGTTGCGGGCGCCGGGGTCGTTGACGTCGGGCGAGATCGACGCCGTGCGGCTGGTCGGGCCGATCGCCCCGGCGACGTAGCGGGGCTTCTCGGGTGTCCGGGCGGTCATCGCGTCGGCCTCACGGCGGGCCAGCCGCGCCGAGACCACGTTCAGCTCGTACGCCAGCTCCTGCATGCCGTAGTCGGCGAGGGAGATCGTGGTGGCGTTGAAGGTGTTGGTCTCGATGAGGTCCGCCCCGGCCTCGAGGTACTCGCGGTGGATGCCCGCGATCAGCTCGGGCCGGGTGATGCTCAGCAGGTCGTTGTTGCCCTGCACGTCGGTGGGCCAGTCGGCGAAGCGCTCCCCGCGGTAGCCGGCCTCGTCGGGGCGGTCGCGCTGGATCGCCGTCCCCATCGCGCCGTCGAGCAGCAGGATCCGCTGCTCCAGCAGGGCGGTGAGGGCGGCGGTGGCATCGGGGCGGAGGTCGGGTGACTCGGACACGGTGATCCCCAGAGGTTCTGCTCGATGGGCGTGCGGGCCTCGCGCTCCGTCACCCCGGCGGGCTGGCCCAGGCCTGGGCGTTCCCGATGTCGGCGCCCATTCTCGCACCCGGGCCACCGGCGGTGCAGCGGCCGTCGTCGACCGGGCCACCCGCCGGTGGGAGAACCGCGGCCGTGCACCGGGCGGTCCGGCGGTATCGACGTAGGCTGGCAGAGGTGATCGATCCGAAGCCCGACGCAGATGACCTGCCGCAGCTCACCGACCCGGTGGTCGTGGTGGCGTTCGAGGGCTGGAACGACGCCGGGGACGCCGCCACGGGGGCCGTCGAGCACCTCGAGCTGATCTGGGACGCCAAGCCCCTGGCCGCTCTGGACCCGGAGGACTACTACGACTTCCAGGTCAACCGGCCCACCGTGTCCCTCGTCGGCGGGGTGAGCCGGCGCATCGAGTGGCCGACCACCCGCATCTCGGTGGCGCGGCCCGAGGGGCTGGACCGCGACGTCGTGCTGATCCGCGGCATCGAGCCCAACATGCGCTGGCGGAGCTTCTGCGAGGAGCTGCTGGAGATCCTCGACGAGCTCGACGCCTCGATCGTCATCGCCCTCGGCGCCCTCCTGGCCGACACCCCGCACACCCGGCCCACGCCGGTCACCGGCTCCGCGTACGACGGCGAGTCGGCCCGCGCCTACGGGCTGGAGACCTCGCGCTACGAAGGCTCCACCGGCATCCTCGGCGTCTTCCAGGACGCGTGCGTCCAGGCCGGTCTCCCGGCGATCAGCTTCTGGGCCGCGGTGCCGCACTACGTCTCGCAGCCGCCGTCGCCGCGCGCCACCGTCGCGCTGCTGCAGCGGGTCGAGGAGGTCCTCGAGATCACCGTGCCGCTGGGCGCGCTGCCGCAGCAGGCCGACGACTGGGTGAAGACCGTCGACGAGATGGCCAGCGAGGACGCCGAGGTGGTGGAGTACGTGCGCTCCCTGGAGGAGCGGGCCACCGAGGTCGACCTCTCCCAGGCCAACGGCGACCAGATCGCCCGCGAGTTCGAGCGCTACCTCCGGCGCCGCGGAGGGCCCGCCGGCGGCGCCTGACCCGCTCGGCATGGACCCGGCGAGTGCACCCCGGAGGGGTCCGCGTAGTCGCGACCGGTGGAGCTCAGCGCCAGCCGGGACGGCCGCTGGTCGTGGTGCGGTCCGGAGGATCGCCGTGCAGCAGCGGGCGCATCTGGGCGGTGGCGTCGGCGTCGAACAGCCGGTCGTGCATCGCGAGGGCGAACCGGTCGGTCATCCCCGAGACGTAGTCCACGACCTGGGTGAGCGGCTCGGCCGCGGTGTCCCGGTAGCTGGCCGGGATCAGCTCCGGGTGGGCCAGGTGGTGGTCGACCAGCCGGCGGATGACGTCGATCGCCAGGTGCTTCTGCCCCGCGGCGACGTCGGAGGCGTAGACGCGGGCGAACATGAACGCCCGCAGCTCGTGCATGGCCGCCAGCGGCTCCGGCGCCATGACGACGCGGTCGCCGTCGGCCAGCGAACCCGCGACGACGGCGTCGATCATCGACCCCACCATCTCGCTGCCCGGCTGCCCGAAGACGGCCAGCGCCTGGGCGGGCAGGTCGGCGACCCGGATCACCCCGGCCCGGACGGCGTCCAGCGCGTCGTGGGACAGGTAGCCGATCCGGTCCGCGTAGCGCACGCACTCCGCCTCGCGGGTATCCGGCGGGGGGTCGATCTTCCAGCTGTGCGCACGGATGCCGTCGCGGACCTCCCACGTCAGGTTGAGGTCCTCGAGCACCTCGACGATCCGCACCCCCTGGGCGGCGTGGTGCCACCCACCGGGCACGTAGGGGTCGAACGCCTCCTCGCCGATGTGCCCGAACGGGGAGTGCCCGACGTCGTGCCCGAGGGCGATCGCCTCGGCCAGCGTCTCGTTGAGCCCCAGCGCCCGGGCCAGCGAGCGGGCCACCTGCGTCACCTGCAGCGTGTGGGTGAGCCGGGTGACGAAGTGGTCGCCGTCGGGGTGGAGGAAGACCTGCGTCTTGTGCTTGAGCCGGCGGAACGCCTTGGCGTGCAGGATCCGGTCGCGATCGCGCTCGAACGCGGTGCGCAGCGCGTCCTCCGGCTCCGGGCGGGCCCGCCCCCGGGTGCCGGCCGCCCGCGTCGCGGCGGGCGCCAGCTGCTCCTCGGCGCGCTCGCGGGCCGCCCGGTCGGTGGGCCGGAACGAGCCGGCGGGGGCGCTGGTCATCACCCGACCTGCAGGTCCACGCCGAGGAGCGCGTCGACGGCGTCGCTGACCACCTGGGGCGCGTGGTCCTCGAGGTCCTCGCCCCCGGCCAGCGTCCGCTCGGCCCAGGCGTCGACCAGGGCGATCGCCCCCGGGCTGTCGAGGTCGTCGGCGAGGCGCTCGCGCAGCCCGTGCAGCACCGGGCCGGCGGGGGCCCCGGCCTCGCGCCCCGCGGCCCGCCGCCAGGTGGCCAGCCGCTCCTGGGCCTCCGCGAGGAGGTCACCCGTCCACGCGCGGTCGGTGCGGTAGTGCCCCGAGAGCAGGGCCAGCCGGATCGCCATCGGGTCGACGCCCTCACCGCGGAGCCGGGAGACGAAGACCAGGTTGCCGCGGCTCTTGCTCATCTTCTCGCCGTCCAGGCCGATCATCGCCGCGTGCACGTAGGCCCGGGCGAAGGGCTTGGTGGCGGTGAGCGCCTCGGCGTGGACCGCGGAGTACTCGTGGTGCGGGAAGACCAGGTCGCTGCCCCCGCCCTGGACGTCGAAGCCCATGCCGATCGTGTCCAGCGCGATGGTGGCGCACTCGACGTGCCAGCCCGGGCGACCCCGCGTGCCCCGCGGCCCGGGCCACGCCGGCTCGCCGGGCCGTTCGCCGCGCCAGAGCATCGGGTCGAGGCGGTTCCGCTTGCCCGCCCGGTCGGGGTCGCCGCCGCGCTCGGCGAAGAAGCGCAGCATCGTGCCCTCGTCGTAGCCGGACTCGGTGCCGAAGCCGGGCGCCTGCGCGACGTCGTGGTAGACGTCGCCGGTGCCGTCGTCGAGCACGTAGGCCAGCCCGTCGTCGAGCAGCCGCTCGACGTGCGCGACGATGCGCGGGATCGCCTCGACCGCGCCCACGTAGTCCTCGGGCGGCAGCACCCGCAGCGCCGTCATGTCCTCGCGGAACAGGGCCGTCTCGCGCATCGCCAGGACGATCCAGTCCTCGCCGTCACGCTCCGCGCGGTCGAGCAGCGGGTCGTCGATGTCGGTGACGTTCTGCACGTAGTGGACCGCGTGGCCGGCGTCGCGCCACACCCGGTTGACCAGGTCGAAGGCCAGGTAGGTGGCCGCGTGGCCGAGGTGCGTGGCGTCGTAGGGGGTGATGCCGCAGACGTACATCCGCGCCGTCCGGTCCGGCGTCGTCGCGACGATCTCGCCGCGGGCGGTGTCGTAGACCTTGAGGACGGGGCCGGTGCCGGGCAGGGTCGGCAGCAGCGGGGCGGGCCAGGAGAGCACGGCACGAGCCTAGAGGCGTGGTCCGACGGCACCCGCCCGCACGCCCGTGCGGGTCATCACGTCGGAGCGGCCGGGCGCACCGCACCGGCGCACACGAGGAGGAGCGATGGAGCTTTCCGAGTACCTGCCGGCCCTGCGGCGGGTCGACGCCCGGTTCGCCGACGCCGCCGCCGAGGCGGTCCTCGCGCACGGATGGCGGGCCCGCGTCCCGGGCTGCCCGGGGTGGACGCTCGCCGACCTCGTGTGGCACCTGGCTGAGGTGCAGCACTTCTGGGCCTGGGTGGTGCGCACCCGTGCCCAGGACCCCTCCGCCTACGTCGAGCCGCAGCGGCACCCCGACGACGAGCTGCTGGGCTACGTGATCGCGCAGAGCGCCGAGCTGGAGGCGGCGCTGGCCGGCGCGGACCCGGCGGAGCGGGTGTGGACCTGGGCGCCGCAGAAGGATGTCGCGTTCGTCCTGCGCCGGCAGCTGCAGGAGGCCACCGTGCACACCGTCGACGTCGAGCAGGTGCTCGGCGACGTGCGGCCCGTCCCGACCGATGTGGCGCTGGACGGCCTGGACGAGTGGCTGGAGGTCATGGTGCCCGGCACGCTCCCCGACGGCCCGCCCGAGCACGCGCACCCCGTCGTCCTGCACGCGGTGGACGCCGACGCCGAGCGCACCCTCTTCCCCGGGACCAAGCCCTTCCCGATCGCCGCGCTCACCGGCACCGCCGGCGACCTGCTGCTGGCCGTGTGGCGGCGGGTGCCGCTGGAGGTGCTGACCGTCGACGGTGACGGGCTGCAGGCGGCGGCGATGATCGACCTCGTACGGCTCGAGTGACGGCCGGCCCCTCAGGACGCGCCGGTCGACCAGTACCCGGCCATGAGCTCGTGGGACCAGGCCGGCTGACGCACCTCGCCACGCGGGCCGAACTCGGCCATGTACGGCTTGACGTCCAGGACCGGGGTGCCGTCGATCGCGTCCAGGCCGCGCACGTGGAGCACCAGGCCGTCCACGTCGAGGAGCCGGCAGATCGTCACGCCGATCCGGTTGGGCCGCCGCTTCCCCCGCTGGGCGAAGATCCCGACCTCGGGCCACCCGGGGTTGCCGCGCGGCCGGCGCGCCCCGGTCTGCACCGCGCCGGGGTCCACGCGGTCGAAGAGGTAGACCACCTCGACGTGGGAGAACTGGTCGAGCCCGGCCAGCGCGTCGGGGCCGAACCGCGTGGCGTCGAGGGTGATCGACGCCGGGACGGCGTCCCAGTCGTCGTCGACCGGCTCCGCCCGCGCCGACGTGACCGTGCCGATGGGTTCGACGAGCATGCCCGGATCCTGGCACCGGCCGACGGCGAGGTTCAGGGCCAGGTCACCGCGTGGTGGTCGAACTCCTCGCCGGTCTGGACGCCGACGACGCAGAACACCAGGCCGGCCGGGTCGAGCAGCTGCCAGAACGAGCCCATGTCCCGGTGGCGCGTGGCGCCCAGCGCTTCCAGCCGCGCCACCTCCGCCGGGATGTCGTCGGTCTCCACGTCGACGTGCCACCGCGGCGGTGTGCCCTCGCCCGTGCGCTGGACCTCCACGTGCCAGCCGCCGGCGAACGATCCCAGGGACGCCCACTCCTCGTCCTCGGCGTCCGGTTGCGCGGTGCGGCCGGTCGCCCCGGCCCAGAAGGCGGTGCCCGCCGCGTGGTGCTCCGGCGGGAGGTCGAGCAGGAGGATCGACAGGCGGCTGCGGTGCGGCATGGGCGGGATGGTGGCGCAGGGCACCGACGGATCACGCTGCCTGCCGGGAGTTCTGCGATGTGGCCCCCAGGCGCGCTGATGCGGGCCACGGCGCAGATCTCGTCCGTCAGAAGGGCGGCCAGGGCAGCGCCGGCCACTCCCCGCTGGGCTCGGGGTGGCGGCCGGTGCGCAGCAGCTCGGCCACCCGCCGCTGGGTGCAGCGCACCTCGGCTCGGGTCAGGTGCTCGTGCAGCTGCTCCCCGAGGTCGCCGCGCAGGTCGTCGCCGAGCCGCTCCAGCACCTCGATCGCCTCGGTCGTCAGCGGCTTGCCCGCCCAGCGCCACAGCAGGGTGCGCAGCTTGGGGTCCACGGAGAAGCAGATGCCGTGGTCGACGCCGTGCACGTGTCCGCCGGGCACCGGGATGATGTGCCCGCCCTTGCGGTCGGCGTTGTTCACCACCGCGTCGAAGACGGCCATGCGGCGCAGCGCCGGGTCGTCGCGGCGCACGAAGGCGGCGAGGTCGACGGACTCGTCGCCGTCCACCCACAGCTGGACCATGCCGGGGCCGAACGGGCCCTCGCGCAGGACGGTGGGCGGGACGATCCGCCAGCCGGTCGCCTGGGACACCAGGTAGGCCGAGATCTCCCGGCCGGCGAGGGTGCCGTCGGGGAAGTCCCACAGCGGCCGCTCCCCCGCCACCGGCTTGTAGACGCACTCGGCGACCAGGTCGCCCCAGCGGATGGTGCCGACCAGGGTCACGTTCGACGCGTCGAGCATGCGTCCCTCGAGGTCGATCTCGCCCTCGACCAGGAGCCGCCGCGCCTCCTCGTCCCCGGCGGGCGGCCGGAGGACGACGTCCTCCGCGGGGTCCCCGGTCAGCGGCGGTAGCCGTTCTGCCGCGGGCACACGTGGCCCACCGGGTCCAGCGGGAGCGAGCACAGAGGGCAGGAGGGGCGACCGGCGGCCACCACGCGACGGGCGCGGGCGACGAACGCCCGCGCGGCCATGGGGGTGATGGTCACCCGCAGGGCGTCGGGCCCCTCCTCGCTGTCGGAGAGGATCACGTCCTCCTCGATCGGCTCCTCGCCGGCGGCCACCGCCTCGACGACGACGGCCTCCTCGGTTCCGTCCCAGGCCAGGCCCATCGCGGCGACGCGGAACTCCTCGTCGACCGGTGCGGTGAGCGGCTCGAGGTCGTCGACGTCGGCCTCCGGCGGGATGACGGTGCCGGCCCGGCCGCTCACCTCGTCGAGGAGGTCGTTCATCCGGTCGGCCAGCACCTGCACCTGGGTCTTCTCCAGCGCGACGCTGACGGTGCGCCCCGTGTCGTCGGTGGCCTGGAGGTAGAACGTGCGGTCCCCCGGCTGACCCACCGTCCCTGCGACGAACCGGCTGGGGCGATCGAAGAGATGGACCTGGCGGGGCACGCGCCCAGGTTACGCGGCAGGAGGACACCGCCCCCCTCACGTCTCGCTTCGCTCGACGCGAGCCTCCGGACGGGGCTGCCGTGGTCAGGCGGTCGTACCCGCCCCGCCCCCCACGACGGCGTCGGAATCGGAGCCGGTCCGGCGCCGGCGCCGGCTCTTGCGCGGCGGCGGGACCAGCGCGGCGACGTCGCCACCGGTGTCGTTGATCCGCACCACGAACGGGCGGGTCTCGGTGTAGCTGACCACCGAGATCGACGCCGGGTCGACGACGATCCGCTGGAACTGGTCGAGGTGCAGCCCCAGGGCGTCGGCGAGCACCGCCTTGATCACGTCGCCGTGGCTGCAGGCCAGCCACACCGCGTCCGGACCGAGGCGGGCGTTCCACTCGCGGACCGCGGCGACGGCCCGGGCCTGGGTCTGGGCGAGCCCCTCCCCCGCCGGGCCCGGGAAGACGGCGGCCGAGGGGTGCTGCTGGACCACCTTCCACAGCGGCTCCTTGGCCAGCTCCTTCAGCGGCCGCCCGGTCCAGTCGCCGTAGCGGGCCTCGCCGAGCCGGTCGTCGGTCGCCAGCTCCAGGTCGCGCCCGGCGAGCACCGCCCCGGCGGTCTGCCGGCACCGCTCGAGCGGGCTGCTCACGACGGCGGCCAGCGGCACCTGCGCCAGCCGCTCCCCCACCGCCCGCACCTGGGCCTGCCCGGTCTCGTCGAGCTCGACCCCGGGGGTCCAGCCGGCGAGCACCCCGCCGGTGTTCGCGGTGCTCCGACCGTGCCGCAGCAGGATGACGGTGGTCACGACGCGCGAGCCTACGGCGGTGGGGCTCAGCGAGGTGCCGGGGACGGGCTGACGTCGACCGATCCGGCGGGGTCGAGCACGCCGGTGAACACCAGACCGAGGATCAGCAGGCCCAGCACGATGCGGTAGACCACGAACGGGACGAAGCTGCCCCGGTCCAGGTAGCGCAGCAGCCACGCGATCACGGTGAGGCCGACGCCGAAGGCCAGCACGGTGGCCAGGAGGGTCGGGCCCCAGCTGATGCCCCGGCCCTCGACGTCCCCGGTGAGCACCTCGTACACCTGGAAGAAGCCGGAGCCGAGGACGGCGGGCACGGCCAGGAGGAACGAGTACCGCGCGGCGGCCGACCGCGAGTAGCCGAGGAACAGGCCTGCGGTGATGGTGCCGCCCGAGCGGGAGACGCCGGGGATGAGCGCCATCGCCTGCGCGAACCCGTAGCCGATGCCGTGCGGGACGGTCAGCTGGTCGAGCTCGCGCCGCTTGGCGCCGACGCGGTCGGCCCACCAGAGCACCAGCGAGAAGAGGATCAGCGCCGTCGCCACGATCCGCAGGTCGCGGAAGGTCGTCTCGATGTCGTCCTGGAAGAGCAACCCCAGCACGACGATCGGCAGGCTGCCGACGATGATCAGCCAGCCCATGCGGGCGTCCGGGTCGCCCTTCCGCCCGCCGCCGAGGGAGGCGGTCCAGGCGGTGATGATCCGCCAGATGTCGTGCCGGAAGTACAGCAGGACGGCGGCCTCGGTACCGATCTGCGTGATCGCGGTGAAGGCGGCACCCGGGTCGCCCCAGCCGAGGGCCTCCCCGACGACGCGCAGGTGGGCGCTGGAGGAGATGGGCAGGAACTCGGTGAGCCCCTGCACCAGGCCGAGGACGACGGCTTCGATCCAGCCCACCTCAGCACCCCCCGGTCAGGGCAGGGGCAGCCGGACGGGGGCGGGAGCGTTCGGGCACGGGTGCTCACCCTAGGCGTCGCGCCCGCAACACCCGGCGCGCCGCCCCGGAGCACCCGGTGCACCCGGGTGACCGGCGCTCGGCGGCGGTAGGTTGGCCGGTCGTGGAGCAACGGGCGTTGGGGCGCAGCGGTCTGGTCGTGTCCCGGCTCGCGCTGGGCACGATGACGTGGGGCGGGGACACCGACGAGGACGAGGCCGCCATGCAGCTCACGGCCTTCGTCGACGCCGGGGGCACGCTGGTCGACACGGCAGACGTGTACTGCGACGGCGACAGCGAGCGCACCCTGGGCCACCTGCTCGCCGACGTCGTGCCCCGGTCGGAGGTGCTGGTCGCCACCAAGGCCGTCGGGCGCACCGGGCCCGGTCCCATGGGGCGGGGCGCCTCCCGCGGCCACCTGATCTCGGCGCTCGATGCGTCGCTGGAGCGCCTCGGCGTAGACCACGTCGACCTGTGGCAGCTGCACGCCTGGGACGAGACGACGCCGCTGGAGGAGACGCTGGCCGCCTGCGACCTGGCCGTCTCCTCGGGCCGAGCGCGCTACATCGGGGTCAGCAACTTCACCGGCTGGCAGACCGCCCAGGCGGCGACCTGGCAGAAGGCCTGGCCGGGGCGCACCCCGCTGGTGAGCACCCAGGTCGAGTACTCGCTGCTGCAGCGCGGGGTGGAGCGGGAGGTCGTGCCGGCCGCGGAGGCGCTGGGCCTGGGCGTGCTCGCGTGGTCGCCCCTCGGCCGGGGCCTGCTCACCGGCAAGTACCGGCACAGCACGCCCTCGGAGTCCCGCGGGGCCTCTACGCAGTGGCAGGGCTTCATCGACGGCCTCCGCTCGGCCACCTCCGACCGCATCGTCGAGGCGGTGATCACCGCCGCCCAGGGGCTGGGCACCACGCCGCTGGCCGTGGCGCTCGCCTGGGTGCGCGACCGGCCGGGCGTCGTCGCGCCGGTGGTGGGTGCCCGCACCGCGCAGCAGCTGCAGGCGTCCCTCGACGCCGACACCGTCCGCTTGCCCGCGGCGATCCGCACGGCGCTGGAGGACGTCTCCGCCCCGCACTTCAGCTACCCCGATCGCCGGTCGGACCGGTGAGCGCCGACCCGACGACGCCCGGCCCCGACCTGGTCTTCGCCGCCTTCTGCACCGCCGGCCTGTGGCCGGGGCTCGGCAAGCGCGCCGCCGCCGAACTGCCGGCCGCCGGGATCACCACCCCGGACGACGTCACCGCCGACCGCCTGCTGAAGCTGCCGCGGGTGGGCCGGCAGCGCGCCGAACGGCTGTTCTCGAGCTTCCTGGCCGCCGCCCCCACCTACGAGGTGGTCGAGCTCCTGGTGGGTGCGGGCCTGCCCGCCAAGCTCGCAGCCGGCGTCGCCGACGCGCTCGGCCCCGACGCCGCCCGCCGGCTGCGCGACGACCCCTGGGCGCTCCTGGGCCTCTCCGGGGTGACGCTCACCGACGCCGACCGGCTGGCGATCGCCGTGCTCAAGGGCGCCGACCGGCAGGACGCCCGGCGCGGGCGGGCCATCGTGGGGCTGACCCTGCGGACGGCGACCCGCGACGGGCACACCGTCCTGCCGGTCGACCTGGTCGTGGCGGCGCTGCAGGCCGAGGGCATCGCCGACCCGGCGGCCGCCATCGTCGCCGCCGTCGACTCCGGCGACGTGCTCGACCACGAACCCCCCGAGCCGGAGCCCGACGAGGACGGCGACGAGCTCCCCGAACCCGATCCCGCGCTGCGGACCCTGTCGCTGGCCCGGTACGGCATGGCCGAGGAGGCGGTGGCGGAGAACGTGGCCCGGCTGGCCGCCGCCGCGGAGCGGATCGCCGACCCGGCCTCGGTGCGCTCGGTGGCCAAGGGGCTGGACGAGGCGCAGAAGAAGGCCGTGGCCCAGGTGCTCTCGGCGGGGGTCAGCCTGCTCACCGGCGGTCCGGGCACCGGCAAGAGCCGGACGGTCGCCGCGATCGTGCAGCTGCTGCGCACCAAGGGCACCGACGTGGCGCTGGCCGCGCCCACCGGCCGGGCGGCCAAGCGTCTGGAGGAGCTCACCGACCACCCTGCGGTGACCGTGCACCGGCTGCTCGGCGCGCAGGGCGCCTCCGGCGGGTTCTCCCGCAACGAGGAGTGGCCGCTGGACGCCGACGTCGTGGTGGTCGACGAGGCCTCCATGCTCGACGTCGAGCTCACCGCCGCGCTGCTGGAGGCCTGCCCGGACGGGACCCACCTGCTGCTGGTCGGCGACCCCGCGCAGCTGCCATCGATCGGGCCCGGCCACGTGCTGGGCGACCTCATCGACTCGGGGGCGGTCCCCGTGACCGAGCTGACGACCCTCTACCGGCAGGCCGAGGGCGGGGCGATCGCCCGGCTGGCGTCGGCCGTCCGCGGCGGCGAGCTGCCCCCGGTGGACTCCCCCGACCGCGAGGTGGTCGTCGTGCCGGCCACCGGCAGCGCCGAGGCCGCCCGGCGGGTGGTCCAGCTGGTCACCGACTCGATCCCTCGGGCGCTCGGCATCGAGCCGGCGGCGGTGCAGGTCGTCACCCCGGTGCACCGCGGGCCGGCCGGGACGATCGAGCTGAACAAGGCGCTGAAGGCGCAGCTCAACCCGGGCGAGGGGGCGGTGTTCGGCTTCGACCCGGGCGACCGCGTGGTGGCCACCGCCAACCACATGGACCTGGAGCCCACCGGGTTCGCCAACGGCGAGGTCGGCGTGGTCACCGGCACGGGCGACGGCTCGCTGACCGTCGACTTCAGCTCTGGCCCGGTGACGGTGAACGGGCAGGCGCTGTTCGACCTGCGCCACGGATGGGCGATCACCGTGCACCGCGCGCAGGGGTCGGAGTGGCCCGGCGTCGTCGTGGTGCTCCCGCCGGAGGCCGGCGGGATGCTCTCCCGCCCGCTGGTCTACACCGCGCTCACGCGGGCGCAGAGGCACCTGTCGGTCGTGCACGCGAGCGGGGCCGCCCTGGCCCGGGCGGTCCGGGACGTCGACGTCCGGCCGCGCCGGACCCGGCTGGCCGAGCTGCTGCGCGAGGTGGCGGGCTAGCTGCTCCCCGCCGCCCCCGTGGCGCGGAGCAGCTGCCCGACGGCGGGCCCGAGCTGGCCGGCGCAGGTGAGCGGCCGGGCGAAGGGCACCCGCACGTCGGTGTGCCCGAACGGCCGCTCGACACGGAGGCGGAAGCCGAAGCGGTCCAGCCCGAGCGGGCGGACGACCCCGGCCGGGCCCACCACCTCGGCCGGGACCCGGGCGGCCAGCAGCTCCAGGACCTCGGCGTGCGCGCCGGCCAGGTGCCGCAGGTGGTCGTCCTCGATCGCGGCCAGCGGATCGGGGCGCGCCGCCGCGAAGTCCTGCGGGCTCACGTCGACGCCCGCCCCGCCCTCGCCCAGGACGACCTCGGCGAGGTCCAACCGCAGCAGCCGCGCGGTCCGGCCGACGTCGAGCAGCACCTCCGCGGGCCGGGTCTCGGCGAAGGCGAGCAGGGCGGCGCGCTGGTCCTCGGGCCGGACGGGCGTGGCCCAGCCGGAGAGCCACAGCTGCGCCCGGACCGGCCGGCGCAGCGGCACCGGCGCGTGGTCGCTGACCAGCAGCAGTGCCGAGAGGTCCTGGCCGGGGGTCTGCTCGACGGCTGCCGCGATGTCCCCGTCCGCCGGCACGACCAGCAGCACCTGCCCGGTGCGGGTGATGGCGTGCCCCAGCAGCCGGCCGCCCTCGATGCCGGGGGCGCAGAGCGCCGCCGCGGACCGGGTGGCGACCGTGCGGGCGCGCTCGGCCGGCTCCGGACGCACGGCGGTGGCGTCGGGACGGCGCCCGGGTGCGGGCTGGGTCGGGCTGCTCGGCATGGCCCCTCCTCGGCTAGTTAGGGCAGCCTAACCAAAGGGGTCTCGTCCGACCAGCCGCGAGTGCGTCCGGTGAGCAGCACCAGGAGGCTCCGGAGCGCAGGGTGAGGCCTCACGCTGCCGACGGCACGAGCACGGCACGGACGGCCACGCCGCGCACGCGGCGCGCCGGCCCGGGACGGCGGGATCCACCCGGCCGGCGAATCGCCGCCGGGAGCGGCGCGGCGCCCTCGGCCGGGGGCGGGCCCGACCCCCGGGCGGAGGAGGGCCGGGACCGGCCGTCCGCTCCTCACCGGGTGCTGTGAGCAGGAGTAGCTCTCTGCCCCGCGTGGGTGGGCAGAAAGCTACTCCGCTCCGCACTTCCGGACCGCCCGCACCCGTCGCCGGCGAAGGGCCGTCCCCCGGTCCGGGCCACCCTGGTGGCCGCGGGGCGCCGTCACCAGGGCGCGCAGCGGCGCGGCGAGGGTCGAGGGGCGGGGCGGCCGCTCAGCCGATCTGGTCCTCGTCGTCGAGCGGCACGTCGGCGTCCTGCTCCAGCACGTCGGCGTCGTCGGCCTCGCGCGTGCCGAGGGGTCCGCGCGGCGCCCCGGCCTCGCCCGGGCGGGCGGCGAGCTGCTGCTCCAGCGCGTCGGCCTCCGGCACGTCGCCGGAAGGAGGGCTCGCCTCCGCCGCGCGGGCGGGGGCGGGCGGCTCGAGGTACGCCTCCTGCTCCGCGCGGTCGGCGTCGGGCACGTCGGTCGGGAAACCGGGCTCGGTCACGTCGTCCTCCCTCAGAAGCGGATGCGGTCCGGGCCCCATCGTGCCGCCCGGCGGCCGTCCCGGCAGGCCGGGACGGTGTGAGGGAGATGACGAACACGTGCCCGCAGCGCGAACGGCAGGCACAATCGGGCCGATGGACACCGCCGGGGACTACGAGTTCGCGCCGCTGCGCATCCCGCCGGGCACCTCGCGGTCCGCAGCGGCCACCATGCTGAGCCTGCAGTCGGACGTCGGCGGCTGGGAGCTCGCCCGCCTCCAGCTGCACGCCGACGGCACCCGCAAGGTCATCCTCCGCCGCCGGGCGCGGCTCTCCTACCTGCCGAAGCCGGTCATCTAGGCCGGCCGCCCTACCAGTGGGCCGGGCGCCGCACCGCGGCAGGCAGCCGCGTGGCGCCGTCGCCACGCGCCGCCGACACCTGCGGCTGGGTCAGGAACAGGCACCGGCTCAGGTCCGCCCCGCGCACGTCGGCTCCGCGCAGGTCGGCGCCGAGCAGGTCCGCCGTCCCGAGGTCGACGCCGCGGAGGTCCGCCCCGATCAGGTACGCGCCGCGCAGCCCCGACCCGCGCAGATCGGTGCGCCGGAGATCGCGGCCCACCAGGTCGGCCCCGCGGCGGTCCCGTGCCCGGGATCCGGCGCGCACCAGGGTGCTCACCCGGCCGAGCAGCGCCCCCACCCGCCCCCGGAGGTCAACCAGGTCGAGGGCGTCGAGCTGAGCGGCGTCGCCCGCCGCGGCGCGGTCGGCCTCGGCGCGCAGCCGCTCCGCCTCGTCGGCCAACGACGCGGCGGCCGGCAGCTCCGCGACCTCGGTGAGGTGCCAGAGCATCTCGTGCAGCTGCCGCACCGCAGGCAGGGCGGCGAACTGCGCGCGGGCCAGCTCCGGGGTCTCCCGCCAGCTGTGCCCGCCGAAGGTCTCCTGGGTGATCCGCTGCCCGGCGCCGAAGCAGTCGAAGACGGTGCAACCGGGGAAGCCCTGCTCGCGCAGCCGGTCGTGGATCCCGCAGCGGAAGTCGTCGGCCAGGTGCCGGCAGGGCGTGCCGGCCGGCTTGTCGATCGCGAAGTCGGCGGAGGCGGCGAAGGCCGGGGCGACGCAGCAGAGGCCGGCGCAGCGCGAGCAGTCCGCCCGCAGGCGCGCTCGGTCGTCGGCGAACGGGAGGGAGCGAGGCATGGCGGGGACCAGGTTAGGACCCGGCCCCCGCCCGGCCGGCTCAGGGAACGAGCACGACCTTGCCGACGGTGTCGCGGGAGGCGAGCTTGAGCAGCGCCTGCGGGGCCTGGTCGAGCGGCAGCACCTCGCCGACCAGCGGGTCCACCGCGCCGTCCTCGACGAGCCGGACCAGCTGCTCGTGGGTCTCGGTGAACACCGACGGGTCGTGCTTGCGGTACAGCCCCCAGTGCAACCCGACGACGCTGTAGTTCTTCACCAGCAGGTGGTTGGCCGGGGCCTCGGGGATGCGACCGCTGGTGAATCCGACGACGACGATGCGCCCCTCGAAGGCGATGCACTTGCGGGACTTGTCGAAGACGTCGCCGCCGACCGGGTCGTAGATGACGTCGGCACCCCGGCCACCGGTGACCTCCTTGACGATCGGGACGAAGTCCTCGGTCGTGTAGTCGATGACGTGGTCGGCGCCGAGCTGCTCGCAGACCTCGGTCTTGCGGGCGCCGCCCGCGGTGGCGATGACGGTGGCCCCGGCGGCCTTGCCCAGCTGGATCGCCGCGGTGCCGACGCCGCCGGCGCCGGCGTGGACCAGGAGCGTCTCCCCCGCCTGCAGGTGCGCCCGGCGGTGCAGGCCGACGTAGCCGGTCTGGTAGGTGAGGTAGAGCGAAGCGGCCTTCTCGTCGGTCATGCCGTCGGGCACCGGGAAGGCGGCCGCGGCGTCCATGAGCGCGTACTCCGCGAAGGCGCCCGGGCCCCCCGCCGGCGAACCGATGACCCGCTGGCCGGTCTCCACGATCTCCCCGCAGAGCTCCACGCCGGGCGTATAGGGCAGCGGCGGCTTCTCCTGGTACATGCCCATGGCCATGAGCACATCGGGGAAGTTCAGGGCCGCGCCCCGCACCTTGACCAGCACCTGACCCTCGCCCGGTGTCGGCCGGTCCACCTCGTCGAGGCTCATGACCTTCGAGGGATCACCGAGTTCGTGTACCCGCCATGCACGCATGCCCCGACCTTGCCAGACGCCCCGTGACGGTCGTCACCGGGGCCGCTTGGCCGTGGGCGGCCCGCCGTGCCAGGGTGCGCAGCGGTGGCCGCCCTCCCGGTGGCCCCGGGAGGGGGAACCGATGATCGAGCGCGTGACCGACCGGCTGCGCTTCCTGGGCGCGTTCCTGGCCCATCCGCGGCAGGTCGGTGCGGTGCTGCCGACCTCGCGCGCGGCGGTGCGCGACATGCTGGACATGGCCGACGTGCCCGTCGCCGACCTGGTCGTCGAGCTGGGCGCGGGCACCGGGGCGCAGACGCAGGAGATCCTGGCCCGCCTGCGTCCCGGGGCCCGGCTGATCACGTTGGAGATCGACCCGCGGCTGGCGAAGCTGCTCGACGCGCGATTCGACGACCCGCGGGTGCAGGTGGTCTGCGACTCCGCGGAGAACCTCCGCGCCCACCTGGGCGACGCGCGCGCCGACGTCGTCGTCTCCGCGCTGCCCTACACCTCGCTGGAGACGGGGCTGCGGCGCCGCATCCTGGACGTGCTGCCCGGCGCGGTCGCCCCCGGCGGCACCACCGTCGTCATCCAGTACTCGCCGCTGCTGCTGCCGGAGTTGCGCAAGCGGTTCGGCTCGGTGCGGTGGCGGGTCACCCCCTGGAACGTCCCGCCGGCGTTCCTGTTCGCCTGCACCGAACCGGTCGAGAGCTGATCTGGGGGCCGGCTCGGCCCGCTCTGCACCAGCCGGCGCAGGACGCCGGCTCGGGCAGGGCGCCCAGGAAGTCGCAGGCCGGGCCGCGGAGGACGGTCCCGGTGCTGCTCCCGGCTGCCTCCGGCACGTCGGGGGTGCCCCTCGACGTCCTACCGCATCGACGGCGGGCGCAGCGCCTCCGGCACGACGGCGGTCTCGCCGGTCGCCGTCTTCGCGCTGGGGACGCCCTTGAACTTGTAGGGCACCGTGCCCACCCCCGGCTGGATCACGTACGCCGCACCCGGCTCCGCCTGCCCCCACGCCATGACCATCGCGTCGGCGACCTCCTCGGCGGTGAGAACGGGGAAGCCGGCCGCGGTGAACTGGTCGCGGATGCGGTCGATGATCGCCGTGTCGGCGAAGCCGGGGCAGATGGCGGAGATCGTCGTCCCCTCGGCGGCCAGGCGCGGGGCCATCGAGCGGACGAAGGCGATCGCCCCGCCCTTGGCGACGCTGTAGCCGGGGTCGGTGGCCATCGGCGAGAGGCCGGCGAGCGAGGCGGTGACGACGATCGCCCCTCCTCCGGCGCGCTTGATCGCCGGCCGGGCCGCCGCGACGCCGTAGACGACGCCGAACAGGTCGATGTCGACCACCCGCATGAACTCGTCCAGGTCGAGGACGTCGTCGCTCTTGGCCGCGGAGATGCCGGCGTTGAGGTAGGCGGCGTCGAGGCGGCCGTGGTCGCCCTCGATGCGAGCGACCAGCGCCTCGTTCGCCGCGCGGTCGGTGACGTCGAGGACGGCGAACTCGCAGCCCAGGTCGGCCGCGACCTGCCGGTTGCGCTCGCTGTCGAGGTCGGCGAGGACGACGGTGACCTCGCGCTCGCGGAGTTTGGTGGCGAGGGCGCGGCCGAAGCCACCGGTCCCTCCGGTGATCAGGGCGACGGAACCGGGGCGGGGGGCTGGGGTGGTGGAGGTCACCCCCGCATCACATCACGCGTTGCGGAGGAAGCGGTCGAGCACCCGGACGCCGAAGCGCAGCGACTCCACCGGCACCCGTTCGTCGATGCCGTGGAAGAGTGAGGCGAAGTCCAGGTCCGGCGGCAGCCGCAGCGGCGAGAAGCCGAAGCAGCGCATGCCCAGGCGCTGGAAGCTCTTGGCGTCGGTGCCGCCGCTCATCGTGAACGGCACCGGGCGGGCGCCGTCGTCCTCGGCCTTCAGCGCGGCGACCATCTGGTCGACCAGCGGCCCGTCGAACGTCGTCTCCACCGCCTGGTCGTGCACCAGCCACTCGCGCTGCACGCCCTCGCCGACCAGCGCGGCGAGCTGGCGCTCGAACTCCTCCTCCTGGCCGTAGAGGAAGCGCCCGTCGACGGTGGCGCTCGCGGTGCCGGGGATGACGTTGGCCTTGTAGCCGGCGTCGAGCATGGTGGGGTTGGCGGTGTTGCGCAGCGCCGCCCCGATCATCCGGCTGATGCTGCCCAGCCGGGCCAGCGCCAGCTCGGGCTCGGCGAGGTCGATCTCGATGCCGTAGGCGTCCTCCACCGCGGCGATGAACTGGCGCATCGGCGGGGTGAGGGTGAGCGGGAACCGGTGGCCGCCGATGCGGGCCACGGCCTCGCAGAGGCGGGTGACGGCGTTGTCCTCGTGCAGCATCGAGCCGTGCCCGGGCCTCCCGGCCGCGGTGAGCCGCATCCAGGCCAGGCCCTTCTCGGCGGTCTGCACCAGGTAGAGGCGGAGGTCGTCGCGGACGGTGATGCTGAAGCCGCCGACCTCGCTGATCGCCTCCGTGCAGCCCTCGAGCAGGTCGGGGTGCTCGTCGACCAGGAAGTGCGCGCCGAGCTTGCCGCCAGCCTCCTCGTCGGCGACGAACGCCAGCACGATGTCGCGCGGCGGCTGCACGCCGGTGCGGGCCCAGTCGCGCACCAGCGCCAGCACCATGGCGTCCATGTCCTTCATGTCGACCGCGCCGCGGCCCCAGATGTAGCCGTCGCGCTCCTCGCCGGAGAACGGGTGCACGCTCCACTCGGCGGGGTCGGCGGGGACGACGTCGAGGTGGCCGTGCACCAGCAGGGCGGGCCGGCTGCGGTCGGCCCCCGGGATGCGGGCGACCAGGCTGGCGCGGCCGCGCTCGGACTCGTGGATCACCGACCCGATGCCCGCCTCGTCCAGCTTGCCGGCGACCCACTCGGCAGCCTTCCGCTCCCCCGCGCTGGTGGCCGTGCTGCCGGTGTTGGTCGTGTCGATGCGGATCAGCTCGGAGAGCAGCCCGGCGACCTCGTCCTGGGCGCCGGCGAGCGGGGCGGGGGTGTCGGCCATGGGCGCGATCGTGCCATCCCGGCCGGCTCACCCGGGCGGGTGATGGGGTACTGCGCCGTCCGGAACCTCCCGCCGATCACCTGTGCGTGAGGTCGTTGCGCGCCTACGGCGCCCGTGAGCCCCGCGCCGCCGCCCGGCACGCGACAGCGCTGCTGGCCGTCAGCGCGGCGATCCTGCTCGTGCTGCCGGTGTTCCACGAGTCCGACGGCAGGACACCGGCACTGGTCGTGCACTGGATCGGGATCGCCGCGCTCGTCGGTGCCGCGGCGGTGTGCCGGCTGGTGGACCCGGCGGTGCTGGACCGGTGGCACATGGGCCTGGTGCTCGGCCTGGGCGGCGTGGTGCTCACCGGGAGCCTGAACCTCCTGACCTCGGACGTCTCGGCCGGGGCCCAGGCGTTCTACGCGTTCCCCGTTCTCTGGAGCGCCGTCCACCTGCGGACGCCCGCGGTGGTGCTGGTGACGGCGAGCGCGCTGGCGGCGGACCTGGTGACCCTGCTGGTGCTCCTGCCCACGCCCTCGGCACTGGCGGACTTCCTCTTCTTCGGCGCCCTGCTGGTCGTGATCGCCGCGCTGCTGGTGCGCGCCGGCCGGACCCAGGACCGGCTGGTGGAGGCGCTGCAGCGGCAGCTCACCGTCGACTCGCTCACCGGCCTGGCCACGCGGCGGGGGTTCGACGAGGCGCTGGAGCGCGCACTCGACCGGCCCGTCCCCGGGGGCACCGCCCTGGTGCTCATCGATGTCGACTCGTTCAAGGCGATCAACGACACGCACGGTCACCCGGTGGGCGACGACGTCCTGGTGCACCTGGCCGGGGTGCTGCGCGGCCGCATCCGCAGCGAGGACGCGGTGCTCTCCCGGCTCGGCGGGGACGAGCTCGCGGTGCTGCTGCCGGGGTGCGCCCGCGAGGTCGCCGCCCGGCGCGCCGCCGACCTGCTGGATGCGGTGCGCGCCGAGCCCTTCGCGCTGCCCGACGGTTCGCTGGTGTCGCTGTCGATCAGCCTCGGCGTGGCGCACCTGCCCCTGCACTCGCGCGACCGGCGCGGGCTGTACACGTCTGCCGACGCGGCGCTCTACGACGCGAAGCGGGCCGGCCGCGGCCAGGTGGCGCTGGCCGCCGGCTGACCCGCCACGACGGCGCCGGGGGGTGCGTGATCGGCCCCCGGCGGTCAGGTAGTCTTCTCCACGCACTCGTCCGGGTGGCGGAATGGCAGACGCGCTAGCTTGAGGTGCTAGTGCCCTTTATCGGGCGTGGGGGTTCAAGTCCCCCCTCGGACACAACATCGCCCCGGTGTTCCTGCAGGTCAGGGACCCGGGGCGTCGTCGTGCCAGGGCTCGGAAGGGCCTTCTGATACCCGCGTGATACTTCGCGCCTCGGATCAGCCCTCGAGCAGGGCGGCGAAGCGGTCGGCCGCCTCGCGACCCATGCCGGGGTGCACGTGCTGGTAGACGGTCAGCGTGATGGTGGCGCTGGCGTGGCCGAGGCGCTCCGAGACGACCTTGACCGGCACGCCGTCGGCCAGCAGCAGGGTGGCGTGCGTGTGGCGGAGATCGTGCAGCCGAATGACCGGCAGCCGCTCCTCCCCCAACGCCTTCCGCGCCTGAACGACCTGGCCGGAGAATCGGCGGGAGAACCGCTCGGGATGCCGATGGGTGCCGTCGAGGTTGCCGAGCACGAGCGCCGAGTCACGCACAAGATCGAGCGCCAGCAGTCCGCGAGCGGCCCGGTAGGCACGCAGCGCGGCCACGGTGCCGGCATCGAGGTCGACGACGCGTGATCGGCCCGTCTTGGTGGGGCCCTCGACCAAGCGCTCGCCGGCGCCCTTGGTCTTCACGACACCGACGCTGCGGCGGACGGCGAGGCGGCCGGCGTCCAGGTCGACGTCACGCCAGCGCAGGGCCAGCGCTTCACCGCGGCGCATCCCGGTGGCCGCGAGCAGCCGCCACCCCATGGCGAGATCCTCGTCGTAGCCCTCCGCCCAGCCGAGGAACCGGCCCAGCTCGGCCGCGGTCCACGCCTGCATCTCCGGTGGCCGGGCCTCCGACGGACTCGGCGGTGTCGACCGGTCGGTCGGGTTGACGGAGAGCCGTCCCTGTTTGACCGCGTCACTCAACGCCGACCGCAGGATGGTGTACACGTAGCGGACCGTCCGGGCGGAGAGACCGCCCTGGCCGTCCGCGCGGCCGGACCCCTCCAGGGTGCGCATCCAGGCGTCCACCCCCGGACCGGTGAGCCGGGCGACCGACTGTGCACCCAGGTACGGATCGATGTGCAGCCGGATGTTCTTCCGGTAGGAGGCCAGCGTCGAGGGGCTGAGCCGCAGGCCCTGGATCCACTCGGCGAGGTAGGCGTCGAGACGCTGCTTGGACGGCTCGATCCACTCCCCCACTTCGGCCTTGCGGACCTCCGCGCGCAGTGCCGCAGCGGCGTCCCTCCTGGTCTTGAACCCGCGCTTGAGGACGACGCGCTTCGTGCCGTCCGGTCGCTGAGCGGTGAACTTGATCAGGAAGCGCGGACCAGCCTTGGTCATGTACTCGCTGATCCTGCCTTCGCCGGCCTGTCGTCTCCGCGGCTTCGCCATCCCAGACCTCCGTCGTCCGACCCGGTACGCCCGTTGCCAGCCGGATGACTGGTAGAGGCAGCTACGGCTACGGAACAACCAGGGGCAGCCCGGCAGCCGGCACCGGCTCGCATCTGTGGACGTGACTCGACGCTGTGGAACACGGTCAGCAACCGAACCGCGCGGCCGCGGGCCGGTAAGACCTGCCGGGGATAGGTCTCGCGCGGAAGAAGTCGATCGCCTGCCTCGGCACCGTTGACCGACGGAGGTTGCGGCCATGAAGGGGTACGGCGAGATACCCAGGCTTCCAAGCTGGCCATGCCGGTTCGATCCCGGTCACCCGCTTCACGCACTGACCAGCTCGTATGCCCGGTTGTGCAGCTCAACCGGGCCGCACCACTCCTTCCGTGCCTTAACGATGCTGCCCCCTGTTGACCCCTGACCACCTCGTTTGGCCGCTGCTTAAGGCACGGATAAGGCACGCAGATGGCACGACCCCGACCGTCGGTAGGCCGGTCGGAAGGGTCGACCAGGCCTCCGCACTGGGCCTCCGCGCCGCCCTCGTCTGCCGGGCAACGACCGCCGGGTGACTCTTCAGGCCCTCCACGATGGCCGCCGAGGTGACGACGAAGGCCCCCGCCCTCCTACGTTCGGAGGACGGGGGCTTCATGCGTTCCGGGGTCGCTCAGCTCATCGCTCAGAGGCAGCCCGCAAGGCAGAGGACGTCAGCCGCCCGGCCGTCGCGTTGGGTTCAGCGAGGTTGTCGGAGTCTTGAGGGAAGATGCCACCAACGGCCGACTATTAGGAGACGCCCGTGGAGTACCCGGCCTACTTGCAGGAGATCGACAAGGCCGCCGATGCAACCGGCGGCAAGGTGGTCTCCCTTGCCGTGGCTACTTCGGCGTCCAACTCGTCGCCGACGGCGCGAACGTCGTGCTCGCCCTTGACCTCGACTCCGACTAAGGCTGGGGCGCCTGGCGCGAAGACCAGTGGGGCGAGCAATGCTGCGACTCGGCCGAGGAAGTCCTTGGTGACTGCCCGCTCGGTGAGCTGCGATCCCGTGCCTTGGAAGCCGTCGCGGCTCACGCTCATGCCTGACGGACCGCCCGCTCGATCTCGCAGGCGATGTCATCGGGGTCCTCGTGCTCCCAGAACCGGAGGACCCGCCACCCGGTTTCGGTGAGCTTCTCGTCGGTCTCCCGGTCCCGAGCGACGTTCCGTGCGATCTTGGCCGGCCAGTAGCCGGGGTTCGCGGTCGGCATCCGAAAATGCTCAGGGCAGGCGTGCCAGTAGCAGCCGTCCAGCAGGACAACGACGCGGACCCGGGGGAAGAGGAGGTCAGCCGTCCTCCGCAGGCCGGGCATCGGCCGACGACCGACGAAGTAGCGGGGCCCTCGGGCATGTACCCGCGAGCGGACCGCCAGCTCTAGCCGCGTGTCCCGTCCCCTGTTCGCAGCCGTCGCCCGGCCCGCTCTCGCCGAGGCGGACGGCTGCGGAGGCCGGTTCATGGGTCAGTTGCTAGCGACCTCTGCGACCCGCTCGACAACCTGCCGGGCCAGTAGCGGTGGCACGGAGTTGCCGAGCTGCGCCTGGATGCTGGATCGGGTGCCGACGAAGTCGAAGTCGTCGGGGAATGTGAACAGCCGCCGGATCTCGGGCACCCGAAGCCGCCGGTTCTCCCAGTGAAACGGCCCAACGTTGGGACCGGGCTGAGCTTGAATCGTAGGCGACGGCTTGTCCGGATCGAGCTTGAGCAGGAAGGACCAGTAGCGGCTCCGCCATTTGAACAGCGGGTCGGGGTGACCCTTCTCGGCCGTGTAGTGGAGGTAGTTGCCGCCCGGCGGGATGTCGGCGAGCAGGTGGGCGTACTGCCCTCGGAGTTGCTCCTCCGGCTCCGGCTCCGTCACCAGTCCGGCGAGGGCCTCCCCCGATGTCACATGAGGGCGGTCAGATGACCCGGTGACCCGCCGCTCCCAGCTTCCACCGTGCTTGGCCTCGGGCAACTCCGGAAGCTTCTCGCCTTTGGGAACGCCCACGACGAAGAGCCTCGGCCGTGCCTGCGGAACCCCGAGGTCGGCTGCGTTGAGGACCTTGGCGGCGAAGTGGTAGCCAGCCTGGTCGATCTCCCGGAGCAGCCGTTCATAGGCGGGCCGCGATTCCTTGTTGTTGTAGGTGTTGTTGTAGGTCAGGGCGTAGACGTTCTCAAGAACGAACGCCCGAGGCTTCGCCTCATCGAGGATCCGCGTGTACGCCTGAAGCAAGGAGGCATCCGGGTCCAGGCCGGACCTCTTCCACTCAAGCCAGAAGCCGGACTTGCTGAACGGAGTGCAAGGCGGGCCGCCGATCAGAAGGTCGGGACGCTGGCCGGCGCTCAAGCCCGCAGCATGAAGCAGCTCGCTCGTCGGCCCCTTGAGGATGTCGCGGCGGATGACCTCTGACTGGAGGTGCGTGAAGCTCTTTTCCATGGTGGCCGCGGCGTCGGCGTTGTGCTCAACGGCTGCGGCGACCTCATAGCCCGCCTTCTCGGTCCCTAGATCGAGACCCCCTGCGCCAGAGAACAACGAGATAGCTACTCCACGACTCCCCACATGCCGGCTGAGACGTGGTTTCCCGAGCCGTCCGATGGCCTCGGGCCGCTGGGCGAACCCGACGGCGGGCAAGGAGACGCTCAAGGTCTACGCCGAGCGCTGGGTCGAGACTCGCCTCGTCAGGGGCCGGCCGCTGGCCCCTCGCACCGCAGAACTTTATCGGGGACAGCTCAAGAACCACATCGTCCCGGTCTTGGGAGCGACGCAGCTTCGCCAACTGGAGACATCCGCCGTCCGAGCTTGGTACGGCAAGCTCAGCGGCCCGAGTGGGCCAGGCCAGGTCACGGCGGCCAAGTGCTACCGGTTGCTGCGTGCCATCTGCACTACGGCCGTGGACGACAACCTCATCGCGAGGAACCCATGCTCCATCCGCGGGGCCGGGCAAGAACGATCCAGCGAGCGACCGATGTTCACCCTCGCTCAGGTCCAGGCGCTCGTCGATGCCGTCGAGGATCGCTGGCGCGCGCTGATCCTCCTGGCCGCCTGGACGGGCCTCCGCATCGGCGAGCTATCGGCGCTGCGCCGGGAGCACCTAGACCTGAAGTCAGGCACCGTGAGCGTGAAGAGCGCCGCCGTCGACGTCATCGGACAGCAACGCTCTCACGGCCCACCCAAGTCGGCTGCCGGCCGCCGATCCGTCGCGATCCCACCGCACATCATCGACTACCTGGTGCACCACCTCGCGACCTACGCCCAGCCCGGCGCGCAGGGGCTGGTATTCGTGGAACCCAAGGGCGGGCCGATCCGGCGCAACAACTTTTCCGCCCGCGTGTGGGCTCCAGCAGCCGAGGCAGCGGGACTCCCGCCCGGCTCTCACCTGCACGACCTGCGGGGCTGGGGCGCCACCGTCGCCGCCCGGCACGGCGCCACCACCAGGGAGTTGATGCACCGACTCGGGCACGCCTCCCCCGCCGCGGCGCTGCGCTACCAGCGCGCCGAACAAGAGCGGGACGCCGCTCTCGCCGCCGCCATGAGCGCGGCGCTGAGGCAGCCAGAAGAACCTGCATCGAGTGATTGACGAACTGAGAGCATGGCGACTTCTATCGGCACACCCGCGGTTCCGACCCTCGCCGCGTCAGTTCCGAGCCTCCACTGAACCCGGGGCGGGACACCTCGACCGTGCGGCGATGCCGCCGGGGCCTCGCCGGGGGAACGAGAGGAGTGGTGGCATGTACGCCCGTTCCACCACCGTCCGAGGTGTACCGGAAGCCATCGACGCCGGGATCGCCTACGTCCGCAACAAGGTGATGCCGGCCGTCGGGCAGATGGACGGCCGCGTCGGCCTCTCGATGCTCTGCGACCGCGCGACGGGCCGGTCGGTCGTCACCACCTCCTGGCCGACTCCACCGCGCTGCGCAGCAGCGCCGACGGCGTGAAGGCCATGCGCGCGAAGGCGGCCGAGATCATGCAGGGCGAGACCGAGGTCCAGGAGTGGGAGATCGCCGTCCTGCACCGGCTGCGCGAGACGCACAACGGCGCCTGCGCCCGCGTCATCTGGACCCGCGGCGACCCCGCCCAGCTCGACCGGATGCTCGACGCCTTCCGGCTCACCATGCTCACCCGCGTCGAGGACCTGCCCGGCTTCGACAGCTGCAGGGTCCTGGTCGACCGCGCCAGCGGCCGCTGCGCGACGTCGGTGACCTACGACAGCCGGCTCTCGCTCCTCGAGGCCGACCGCATGGGCGCGGCCCTGCGGCGCGAGCTCACCCGTGCGCTCGGCGTCGAGACCACCGAGGTGGCCGAGTTCGACGTCGTCCTCGCCCACCTCCGGGTGCCCGAGACAGTCTGATCAGAACCCCGCCACCGGGTGGGGCGTGTAGGGCTCCTCCAGCGACGCGATCTCGTCGTCCGTCAGCGACAGGTCAACCGCGGCGAGCGCGTCCTCCAGGTGTTGCGGCTTCGTCACGCCCACGATCGGCGAGGTCACCACCGGCTTGGCCAGCAGCCACGCCAGCGCCACCTGCGCCCGCGCCACCCCGCGCTCCGAGGCCACCGACGCCACCCGCTCGACGACCTTCCGGTCGGACTCCCCCACCGCGTAGAGCTTTCGGCCGAACTCGTCGCTCTGCGAGCGCTCCGTCGCCTCGTCCCAGTCGCGGGTCAGCCGGCCGCGCGCCAGCGGGCTCCACGGGATCACCCCGACCGACTCGTCGGCGCACAGCGGCAGCATCTCCCCCTCCTCCTCGCGGTTGAGCAGGTTGTAGTGGTTCTGCATGCTCACGAACCGCGTCCAGCCGTTCAGTTCCGACACCTTCAGCGCCTTCGCGAACTGCCACGCCCACATCGACGACGCGCCGATGTAGCGCGCCTTCCCGGCCTTCACCACGTCGTGCAGCGCCTCGAGCGTCTCCTCGATCGGCGTGTGCGGGTCCCACCGGTGGATCTGGTACAGGTCCACGTAGTCGGTGTTCAGCCGGCGCAGGCTCGCGTCGATCTCGGCCATGATGGCCTTGCGCGACAGCCCCTGGCCGTTCGGTCCCGGCCGCATCCGGCCGTGCACCTTCGCCGCCAGGACGACGTCCTCGCGCTGCGCGAACTCGCCCAGCGCCCGCCCGACGATCTCCTCGCTCGACCCGGCCGAGTACACGTTCGCCGTGTCGAAGAAGTTGATGCCCGCCTCGAGCGCCCGCTTGATGATCGGCCGGCTGCTCTCCTCGTCCATCGACCACGGCTGGTTGCCGCGCGTGGGCTCGCCGAAGCTCATGCAGCCCAGGCAGACGACCGACACGTCGAGGCCGGTGGCCCCCAGCTTCCGGTAGCGCATGATCAGCTCGCCGACCGGCGCATCGACCACATCTGGGCCGGCCGCTCGAATTGCGTCGCGACCTCCCAGCTGACCGCCCCGTCGATCACCTCGCGGCGGAAGTTGCCCACGGCCGCCCGCGCCAGCTCTGGATCGGCCGCCACCCGCGCGGCCAGCTCCCGCGCCCGGCCCTCGACCGCGGCGTCGTCCACCGACTCCCACGCCAGCCCGAGCTGCACCGCCCGCGGCCCGTTGACCTCCTCGCCGAACAGCGCCATCGCCGCCGCGGCCTCCCGGCCGATCAGCCGCGACAGGATCACGAAGTGCCCGCCACCCGGGTGCAGCCCCCGCTTGAGGAAGCCGCAGATCAGCCGGACGTCGTCCGCCACGATCCGCAGGTCGGCCGCCAGCAGCATGTTCATGCCTGCGCCCACCGCCGAACCGCGCACCGCGGCCACGGTCGGCACCTTCACCTGCCCGAGCCGGTAGAAGGAGTCGTAGATCCGCCCCATGCCGGCGTACGCGTCCGGCGCCGCCGGGTCCTTGCCCGCCGACGTCAGTGTCGCGATGTCCCCACCCGCGCAGAACGACTTGCCCACGCCCGTGATCACCAGGGCGCCGACGTCGGAGCGGCCGTCCACCTCATCGAACGTGGCGATCAGCTCGTCGGCCATCGCCGGGGTCAGCGCATTGCGGCGGTCGGGCGCGTTGAGCGTCACCACCGCCACGCCACCGTCGACCTCGAGCAGGACCTCACCGGAACCCGACAACGCACACACCTTTCAGAAGTTGCAGAGAGAGATCAGACGACGCGGGTCAGGGCCGGCCAGATGTCCGGGCCGTCGGCGAGCAGACCGGCGGCCAGCACCCGCGACCACACCAGCTCGCTGCCGGCCTCGTCGCGCCACGACCACAGCCGCAGGGTCAGGTGGTGCAGCTTGTGCTCCTGCGTGAAGCCGATGGCCCCGTGCACCTGGTGTGCCAGCCGCGCGACGACCTCGACGGCGGCCCCGGCCCGCACCTTCGCCGCCGCGGCGGCGAGCACGAAGGACGCATCACCGTGCTCCAGCGACTGGACGGCGGCGTCGGTCAGCGCCGTCACCGCGGTCACCTCGCCGGCCATCTCGGCCAGCTCCATCTGGATCGCCTGGAACTTGCCCAGCGGCCGGCCGAACTGCTGCCGCTCCCCCGCGTACTGCACCGTCCACGCCAGCACCTGCTCCAGCGCCGCGGCCAGCTGCACCGACCGCGCCAGCGCATACCGGGCCTTCAGCTCCTCGACCTGCGCCGAGGTCAGCAGCGCACCCGAGGCCGCCACGTCGTCCAGCACGATCGAACCCCGCGGCTCCCCCGCCAGGTTGAACGCGTCGGTCGCCGCCAGCTTCGAGACGTGACCAGTGTCAGCACCGGACCGGCCGCACCGGCCGCCAGGACGACCAGGTGCGACGCCACCCCGGCCCACGCCACGTCGGCAACCGTCCCGCTCAGCGTGAACCGGCCCGGGCCGTCGCCGTCGTCGGAGGCGTGCGCGGTCACGTCCGGCCCCAGCGCGAAGGTCATCGGTTCCTCGACCGGCGGCAGGTCCAGATCGGCCGCCACCACCGCCGGGCCCGCGACCAGCAGCTGCTCGGCCACCGGCACCGCGCCGGCGCCCGCGGCCAGCGTCCGCACGATCGCCACGGCGTCGGCCAGCTCGCCGCCCGATCCCCCGGACGACTCCGGCAGCCCCACCCCGGTCAGCCCGGCCTCGGCCAGCGCCGACCACAGCCCGTCGTCCCACCGCCGGTCGGCCGACAGCGCGAACGGCTCGAAGCCGGACAGGATGTCCTTGACGGTCTCGACCACCAGGTCCTGGTCGCTCATCGCAGCCCCAGCCCGCGCGCCACGATCCCCCGCAGAATCTCGTTGGTGCCGCCCCGCAGCGTGTAACCCGGCGCGTGCAGCTGCGCCTCGGCCAGCGCCCGCGCCAGCGGATCCGGCGAGTCCAGCGACGGTGTCCCGTCCACGACGCGACGGATCTCCTCGATCACGTCCCCCTCGAACGTCGTCCCCACGTCCTTCACCAGTGCGGCCGGGATGTTCGGCAGCTCCCCGCGGTCCAGCGCCGCCGCGATCCGCAGCGACATCTGCCGCAGCGCCAGCAGCCGAGCCGACAGCCGGCCCAGCACGGTCAGCGCCGCCGGGTCACCGGAGTCGGCAACTCGACGAGCGAACTCGGCGACAAGTGGATAGGTCGACAGGAACCGCTCCGGCCCCGACCGCTCGAAGGCCAGTTCCGCCGTCACCTGGTGCCAGCCGTTGCCCTCCTCGCCCAGCAGCATGTCGCCGGGGACGACGACGTCCTCGAAGACCACCTCGTTGAAGTGGTGCCCGCCGTCGAGGATGCGGATCGGGTTGATCGAGATGCCGGGCAGCGACAGGTCCACGAGGAGCTGCGACATGCCCGCGTGCGGTTCGCCGGGTCGGACGGCGCCGTGCGCACCAGCACGATCCCGTAGTGCGAGTGGTGCGCGTTCGACGTCCAGATCTTCGCGCCGTTGACCACCCAGTCCCCGTCGGCATTGCGCACAGCGCGCGTGCGGATCGACGCCAGGTCCGAGCCCGAGTCCGGCTCGCTCATCCCGATGACGAAGAAGCACTCCCCGGCGACGATGCGCGGCAGGATCTCCTGCCGCTGCTTCTCCGTGCCGTAGGTCAGCAGGTTCGGACCGGACTGGCGGTCGGCGATCCAGTGCGCGGCCACCGGCGCACCAGCGGCCAGCAGCTCCTCGGTCACGGCGTAGCGCTCCATCGCCGAGCGCTCGTGGCCGCCGTACTTCGCCGGCCAGGTCATGCCCAGCCAGCCGCGCTCGCCGAGCTTCTTCGAGAAGGCCGGGTCGACACCGGACAGCCACGTGTCGACGTGGGTCTCGAACGTGCCGGCGGCGCGCTCGGCGGCCAGGAACTCGCGGACCTCCGCGCGCACCGCCTCGGCGGCCTCCGACCGCGGCGCAGGCGCCAGCGTCAACGAGTTGCTCATGCGACTCCTCAGTCCCGGGTGTTCGCGCTGGGGTCCGTTCTACAGGCGACCGCCCGGCGGCGCGCCCGCGGCCTCACACGTCGGTGACGCGGATCCCGGCGTGCACCTTGTAGCGGCGGTTGACCGACACGAGGTTGATGGTGAGCGCCTCGACCTGGCGCGCGTTGCGCAGCCGCCCCGCGTAGATGCCGCGCATGCCCGGGATCCGGTCGGCCAGCGCCTGCACGGTGTCGGTCGCCTCGCGGTCGTCGCCCACCACCATCACGTCGCCGTCCAGCGAGGGCCGGAACAGGTCCTCCAGCAGGACGGCGGACAGGTGGTGGAACGCCCCGACCACGGAGCTGTCCGGCAGCAGCGCCGCCGCCTGCTGGGTGACGCTCCCCTCCGGCACGTCGAGCACGTAGGCGCCCTGCTTGTCGAAGGCCATCGGCACGACGCAGTCGACGACGACCTTCCCGGCCAGCGGCGCGGCGAGCTCGGCCAGCGTCGCCGCGTGGCCGGCGAACGGCACCGCGACGATGACCAGGTCGGCCTCCGCGGCGACGTCCACGTTCGACCCGCCGCGCACCTGCACGTCGACGTCCGGCGCCGCCTCGGCCGCCCGCTCGGCGACGTCCGCGGCGACCTCCGCGGCCCGCTCGGCGTCCCGGGAGCCGAGCAGCATCCGCTGCCCGGCCGCGGCCAGCCGGACGGCGAGGCCCCGCCCCTGCGGTCCGGTGCCGCCGAGCACGCCGACGGTCAGCCGGGAGACGTCGACGGTCGAGTCGCCGGGCCGGGGAGCCGTGCTCGTCGGTGCGGCGCTCACGACGCGGCCGCCAGGCGGTCGAAGGTGCCGGGCGCGACGCCGTCCGAACGCAGCACCGCCTTCTGCACCTTCTCCGACGGCGTCTTGGGCAGGGCGTCGAGGAAGCGCAGGAACCGCGGGACGGCGAACGCCGGCACCCGGGTCGAGCAGAAGTCCCACAGCTCGCTCGGCGACGGGTCGCCCTCCACCACCAGGCAGGCCATCACCTCGTCCTCGCCCGCCTCGATGCCGGCCGCGACCGCGATGACCGCGCACTCGAGCACCGCCGGGTGGGCCAGCAGCGCCTGCTCCACCTCGTAGGAGCTGATGTTCTCCCCACGCCGCCGCAGCGCGTCCTTGTACCGGTCGACGAAGTAGTACCAGCCGTCCTCGTCGCGCCGCAGCGCGTCGCCGGTGTGGAACCACAGGTTCCGCCACGCCTCGACCGTCTTCTCCGGAGCCCCGTAGTAGCCCGAGCTCACCGTCCACGGCTGCTTGGGGCGGATGACCAGCTCGCCGACCTCGCCGACCGGCACCTCGTCGTCGGTCTCCGGGTCGACCAGCTGCACGTCGAACCAGTCGGCGACCGCCAGCCCCGCGGCACCCGGCGGCCGCTTCTCGCCGTAGGGCGACAGGATCGGCATCGAGATCTCCGTCAGGCCGAAGACCTCGACGAACGCCTCGACGCCGAACCGCTCGCTGAACCCGTCCACGATCGAGCTCGCCGTGGGGGCGGCGAAGATGCAGCGCAGGCCGTTGACCGCGTCGTTCTCGCGCGGAGGCTGCTTCCAGACGAAGTCCATCATCACGCCGAGGAAGTTCGTGACCGTCACGCCGCCCTCGCGCACCCAGTCGATCCACCGGGAGGCGCTGAACTTCCGCCGGAGCACGAACCGCGCCCCCGCCACCAGCGCCGGGTAGGCCGCCAGCCACTGCGCGTTCCCGTGGAACAGCGGGGTGGTGACCATGTAGGTGTCCTCGGCCGTCAGCCGGGTGAGGTTCACGCACTCGACCGCGTCGAAGTAGAACTGGGCGTGCGGCATGGCCACGCCCTTGGACGGGCCGGTCGTCCCCGATGTGAAGAAGATGGCCCCGAGGTCCTCGCTGACGATCTCCGGCAGGACGACGTCGCGACGCGTGCGCAGGTCCTCGAACGGCTCCGCGGTCCAGCCGGCCTCGCGCAGTGTCTTCAGCGCGGTGTCCTGGTCGCCGGTGTCGATCACCCAGAACTTCTCGATGCCGCCGCAGTCCTCCGCGATCTGCACGAAGCGGTGCGCGAAGACGTCGTCCACGACCGCCAGCCGCGGCTGGGAGGTGCGGATCTGGTGGGCCAGGAAGTCGTACTCGTAGGCGGTGTTGATCGGCACCTCGACCAGCCCGCCGACCGCCGCGCCGAACCAGGTGAGGACCAGCTGCGAGGAGTTCCCGGCCTGGATCATCACCCGGTCGCCGTAGCCGGCGCCCGCGGCGTGGAAGCCGGTGGCCACGGACTCCGCCGCCTCCAGCGTCTCGGCATAGGTCAGCCGGAGGTCCTCCTCCGGAGCGTCCAGGTAGACCGCATCGGGCCGCTCGGCGGCCTGGTGCCGGAGCACGGTGGCGAGGTTCCAGTCCTTGCGGTCCTGGAACGGGATCTCGAGTCCGGTGTACGTGCGCATCGTCGCCCTTGCTGCCGGAGGTCGCAGGCTCGTCGGCCTCTATAATGCTGCGCACTATAACTAGGTTTGGTGTCACAGGCCAGCACCGCCCGAACGGAGACCCCGTGGACCCTCAGACACCCCCTGTCGGGCACACCGCCGAGCCGTTCCGCATGGTCGTCGAGGAGGGCAAGGTCCGGGAGTTCGCGGTGGCGACCCACGCCGTCCTGGACGAGAGCACGCGGCCGCTGCGGTCGACGCCCACCTTCCTCGCCGCCTCGGCCCTCTGGATGCGCCCGGAGAACAGCGTCTGGCACGGCATCGAGCGCGACTACCGCCGGGTGCTGCACGGCGAGCAGGAGTTCACCTTCCCGGCCGGCCCGCCCGCCGTCGGCACCGCCCTCACCGCGGTGCAGCGGATCGACGACAGCTACGTCAAGACCGGCAGCCGGGGCTCGATGACCTTCACCGTCGTCGTCACCGACTTCCGGGACGAGCGGACGACGGAGCTCCAGGCCAGCGCGCGGTCGACGTCCATCACCCTCGAGCAGCCGCCCTCGGGCGGGGCCGGGAGCGGCACCCCCGGGCCACCGGCGCAGGACCCGCTGGCCGTGGTCACCGAGTCGCCCCTGACCGTCACCGACTTCGTCCGCTACCAGGGCGCATCGGGCGACTTCAACCCGATCCACCACGACACCGAGTTCGCGCAGGCCGCCGGTTACCCCGGCCCGATTGCGGTCGGCATGCTCACCGCCGGCATCGCCGCCGCCGTCCTCACCCGCGACCAGGACCCGGCCACCCTGCGCCGGTTCAGCGCCCGGTGGAAGAGCCCGGCCCAGCGCGGCGACGCGCTCACCTATGCCGTGCTCCCGGGGTCCGACGGCGTCCGCGAGGCCCGCGTCACGCGCCCGACCGGTGACGTGCACCTGCTCGCCCGAGCGGAGTTCGACCGTGGCTGACCGGCCGGGCCACGGGCCGCTGGCCGGGCTCCGGGTGCTGGAGATGGCCGGCCTCGGGCCGGTGCCGCACGCGGCGATGATGCTGGCCGACCTCGGCGCCGACGTCGTCCGAGTCGGCCGGCCCGGTCCCCGACCGATGGCCGAGCTCGCCGGCGCCGTCGACCACGTCCTCCGCGGCCGCACCGACACGACCGCCGACCTCAAGTCGCCCGACGGGCTCACCGCGGTGCGGGCGCTCGCGGCGCGGGCCGACGTCCTGCTCGAAGGCTTCCGGCCCGGCGTCATGGAGCGGCTCGGCCTCGGACCGGCCGAACTGCTGGCGGCCGACCCCGGCCTCGTCTACGGGCGGATGACCGGCTGGGGTCACCAGGGACCCCTCGCCCTCTCCGCCGGGCACGACCTCAACTACCTGGCGGTCACCGGCGTCCTGCACGCCCTCGGGCCCGCCGACCAGCCGCCGCCGGTGCCGCTCACGCTGCTCGGCGACTACGGCGGTGGGTCGATGTTCCTCGTCACCGGGGTCCTCGCCGCCCTCTGGGAACGCGCCCGCTCCGGCCGCGGCCAGGTCGTCGACGCCGCGATGGTCGACGGGATCGGGGTCCTCGCGCAGAAGTTCTGGGCCATGCGCGGCGCCGGCACCTGGACCGACGACCGCCACGCGAACCTGCTCGACGGCGCCGCGCCGTTCTACGACACCTACGTGTGCGCCGACGGCCGCCACCTCGCGGTCGCCGCGATCGAGCGCCCGTTCTTCGCCCGGCTCATGGCCGGCCTCGGCCTCGACCCCGCGGCCCACGGCGACCAGTACGACCGAGCGGCGTGGCCGCAGCTCCGGACCGCGATCGAACGCGCCGTCTGCTCCCGCACCCGCGACGAGTGGGCGGTGGAGTTCGACGGCACCGACGCCTGCGCGAGCCCGGTGCTCACCTTCGCCGAGGCGCTCGAGCACGCCCACCACCGCGCCCGCGACGCGTTCGTCGAGATCGACGGCGTCCCCCAGCCGGCGCCGGCACCCCGGTTCGACCGCACTCCGCCACCCACCCCGGCCCCGCCCGGGTCGACCACCGTCCCTCTCGAGCAGGCCGTCCTGCTCTGGAGCACCGATGCGCGCTGAAGCCACCATGGCGGCCTGACGGTTCGTCGGCACCGGTCAGCCACTGCAGCTGGCGACGGTCGAGCGCCCCCGGCCAGGTCCGGCCCAGGTCGTGGTGGAGATACGGGCGGCGGGCTCTGCCACATCGACGTCGGGATCCTGGACGACGAGGAGTGGCTCCAGCGGCTCGGCCCGCGGCCGCTCACCCTCGGGCACGAGGTGGCCGGCGTGGTCGCCGAACTCGGCGAGGGCGTGACCGGCGTGCGCGTCGGCGCCCCGGTCGGCGTCTCCCCCTCGGGCTCGACCCGGCCCGGCCTCGCGCGGGACGGCGGCTACTCCTCCGCGTGCGTCGCCGACGTCGGCGACCTGGTGCCGATCCCGCCCGGCGTCGGCTTCGCCCAGGCGGCGGCCGGCGCCGACGCCGGCCGGGCGGCCTACCGCGCGGTCATGGTGCGCGGCCAGGTCACCGCCGGGCACCGGGTCGGCATCATCGGCCTCGGCGGCCTCGGCCAGTTCGCCGCGCGGATCGCCGTGCTGGCCGGCGCCGAGGTCTACGTCGCAGAGGTCAAGGAGTCGCACTGGCCGCTCGCCCGCGAGCTGGGCGCGGCCGACGTGGCCGCCGACATCCGCGCCTTCGCCGACCGCGACCTCGACGTCGTCGTCGACTTCGCCGGCTTCGGCACGACCACCGCGGCCGCCATCGAGGCGGTGCGCCGCGAGGGCCGGGTCGTACAGGTCGGCATGGCCCGGTTGGAGGCGACGATCCCCACCGGCACGCTGATCTTCAAGCAGGCGACACTGCTCGGCTCCCGCTCCGGCACCACCGCCGACATCGCGGCCGTCTACGAGCTGATCGCGAGCGGCGACCGGCGTCCGCGGCTCACCGATATCACGTTCGACGACGTCCCGGAGGGACTGCGCCGGCTCCACGATGGCCAGGTGGCCGACCGGCTGGTCATGACCCGGCCGGGATGACCCGCCTCAGCCCAGCAGCGCGCGGGTCGCGTCGGCGGCGCGGGCGGCCGCGGTCAGCGGGTCCAGCGCCCGCATCTCGGTCGAGATGACCTCGACGCCGACGGGCACCTCCACCCCCAGTGCCGTCAATCGGTCGAACAGCGCCGGGAGGTCGAACTGCCCCTCCCCCGGCACCCGGCGCAGGTGCTTGGTGTCGTGCTGTTCCTCCACCACGACCTCGAGCGGCCCGTCGCTCAACTGGACGGCGACGATCCGCTCCGGCGGGACGTCGTCCAGGTCGGCCAGCACACTGGTGCCGCGGAAGAAGTGCCAGGTGTCGAGCATGATGCCGGCGTTGGGCCGCCCCGCCGACTCGACGACCTGCCACGCCTCGCGCAGCCCGCTGACGTCCCGCCAGGGCAGGAACTCCAGGGCCACCGCCAGCCCGTGCCCGGCCGCCCGGTCGCACACCGCGGCGAACCGCGCCGCCACCTCCGCGAGCGGGGCCTCCAGCGGGCCGCCGACGGCGAGCAGGTGCCGGCCACCGAGCGCGTCGGCGAGGGCCAGGATCTCCCGCTCGCTCTCCCGCGAGGCGGCCTCGTCGCCGCCGGGCCACCAGTCGGCGAGGAAGCCGACCTCGACGACCTCGAGCCCGCCGTCGGCCAGCCGCGACCGGACGTCGGCCACCGACCACCCCTCGGCCAGGGCGCGCTCGAGGTGCACGGGCCGCAGCCCGACGCCCTCGTAGCCGGCCGCGGCGGCGGCGTCGAGACGCGCGCCGAGCTCGGCGTCGAGCATCGTCGATGCGCAGAGGTAGAGCTCCACTGCCGGCCTCCGTGAGTACGCGGTTCAGGCGTTGACCCCGTCGATCGATCTGGACATACTATTATTATGGATAACGCTCTGGAGCAGTTGTTCACGCCCGTGCAGCTGGGCCCGGTGACCGCGCGCAGCCGCGTCATGATGCCGCCCCACACGTCGGCGATCGGCAACCTCTGGGGCACCGAGGACGAGGCCGAGAAGAACCTCGCCTACATGCGGCTCCGGGCCGAGTCCGGCATCGCCTGGGCCACCATTCCCGGCCGCATCGCCAACGTGCTCAACACCGGCTTCGAGCCGTCGGGCATGAGCGCCGAGACCCGCGGCGTCTTCCGCCTCCCGATCTACCGGGAGCGGGTCCAGCGCTTCGCCGACGTTCTGCACGAGGCCGGCGCCCTGGCCGCTACCCAGTTCACGATGGTCGGCGGCTACCCCCACGCCCCCTCGCCGGTGGTCAGCTCGCCGTTCTCCAACCTGATGCCGCACGTGCTGACCCGCGGCGAGATCCAGGCCTTCATGCAGGAGTACGCCTTCTCGGCGCGTACCGCCGCCGACGCCGGCCTCGACATCTTCGAGCTGCACATGAACCACGATGACCTGCACGAGTGGTTCATCTCGCCGCTGACCAACCAGCGCTCCGACGAGTACGGCGGCGACCTGGCCGGCCGGCTGCGGTTCACCGAGGAGACGCTGCGGGCGATCCGCGGCGAGCTCGGCCCCGACCGGTGCCTCGGCGTCCGGATGAACATGTTCGAGCACGACGCCCGCGGCTACGACATCGAGGCCGGGCTGGCGATCGCCCGCGCGCTGGAGGCGACCGGGCTGGTCGACTACTTCCACATGGTGCTCGGCACCCCCTGGGGCAACCCCAGCTACATCCAGCCGCACTTCCACGAGCCCGGCTCGTGGTCCGGCTCGGCCCGGCGCTTCCGCGAGGCGCTGTCGGTGCCGGTCATCCACACCGGCCTGGTCAACAGCGTCGAGGTGGCCGCCCGCATCATCGCCTCCGGCGACGCCGACCTCGTCGGCATGGCCCGGGCGCACGTCGCCGACGGCGAGCTGCTGGTCAAGGCGAAGGCCGGGAAAGCGGCGTTGGTGCGGCCCTGCGTCGGCGGCAACGACTGCATCAACCGCCGCTACGTCGACGGCCTGCCCTTCGGCTGCGCGGTCAACCCGCACACCGGGCGCGAGCTCGAGGGCCCGTGGGGACGGCGCCGGATCGACCGTGACCTGGTCGTCGTCGGTGGCGGACCGGCCGGCCTGGAGCTCGCCGCCCTCGCGGCCGAGGCCGGCGCCCGGGTGCGGCTGCTCGAGCGGTCCGACGCGCTCGGTGGGCAGCTCCGGACGGCGGCGGTGGCGGCCTCGTTCGGCAGGTACGGCGACTACCTCGCCTGGCAGGTCGCCCGCGTGCGCGACCTCGGCGTCGACGTCCGGCTGGGCACGGCCTTCGAGCCGGGCGACGAGCACGACCTCGCCGCGGGCACCGTCCTCGCCTTCGCGACCGGCGCCGTCGAGCGGGTGCCCGACATCGAGGGCGTGAAGTCCGACCACGTGCTGCTCTCCCGGGACGTCCTCGACGGCCGGGCCACGCCCGGGCGCTCTGTCGCCGTCGTCGCCCAGGACGACCACATGCCGCCGCTCGCCCTCGCCGAGCACCTGGCCGCGCAGGGCGCCGAGGTCACGATGTTCTACGGCACGCAGAGCCCGGCCCTCCTGCTCGGCCGCTACATCGCCGGTTCCGCGCTGGGCCGGCTGGACTCCCTCGGCGTCGTGATCCGGACGATGGAGGAGGTCGTCGGCATCGAGGACGGCGCGGTACGGGTGCGGCACATCTACTCGGGCCGGGAAACGACGGTGGGCGGGTTCGACTCCGTCGTCCTGTCCTGCGGCGGGGTGTCGGACTCCGCGGTGTTCGACCGGGTCTCCGCATCGCGGCCCGACGTCCACGTGCTCGGGGACGCCTACGCGCCGCGCCGGCTGGTCTTCGCCACCCGCCAGGCGATCGCCCTGGCCGACCTGCTGCTGACCGGCTGACTGCGAGCCGCTACTCGGCGGTGAGGCCCCCGTCGGCCAGCAGTGCCTGACCCGTCACGAACGACGCGTCGTCCGAGGCGAGGAACGCCACGACCGACGCGATCTCCTCCGGCCGGCCGTGGCGGCCCATCGGGGTCTGCGTGCTGCTGCCGACGGTCATCGGCGTCTCGATCGGCCCCGGGCACACGCAGTTCACCCGCACGCCCCGGCTCGCGTACTCGACGGCCAGGGCGCGGGTCAGCATGAGGACGCCGCCCTTGCTCGCCCGGTAGGGCGCACTCCCGCCGCGCACCGCGACGAAGGACGACGTCGAGCCGCAGAACACGATCGCCCCTCGGCCGCGGCGCATCATCGAGGGCAGGACCGCCTGGGCGGCGAAGAAGGAACCGTCGAGGTTGACCGCGAGCGTCCGGGTCCAGTCCGCCTCGTCCAGCTCGTGCGTCGGGGTCCGTGGCCCGGAGATGCCGGCCGCGGTGAACAGGACGCCGATCCCGCCGGTGCGGGCGACCACCTCGTCCACCGCGTCGCGGCACGCCTGACGATCGCGCACGTCGGCCGTCACCGCGTCGACCCGCCCGCCGTCGCCGGCGATCCGGTCCACGACCGCGGTCAGCGCCTCGCCGTCCCGGTCCACGGCGACCACGTGCGCGCCCTCGGCGGCCAGCCGCGCGGCGGTGGCCGCGCCGATCCCGGAGCCGGCGCCGGTCACGAACGCGACCTCGCCGGCAAGCCGCTGGTGCACGGCCGGGATCAGCAGAAGTGCGGGAGGACCTGCTCGCGGAACAGCTCGAGGCTCCGCAGCACCCGCTCCTGCGGCATGTCAAACCACTGCATCCGGAGCACGACCTGGGTGACGCCGATGGCCTCGAGCTCCTTGAGCGCGGTAACCGCGCCCGCCGGGTCGGAGAAGATGTAGGCCTCGCGGGCCTTCTTCTGCAGGGCCTCGGCGTCGGCGAGGTGCGAGTAGTCGGCCGTCTTGTCCGGGGCGTTGTAACGCGAGTACTCGCGGGTGAGCGCCCCGCGCGCGGCCTCCCCGGCCGACCAGGCGCGGTCGGCGTCCTCATCGAGGAAGATCTCGCGGCGCACGACCAGCTGCGGCGTCCGGTCGGGCGCGTGCTTGGTCCGCTCCTCCGCATAGGTCGACAGCGCGCTGACCAGCCGGTCTCCGGTCACGTGCGGCGGGACGATCCAGGCGTCACCGAGCGCGGCGGCCCGCTCGACGCCCTTGCGGTGCGCGCCGGCCCCGACCCAGATCTGCGGGCCGCCAGGCTGCACGGGCGCCAGGCTGATCTTCTCGTCGTCCAGCCGGAAGTGCTTGCCGGCGTAGCTCACCCGCTCGCCCGACCACAGCTTCCGGATGATCTCGACCGACTCGGTGTAGCGGCCGACCCGCTCCTCCATCGGCACGCCGAAGGCAGCGAACTCGTTCTCGCGGTACCCCATGCCGAGGCCGGCGACCGCGCGGCCGCCGCTGATGTGGTCCAGCGTCGCGAACTCCTCGGCCAGCCCGACCGGGTGCCGCAGCGGGAGGATGTACATGTTGGTGCCGAGCCGGCACTCCCCCGAGAACGGCGCGAGCGAGGCCAGCAGCAGCAACGGCTGCAGCGTCGGCATCGAGCCGAGGTAGTGCTGCAGGACCCACAGGGAGTCGATCCCCGACCGGCTCGCCTCGGTCGCCTGCTCGCGGAGCTGGGCGATCCGGTCCGCGGGCCGCGACCCGGGCGGGAAGTCGTTCATCAGGGCAAGACCGAACTTCAGCGCCATGTGCCTGTACCGCTCTCTTCCAGGTTCGGGGACGTGCCGGGGACGCGCGGCGCGAGATCACATCGCGGACTTCGAGTTCTTCCACTGCAGCGGCCGCTTCGTCACCAGCGTCATCAGCCGGTCGATCACGAAGCCGATGATCAGCAGGGCGAAGATCGCGGCGAAGGTGCCCTTGCTGTTGAACAGGCCGGCGTTGCGCGCGACCAGGTAGCCCAGCCCGCGGTCACCGGCCAGCATCTCGGCGACCACGACGCCGACGATCGCCTGGGGCACCGCGAGCTTGAGCGCCGCGACCACCCAGATCAGCGCCGAGGGCAGCCGCACCCGGGCCATCACGTCCAAGTTCGACCCGCCCATCACCCGCACCGAGTTGATCAGGGCGCGGCTGACGTCCTTGATCCCGAAGAAGGTGTTGAAGAAGACCAGGAAGAAGACGATCACCGCCGCGGTCAGGACGCGCAGCTCCGTGCCGATGCCGACCCACATGATGAACAGCGGGATGAGCGCGTGCTTGGGCAGCGTGTACAGCGCGGTGATGAACGGCTCGAAGATCTCCGCCAGCCGCTCGGACTGGCCGAGCACCGCGCCGACGATCAGACCGGCGAGACCACCGGCGAGCAGCCCCATCACGGCGTCCTTGAGGGTGCTGGACGCGTGGTAGAAGAGGTCGCCGTTGGTCACCCAGGTCCAGAAGGTCGGGAAGATCTCCGACGGCCGGCTGATCAGGAGGTCGTCGATCAACCGTCCGGCGGCCAGCTCCCACAGCCCGAGGAAGCCGGCGATCACCGCGATCTGGATGAGGATCACGTTGCGGCGGTGGGCGTTGCGGGCCCGGCGGTCCTTGCGGGCCCGTCCGGCCTCGGCCTCCGCCTCGGTCAGCGGGTCGGCCAGCGGATCGGTGTCGATGGTGGCACTGGCCATCAGTGCTGCCCTCCCAGCTTGTGCGCCGGCCGGGCGTTGAGCAGCCCGGCGTGCAGGGTGCGCTCGACCTGCGCGAACTCCTCGGAGAAGCGCAGGGCGGCGAGGTCGCGGTCCTGACCGAAGGGCATCCGGTGCTCCTCGACGATGCCCCCGGGAGGGCCACCGCCGACGATGAGCACCCGGTCGGACAGGGTGGCCGCCTCGGAGATGTCGTGCGTGACGAACAGGACGGTCTGCTTGAGCTTCTTGACCGTCTGCCGCAGCTCGACGTGCATCTGGTGCCGCATCTGGGCGTCCAGCGCCGCGAACGGCTCGTCCATGAGCATCAGCTTGGGCTCGTAGATCATGCTGCGGGCCAGCAGCGCCCGGCGGCGCATGCCGCCGCTGAGCTGGCCCGGCAGCAGAGAGCCGGCGTGCCCGAGGTCGAGCAGCTCCAGGTAACGGGTGACCCGCTCGTCGATCTCCTGCTTGGGCACCTTGCGCAGCTTGAGCGGGAGACCGATGTTCGAGTGCACCGACCGCCAGGGCAGCAGCGTGTCGTCCTGGGTCATGTAGCCGACATCGGTGTTCACGCCGCTGATCTGCTTGCCGGCGAAGCGGACGTAGCCCGACCGCGGTGCGAGCAGACCGGCGGCGAGGTTCAGGATCGTCGTCTTCCCGCAGCCGCTGGGGCCGAGCAGGGTGAGGAACTCACCCTGCTCGATCTGCAGCGTGACGTCGCGGAGGACGTCCTTCCCCTCGTTGAACCCGATGGCCAGGTCCCGCACCTCGAAGATGGGCTCGCCCTCGGCCGGCGTGGCGGGCGCGGTGCGCCCTGCGGTGCGTCGGCTCATCTGTGCCCTCATCTCGGTCAGCATCACGCGTTCCCCCGGGCCGCCTTGACCACGAAGTCGTCGTAGTTCAGCGAGGCGTAGTCCTTCTCGGAGGCCTCGTCGAAGAGGTCCACGAAAGTGTCCCAGTTGTCCTCGGTGAAGCTCATGCCCTCGGGGTAGGCGCTCTCGACCTGGCTCCACACCTCGTCGAAGACCTTCTGGTCGAGCTCGGCGAAGATCGTGCTCTTGAGGACCTTGGCGACCTCGTCGGGGTCCTCGGTCGTCATCTCCTGCGCGGCGACGAGGGTGTCGTGGACGGCGTCGATGGTGTCGGGGTTCGCCTGGGCGTAGCGGCCGCTGGTGAACGCCACGATGCCCATGAAGTCGTTGAGCTCCTCCAGGTCACCCTTGGGGACCGAGAGCCAGAGAACGGCGTCGCCGGACGCGACGCTGACCTCGCCGGCGCCGACGGCCACGAAGCTGGCGTCGAACTGGCCGCTGTTCAGACCGGCGGGGATCGCGCCCAGGTCGGTGATCGGCACCATCTCGACGTCCCGGTCGGGGTTCAGCCCGGCGTTCTCGAGGATCGTGCGGAGCACGCTGTTGCCGGTGGAGCCGGGCGGGCTGACGGCGATTTTCAGGCCCTTGAGCGCCTTGACCCGGTCCTCGGGGTCGTCCTCGACGTCGACGTCGAGACCGTCGGCCACCTTCTTGTTCAGGACGACGCTGAAGTTCAGCGGACCCACACCCGCGATGATCTTCACGTCGGCGCCCTCGGCGATGGCGTCGACAACGGTGTTCGTGCCGCCGATCGCGACGTCGAGGTCACCGGACAGCAGGGCCGCGACCTGGTTGGTGCTGCCCGCACCGGCGATCGTCGTGCTCTGCAGGTCGATGCCGAACTCCTCGCCGAGGTGCTCCTCGACCGCCAGGTGCGGCATCGCGGTGTTGACCGTGGGGACGAGCCCGATCTTGACGGTGGTGAGCTCCTGGGCGCCCTGCTGACCGCCCGAGTCGGCGGAGGACTTCTCGTCGTCGCCGCCCCCGCAGGCGCTGAGCGTCAGCGCGAGCACGGCGGCCGAGGCGACCCCGAGCCGTCGAAGAGTGCGAACGTCCCTGACCGTGCTCGCCATGCCGGTTCCTCTCGCCATCCGTTCTCGCCCGTCGGTTGAGGGCCTTAACGAGGCGTACTATGCCTATGATTTTCATCTCTGTCAACGAGGTCACATTCGGCCCTCACGAGGGCCTCGGGAGGAGCACCGATGTCCGCAGAATCCGGCCTGGCAGGCGGCCTGGACGGGGATGGACGAGCGGGCGGAACCGCCGCTCCGGCCGGCCGCGGCGCGCCTCCGCTGAACCTCCGGGCACTGCTCGCGCCGCGTTCCGTGGCCGTCATCGGGGCCTCCCCCGACCCCGGCCGGCACAACGGCCGGCCGATCGCCAACCTGCTCCGCACCGGCTTCGCGGGCGCGATCCACCCGGTGAACCCGCGCCACGAGACGGTGGCCGGGCTGCCCTGCGCCGACTCGGTGCTCGACATCGACACCCCCGTCGACCTGGCGTACGTGATGGTCCGCGCCGACCTCGTGGAGAAGGCGGTGACCGAGTGCGCGCAGGCCGGCGTCCCCGCCATCGTCGTCTGCACGTCCGGCTTCGCCGAGGAGGGGGGTGCCGGCGCGGAGCAGCAGCAGCGGCTGCGCGACATCGCGTGGGCGGGCGGCTCGCGGCTCGTCGGGCCCAACTGCATCGGCGTGGCCGGCATCCCGGAGAACGCCGTCTCGTGCACGACCCTGAACGTCACGACGACCTTCACCCCCGGATCGGCGGCGATCGTGAGCCAGAGCGGCGGGATGGCCGCCAACCTCTTCAACATCGCCCAGGGAGAGGGCATCGGGGTCCGCGCGATGCTGAGCCTGGGCAACGAGGCCGACGTCGACGTCGCCGACGTGGTGCTCGCGCTGGCCGACGACCCGCAGACCGACGTCGTCCTGCTCTACGTCGAGCAGGTGCGGGACTTCCCCCGGTTCGCCTCCGCCGTCGCCCGCGCACGGGCGACCGGGACGCGCGTCCTCGCGCTGAAGGCCGGACGCACGGCGGCCGGGACGCGCAGCACGAAGAGCCACACCGGCGCCATGTCCGGGTCGTTCGAGGTCTTCCGCGACGTCATGACGTCGATCGGCGTGGTCGTCGTCGACTCGATCCCCGATCTGCTGAACGGCGCCCGCGTGCTGCAGCAGCTGCCCCTGCTCCGGGGACGGCGGCTGCTGGTCGTCTCCCCCTCGGGTGGCGAGTGCGGCTACGTCTCCGACCGGGCGGAGTCCTCCGGCCTGTCCATGCCCGACCTCAGCGAGGAGCTACGGGCCGAGCTCGCCGGCGCGATGCGCTTCGGCACCCCCGGGAACCCGCTCGACCTCACCGGTCAGGTGATCGGCGACGAGGAGCTGCTCGACTCGGTGTTCGGGATCATCGCGAAGTACGACGAGTTCGACGCCGTCCTGGTCGCCCTGCCGACCTGGGGCGAGTTCGACTCGGCGCGGCTCATGCCGCCGCTGCTCCACGCGGCCCGGAGGTCCGGCGTCCCGCTCGCGATCTCGGCGTGGCGCGCGCGCAACCTCACCGAGTACCGGGACGAGCTCCTCGACGGCGCGGGCGTCGCGCACTTCGACAGCGCCGACCGCGCGGTGGACGCGCTGGCCGTGCTCGCCGACCTGAGCGAGCGCGCCGCGGAGGCGGCGGCCGACGAATCCGCCACCGGGACCCCGGAGCCCGTCGACGTGCCGGCGGAGGCGCTCGCGAACGAGGCCGACGCGAAGGCGTTCCTCGCCGCCCAGGGCGTACCGGTCAGCCAGGAGTGGGTCGCCGCCGACCTGGCCGGGGCCCGCGCGATCGCGGCGGGTTCCGGCTGGCCGCTGGTCGTCAAGGGCATCGCCCCGGGGGTGGGCCACAAGTCCGAGCTTGGGCTGGTCGCTCTGGGAGTACGCGACAAGGAGGCCCTGGAGCGGGCGGTCACCGGGATCGAGGACGCCGCCCGGCAGCACGGCGTCGATCTCGAGGGGTACCTCCTGGCCCGCCAGTACGAGGGGCTCGAGGTCATCCTCGGCATGGCCGCCGATCCGGAGTTCGGTCGCGTCCTGCTCCTGGGCGCCGGCGGGGTGCTCGCCGAGGTGATGGACGACAAGGCCTTCCTGCGATGCCCGGCCAGCAGAGCCGACGTCGAACGAGCGCTGCGCCGGCTCCGCATCGGGCGGGTGCTCGCCGGGCATCGCGGCCGCACGTACGACGTCGAGAGCCTGGTCGACCTGGTGGTGGGCTTCTCCGAGCGGGCGCCCACGTTCGCCGGTGTCGAGCAGATCGACCTCAACCCGGTCATCGTGAGGGAGGGGCGGGGCGGCAGCGTCGTCGTCGACGCGCTCCTGGTCGGCAGGTGACCCGGACCGACCGACCACGCCCCGCCGGCGCCGCCGCCGAACCCTTCCCACCGCTGCGGCGCGGGGTGGTCCCCGCGCTCGTCTACTGCGGGTTGTGCACGTCGGTGGTCGGGTCCCTGGGGGCCTTGCTCATCCCGACCATCGCCGACGTCCAGCAGATCCCGCGCGGCACCGCCCAGTGGGTGCTCACCGTCGCCCTCCTGGTTGGCGCGGTGGCCACCCCGGTCCTGGGCGCGCTCAGCGACGGCCCGCGCCGGCGCCGCGTCCTGCTCGGCACCCTCGGGCTGGTCGTCGTCGGCTCGGCGCTGGCCGCCACCGCCGAGTCCTTCGGCCAGCTGATCGCCGGGCGGGCCCTCCAAGGCCTGGCCTACGGCGTCATCCCGATGGCGACCGCGACGGCCCGCGCCCTCCTGCCGCCCGAACGGGTGCGCCGCACCATCGCCGCGCTGTCGGTCACCACCGTGACCGGGGCCGGCCTGAGCTTCCCCCTCACCGGGCTCGTGGTGCAGGTGTGGAACCACCACGTCGCCTTCTGGCTCGCGGTGGTCTTCACCGGCGCGGCGTTCCTGGCCGTCCTGCTCACCGTGCCCCGGGACGCGCCGGCCGCTGCCAGGTCGGCACCGCGGCTGGACTGGATCGGCGCGGTCCTGCTCGCAGGCGGACTGGTCTGCCTGCTCGTGGCGGTCAGCGAGGGCGGCACCTGGGGGTGGAACTCCCCCGCCGTGGTCGCCCTGTTCGCCGGGGCCGCCGTTCTCTTCCCGCTCTGGACGTGGGTGGAGCTGCGCGCCGCCCGGCCACTGGTCCAGCTGCGGTCGCTGGCCCACCGCGACGTCGCGCTGGCCAGTCTCACGACGCTCGCGCTGGGCGCCATGCTCTTCGCCGGCGCGTCGGCGGTGAGCCAGCTGCTGCAGACCCCGGCGTCGACCGGCTACGGGTTCGGGCTGCTGATGTTCGCCGCCGGGCTGGCGATGCTGCCGACCTCGATCGGCAGCGTGGCGGCCAACGGCGTCGTGCAGGTCCTCGAGCGCTGGTTCTCGCCCCGGGCGTTGCTCCCGCTCGGGCCGCTGTTCATCGGCATCGACATGGCGTTCGTCGCGCTGTTCCACGAGCACCTGTGGCAGGTGCTCGTGGGCGTCTTCTTCCAGGGCCTGGCCATCGGGGCCAGCCTGGTGCTCATGCCGGTGCTGATCCTCGGCGCCGTCCCCGCCGACCAGACCGGCAGCGCGATCGCGCTCAACCAGGTGCTGCGGACGGTCGGCGGGTCGATCGGCAGCGCGCTGACCAGCGCCCTGCTCGCGACGGCGACGCCGCTCGGCGAGCGGCTGCCCCTGGAGTCCGGCTACACCCTGGTCTTCGCCTCCACCGGGATCGGGTGCGCGGCGCTCACCCTGGCGCTGCTGCTCACGCCTCGGCGGGCCGCCGCATGATCATGCCGACGCGCTTGCAGAGCATGACCAGCTCGTCGCGCTGGTTGTAGCCGCGGTGCTCGAACCAGACGATGCCCCGGTCGGGACTGCTCTTGGACTCGCGCTTGTCGAGAATCGTGGTCTCCGCGCGCAGGGTGTCGCCGTGGAAGACCGGTGCGGGGAACTGGACGTGCTCGTAGCCGAGGTTGCCCAGCGAGGTCTGGAAGACCAGGTCCGGCACGCTCATGCCGCCGATCAGCGCCACCGTGAAGAGGCTGTTCACCAGCGGCTTCCCGTACGGCAGGGTCTTGGCGTACTCCGCGTCGAGGTGCAGCGGCGCCACGTTCATCGTCAGCGACGTGAACAGGACGTTGTCCATCTCCGTCACGGTGCGGGTGAGGACGTGCTTGATCACCGTGCCCGGGACCATCTCCTCGAAGTACAGACCCTTCACTTCGCTTCCCTCCGCTCCGCGACGAGCCGGTCCAGCTCGCCGGCCCGTGCCAGCCATTCCCGCGCCTTGTCCACGTGCGCCTTGTCGATGTGGCTGCCCCGGTAGACCACCGCGCCGGCGCCGGCCGCGGCACCCTGCTCGTAGGCGGCGACCAGGCCCTCGAAGAACTCCCGCTGCTCGGCGTCCGCGCCGTAGACCTCGTTGATCACCGGGACATGGCTCGGGTGGATCGCGATCTGGCCGCGGAAGCCCAGCCGGCGGCCCTGGAGGCAGAACTCGCGCAGGCCGTCGAGGTCGTGGATGCGCTCCCACAGGCCGGTCATGGCGTGCACTCCGGCGACGCGGCAGGCCAGGAGCACCCGGCTGCGCATCGCGAGGGTCTCCAGACCCTCGGGCGTCCACTCGTAGCCGACCTCCCGGGCGACGTCGGCGTGCTCGGCGGTGGAGCCGATCACCGCCCCGATGCGCGGCGTGCTGGCCGCGATCTCCTCGCAGCGCGAGAGCGCCCGGGCGGTCTCCATGGGGACGACCAGCTGCACGTCGCGCGCGCCGTTGCGGATCTCGAAGTGCTCCAGCAGCGTTGCGAAGCGGTGCGCATCCAGCGCCGACTCGACCTTGGGCGCGAAGACGCCGTCCAGACCGGGGACGACGGTGGCCTCGAGGTCCAGGCCGGCGCGCCCGGTGGCCAGCGCGTTCGGCCGGACGAGCACGCCCACGCCGGAGCCCTCGGCGCGGAGCCGCTCGATGGAGGCGGCGACGACGGCGCGCGCGGCGTCCTTCTCCTCCTCCGGGACCGAGTCCTCCAGGTCCAGGACGACGGCGTCGGCGCCCGACCGCACCGCCTTGTCCACCCAGTCGGCCCGGTGCCCCGGGACGAAGAGCATCGATCGGTACGCCCGCATGCACGGCCTCCTCGTCTGGTGCCACCGCTCCGGCGGTGTGGTCCTCGACACCTCGGACCATCAATGGGTATCATACCCATAGTTTTTTCGAGGAGGCCGATCTGCATGCACGACGTCAGCGCCGAGGCTGAATCCGACATCCGCTCGTCCGTCCGCGCGATCTGCGCCAAGTTCCCGGACGAGTACTGGATGAATGCGGACACCGACCACGAGTTCCCCTGGGACTTCTACAAGGCCGTCGCCGAGGGCGGTTGGCTGGGCATCTGCACCCCCGAGGAGTACGGCGGCGGCGGCGCGGGCGTGCAGGAGGCCGCGATCTTCATGGAGGAGATCGCCGGCAACGGCGGTGCGCTGAACGCGGCGACCACGGTGCAGGTCGCGCTGTTCGGCCTCGAGCCGATCGTGAAGCACGGCAGCGAGGAGCAGCGCAAGCGCTTCCTCCCCCTGGCCGTCGAGGGCAACCTCCAGGTCTGCTTCGCCGTCACCGAGCCCGACGCCGGCACCGACACCAGCCGCATCTCCACCGTGGCCACCAAGGTCGACGGCGGGTACCGGATCACCGGCCGCAAGGTGTTCATCTCCCGCGCGCTCGAGGCCGACCGGATGCTGCTGATCACGCGGACGACGCCCCGCGACCAGTCGGCCCGGTCGACCGACGGCATGACCCTGTTCTTCGCGAGGATGGACCCCGACCACGTCAAGATCCAGCCCATCCCGAAGCTCGGCCGCAACGCGATCGCCACCAACTCGCTGTTCATCGACGACCTGTTCGTCCCCGACGAGGACCGCGTCGGCGAGGAGGGCAAGGGCTTCACGTACCTGCTCAGCGGCCTCAACGCCGAGCGGATCATCGTCGCCGCCGTCTGCCTCGGCATCGGGCGGGCCGCGCTGCGCAAGGCCGTGCAGTACACGAAGGAGCGCCAGGTCTTCGGCCGCCCGATCGGCATGAACCAGGGCGTGCAGTTCCCGCTCGCCGACTCCCTGGCCAAGCTGGACGCCGCCGAGCTGCTCGTGCGCCGCGCGGCCTGGCTCTACGACAACGGCCTGCCGTGCGGCAAGGAGGCCAACGAGGCGAAGTACCTCACCTCGGAGTGGGCCTTCGAGGCCGCCGACCGGGCGATGCAGGTGCACGGCGGCTACGGCTACACGAAGGAGTACCACGTCGAGCGCTACTGGCGGGACGTCCGCGTGGAGCGGATCGCCCCCATCTCCAACGAGCTCGTGCTCGCCTTCCTCGGCGAGAAGGTCCTCGGCCTCCCCCGCTCCTACTGAGGGCCCGGTGACCGCCGCGTTCGCACCGCTCTACCTCTGCGCGTCGACGATCGACGACGCCGACCTCGACACCCGCATCGCCGCCGCGGTCGCGGCCGGCTACGCGGGCATCGGGCTGCGCCCGGGGCACCTCGCCCGGGCGCTCGCCGGGGGCGGGACGGTCGCGGACGTCCGGGCCAAGCTGGCCGACGCCGGGCTCGAGCTGGTCGAGATCGGCTTCCTCGCCGAGTGGTGGCACGGGGACGACGTCCGCGCCGCCCGCACGCTGGAGCACGAGCGGGCGCTGCACCGGCTCAAGGACGAGGTCGGCGGCAGGCACGTCATGGTGATCGGCGGCCCCCTGGAGCAGCCGCTGGACGTCGTGGCCGAGCGGTTCGCCGGGGTCTGCGACCGGGCCGCCGAGCACGGCCTCGTCGTGGGGCTGGAGTTCCTGCCCTGGACCGACACCGACAGCGCCGTCCGCGCCTGGGACGTCGTCCGGACGGCCGGCCGGCCCAACGCCGGGATCGTCCTGGACACCTGGCACCACGTCCGCGGCAGCCGGACCCTCACCGACCTGGACGCCGTTCCGCCGGAGCGGGTGGTCGCCGTTCAGCTGAGCGACGGGCCGCTCGCCCCCGTCGGCACGGAGCTCGAGGACACCTTCCGGCGCCGTCAGCTGCCCGGCCACGGCGAGTTCGACCTAACCACGCTGCTCCGGCGCGTGCTCGAGCTCGGCGTGCGGGCACCCCTCGGCGTCGAGGTGCTCTCCGACGAGCTGCGAGCGCGCAGCCCACAGGTCGCCGCGGCCGCGGCTGCCGACGCGACCCGGGCGCTGCTCGAGCGGGTCGGGACGCGGTAGCGGCGTGGACGTCATCCCCGGGCCGGTCGAGCCGGCCGCGCGCGAGCACGGCGGCGTCGTCGCCACCCTGTCCGTGACCGCGATCGTCACGCTGTCGGTCCTGCCCGTGATCCTCACCGGCGCCGCGGCCGTGCTCATCGCGCGCGAGGAGGGCATGGCCGTCGCCCAGCTGGGCGCCACGATCACCCTGTTCTTCCTCGCGGGCGCGGCCACGATGTACGCGGGCGGGCGGGTGGCCGACCGGGTCGGGCCGCGGCCGGTGCTCCGGCTGAGCGCGGTGCTCAGCAGCGTCACCCTGCTACTGGTGGGCTGGGTCGTGGAGCAGCCGTGGCACCTCCAGGCGCTGCTCACCGTGGCCGGCGCGGCGAACGGGTTCACCCAGCCGGCGACCAACCTGGCCATGCAGGGCGTGGCGCGCCGGGTCGGCGTCGCGTTCGGCGTGAAGTACTCGAGCGTCCCGCTGGCCTCGCTCGTGGCCGGGGCGATCGTGCCGACCCTCGGGGTCGAGCACGGCTGGCGCGTCCTCTTCCTCGCCGCCGGCGCCGGCGGGCTCGTCATCGCGCTCCTGGTGCCGCGGCTCGTGCCCGGCGAGGCAGGGCACCGCGGGCAGGGCGTGCGGCGCCGGCCCGAGTCCGGCCGGGCGACCCTGCTGTCGCTGGCCGGGGCGTCCGGGGCGGGGAACGCGGCGACCACCTCTCTGGGCGCCTTCGTGGTCGCCGGCGGTGTCGCGGCCGGCCTGCACGTCTCGACCGCCGCGTGGCTGCTGAGCATCTGCGGCGTAGCGGGGGTGGCCTCGCGGATCCTCGTCGGCCTGCTGATCGACACCACCCGGGTCACGCCGATCCCCGTCGTGGTGGTCCTGCTGCTGCTGGGCTCGGTCGGCTACGGGCTGCAGGCGATCGGCGCCGTCACCGTCTACGTCGTCGGCGCGCTGGTCGCGCACTTGTTCGGCGCCGGGTGGATCGGCCTGCTCAACCTCGCCGTCGTGCGGCTGAACCCGACCGCGCCGGCGACGGCGAGCGGGTTCGTCGGCACCGGCGGCATCCTCGGCGGCGCGCTGGGACCGGTGGTAATCGGCGTCGTCGCCGACACCTCCGGCTTCTCCGCCGCCTGGGCCGTGATGGCCGGGCTGGCCCTCACCTCGGCCGGGCTCATGGTCGTGGCGACCGTCGTCGCCCGGCGTCCCCGGCCGGTCGACTCCGCTCCACCCTTGTCCACGATCTCCGGAGGGTCCGCATGACCGATCAGTTCAGCCTCGAGGGCCGGGTCGCCCTGGTCACCGGTGGCAGCCGCGGCCTGGGCCGCGCCATGGTGCGCGGCTTCGCCGAGGCCGGCGCCGACGTGGTCATCGCCAGCCGGGACGGAGCCGCATGCGAGGCCTACGCCGAGGAGATCCGGGCCACCACCGGCCGGCGCGCACTCGGCCTGGGCGCGCACGCCGGCCGCTGGGCCGACCTCGACGCCCTCGCCGACGCCGCGTACGACGAGTTCGGACAGGTGGACGTCCTGGTGAACAACGCCGGCATGTCACCGCTGTACGACTCGATCGAGAGTCTCTCCGAGGAGCTGTTCGACAAGGTCCTGGCGGTGAACCTCAAGGGGCCGTTCCGGCTCGCGGCGACCGTCGGGACCCGCATGGCCGCCGCGGGGCGCGGCTCGATCATCAACATCTCCAGCGCCGCGTCGCAGCGGCCCAAGCCGCACGTGCTGCACTACGCGGCGGCCAAGGCCGCGCTCAACGCGCTCACCGTCGGGCTGGCGCACGCACTCGGTCCGGCCGTCCGCGTCAACGCCATCCTCGCCGGCACGTTCATGACCGACGTGAGCAAGGCCTGGGACGAGCGGGCGTTCGCCGAGCGGGCGCAGGGCTTCGCCCTGCGGCGGGGCGGGCAGCCCGAGGAGATCGTCGGCACCGCCCTCTACCTGGCGTCGGACGCGTCGTCCTACACGACCGGCGCCCTGCTCGCGGTGGACGGCGGGCAGCCCTGAGGGTCAGGCGTCCGGTGCGGGGAACCGGGGGCGGCGCTTCTCCATGAAGGCCTGCGCGCCCTCGGCCATGTCGGGGCTGCCGATGGCCTGCACGAGCATGCCCAGGCCGGTGCTGAACGAGTCCCGTGCGGCGTTCCACCACATGTTGGAGCTGACCTTGGTGATCTCCAGGTAGCGAGGCGAGAGCTGGGCCAGCTCCCCCACCAGGGCGTCGACCGCGTCCACCAGTTCGTCGTCGGGGACGACGCTGTTCACGAGCCCCAGCTCGAGGGCCTGCGCCGCGGTGTACCGGCGGCACAGCATCGCCATCTCCTTGGCCCGCTTCTCGCCGATCTGCACGCCCAGGACGTTCGTGGCGCCGGTGACCGGGGCGCTGCCCACGCGGGGGCCGGTCTGGCCGAAGGTCGCCGACTCGGCCGCGACGGCCAGGTCGCAGGCGATGACCAGCTCGTTGCCCCCGCCGGCGGCGGGGCCGTTGACCGCGGCGATCACCGGCCGCGGGCACTGCCGGATGGCGTCGAAGAGCCGCAGCGAGCTGCGGTACATCTCCCGCATGCCGGCCATGTCCGGCTTCGCCAGGCTGCCCAGTGCTCCCCCGGCGCAGAAGCTGCCGGGGACGCCGGTGATCACGACCGCCCGGCTGCGGGTCGCCGCCTCGACGGCGTCGACGATCCGGTCGGACATGTCGGGGTCGAAGGCGTTGCGCCGGTCGGGCCGGTTGAGGGTGATCCAGGTCGCGTCGCCGCGCTGCTCGACCAGGACGTCGTCGGTCACGGGATCTCGTCCTCTCCCAGGGGGCCGGGCGCGGGCTCGCCGGGGGCGATCCCCATGAGCCGCGCGAAGTTGCCGCCGAGGATCCCGGCGGTGGTCTCGTCGTCGTAGCCCAGAGCGCGGATCGCCGCGATCTCCCGGGCCGGGTCGGCCATCGGCCAGTCAGAGCCGAACACGATCCGGTCCGCGCCGTGCCGGTCGATGATCGCGCGCACCCGCTCGGGGGCCAGCTCGGCCATCGTGGGCGGCCACGAGGTCTCCAGGTGCACGTTCGTGCCCAGGAGCTCCGCCTCGGCTTCCTCCAGCCGGTGGTAGCCGCCGAAGTGGCAGGCGATCAGCCGCAGGTCGGGGAAGCGCCGCACGATGTCGCGGATCATCGCCGGGGTGGCCCGGTCGTTGCTCTCGCGATCACCGCCGGCGCCGACGTGCGCGATGACGGCGATCTCGGAGCCGAACGCCTCGAGCAGCTCCCACACGCGCGGGTCGTCGTAGGCGAAGCCCTGGAACAGCGAGTGCAGCTTCACGCCGGGGATCCGGTTCCGGCGGAGGGACGCCAGGTTCTCCTCCGCCGGAAGGTCTGGGTGGACGGTGCCGAATCCGAGCAGGTTGCCGCCCCGGCTCCGGGCCACGAACCGGTTGGTGCCGTCGACGTACTTGGCGGTGTCGGCGATGCCCAGCAGCACGCCACGGTCGACGCCGGCCGCCTCCAGCACCCGGGGAAGGGTCGAAATCTTCCCGTCGCCGACCCGGGGCAACTGGGGCACCCGCGGGCCGAGCGCGCGCTGGGCGAGGGCGTCCGGCCAGGCGTGGCAGTGGACGTCGATGATCAGGTCGGTCGCCGTGCTCATCGGGCCGCCACCGGCACCGGGCCGACGACGCCGGCGGCCCCGAGCCCCGACAGCTGCTCGGCGCTCAGGTCGAGCAGCTCCGGCAGCACCTCGATCGTGTGCTCCCCCACCGAGGGGACGCCATCGTAGACGGGGCCGTCGTAGCTGCCGAGGTGCAGGACCGGCCCCGGGACCAGCGCCTCACCCAGCGGCGTCCCCGACAGCCGGCGCAGGGTGCGGTCCAGGAAGTGCGGGTCCTCCGCGACGTCGCGCGCGTCGTTGACCGGCGAGGCGACCACCTCGTGATCCTGCAGGTGCGCGATGACGGCGCCCCGGGGGCGCTGGGCGACCCAGGCCTTCACGTGCTCCTGCAGCTCGTCGTTGTGCTGCATCCGCGCGACGTTGGTGGCGAACCTCGGGTCGTCGCAGAACTCCGGCCGGCCCATGGCGGTGAACAGCCGCATCGCGATCGTCTGGTTGGAGGCGGCGATGGCCAGCCAGCCGCCGTCGGCCGCCTGGTAGATGCCGCGCGGGGACGCCGAACCCGAGCCGTTGCCGACCCGCTCCTGGACGAAGCCGGTGGCGGTGTAGTTGAGGACCAGGTCGCCGAGGATGAACAGCAGCGGCTCGTACAGCGCCACGTCGACGACGTCCCCGCGCCCGGTCCGGGCCCGCGCGGTCAGCGCGGTCGTCGTCCCGAACGCGGCCGCCAGGCCCGCGATCGAGTCGGCGAAGCCGAACGGCGGCGAGGTCGGCGGGGTGTCGGGCCAGCCGTTGACGTAGGCGTAGCCGCTGGCCACCTCCGCGACCGTCCCGAACCCGGGGCGCTCGCGGTACGGGCCGGTCTGGCCGAAGCCCGACACCCGGGTGAGCACCAGGCCGGGGTTGTCGGCGGAGAGGACGTCGTACCCAAGCCCCCAGTCCTCGAGCCGGCCGGGGCGGAAGGACTCCACCACCACGTCGACGCGGGCCGCCAGCCGACGGACCAGGTCGCGGCCCTCGTCGCGCCGCAGGTCGATGCCGACGGACTCCTTGCCGGAGTTCAGCCGCGCGAAGCCGAGCGAGAGGCCCTCGTGAGAGGGCTCCCACTGGCGGGCGAAGTCGCCGTTGCGCGGGTCCTCGACCTTGATGACGCGGGCACCGAAGTCGCGCAGCATCCGGCCGGCGGTCGGGGCGGCGTACATCGTGCCGAGCTCGAGCACGGTGATGCCGGCCAACGGCGCGCTCTGGGTCATGGGTTCTGCCTCTCGGGGGGCGCTCCGGGCCGGAAGCTCGGGGGTTGGGCGACCGGCCGTCTCGACTCCACTTTACCTAACCATGATTAGATTTGGAAACCGGTCTCGGAAGTCTCTTCAGCGCGGCGCGGGCCGGGTGAGGGTCTTGGCCAGCTGCCCCAGGAGCACCTCGTTGCCGCCCTCGTAGATGCGCATCGGTCGGGCATTCCGGTAGAGCCGCTCGATCGTCGAGCCGGTGACCACCCCGAAACGGCCCATCATCTGCACGCACCGGTCGGCGACGCGGCTCGCGGTCTCGGTCGCGGCCACCTTCGCCATCGACGACCAGTGCAGCGCGCCCAGTGGGTCGGCAGCGGCCTTGGTGGCCGCCGCGTAGGTGAGCAGCCGGGCCTGCTCGACCTCCATCCAGCTGGCGCCGAGCATCTGCGGGATCGGGCCAAGACGCGCCAGCGTGGACCCGAACTGCTCCCGCCCGGTGGTGTGGGCGACGGCCTCGTCCAGGGCGGCCTGGGCCAGGCCGACCGCCGAGCCGGCGACCGAGACCCGGAAGGTCGCCAGCGTCTGGAGCACCAGCGGGAACGCCTGGCCCGGCACGCCGACGCGCGAGTCGAGGGGCAGCCGGACGCCGGTGAAGCGGACGTCGCCGATGATGTGCGGCGCGATCAGGTCCGGGCCCGAGCGCACCTCGACACCCGGGGTGTCGGCCGGGACGAACACCAGCGAGAAGCCGTCGTCCTCGCGGGCCAGCACGGTGAAGAAGGCGGCGGCCGGCGCGTTGGTGATGAAGGACTTGTGCCCGTCGAGGACCAGTTCGCCGTCGCGCTCCACCACCCGGGTGCTGATCGACTTCAGGTCCGAGCCGACGTCGGGCTCGGTGAGGCAGAGCGCCGCGATCGCCTCGAGCGCGACCACGCGCGGCAGCCACTCCTGCTGCACCCGCGGGGCGGCGGCGAGGGACAGTCCGTAGGTGCCGATCCCCTGCATCGCGAACAGCGAGTCCAGGTGGGCCGAGACCGCGCCGAACGCCTCCCGGACGACGGTGACGGCCAGCGGGTCGACCGTCTCCGCCTCGCCGCCGTGGGCCGCGGGGACGGTGAGCCCGACCAGCCCGCTCTCCTGCAGGGCACTGCGCACGACAGGGTCCACGTTGGTGGCCGCGTCGGCCTCCGCGGCCCGCGGGCGCACCTTCTCGGCGACCTCGCGGGCGCGGTTCCGAAGGTCCTGGTGGGTGGCGGGCAACTCGAACGTCATGAGGGCGGCCTTCCTGTGCGAGCCGCGGCGACGGACTCCCGGGCGCTGATGCATCCATGTTATTGGTGAACATGGTTATTGTGTCAACGCCCACACCGGTTCCCGAAAGGTCGCCATGACGATCCCGCGCACGCACCAGCCCTCCGCCGTCATCGTCGACGCCGTCCGCAGCCCGATGGGCCGCGGGAAGGCCGGCGGCGCGCTGTCCGGCCTGCACCCGGTGGACCTGCTCTCGCAGGTGCTCCAGGCGCTGGCCGCACGCAACGACCTCGACCCGGCCCTCATCGACGACGTCCTGGTGGGCTGCGTCGGGGGTAACGGGGAGCAGTCGGCGACACCGGGCCGTCAGGCGGTGCTGGCCGCCGGCTGGCCCGAGTCGGTGCCGTCGGTGACCATCGAGCGCAAGTGCGGATCGGGTCAGCAGGCGCTGAACTTCGCCGTCCAGGGGATCGTGGCCGGCGCCTACGACGTGGCCGTCGCCGCGGGCGTCGAGTCCATGAGCCGGGTGCCGATGGGATCGGCCCGGGGGGACGCCGACCCGCACGGTCCGCGGGTCGCCGCGCGCTACTCCCCCGGCCTGGTCCCCCAGGGCATCAGCGCGGAACTCGTCGCCGACAAGTGGGGACTGTCCCGGGAGCGCCTGGACGAGTACGCCGCCCGCTCCCACCAGCGCGCCGCTGACGCCACCGCCGCGGGAGCCTTCGCCCGCGAGCTGGTCCCGGTGACGACGCCCGACGGCGTCGTCGACGCCGACGAGACGATCCGCCCCGGGACGACGCCCGACAAGCTCGGCGGCCTGCGCCCGGCGTTCGCCGAGAGCCCGCACGCCGCCCGCTTCCCGGAGCTGGACTGGAAGATCACTGCCGGCAACTCCTCGCAGCTGACCGACGGCGCCGCCGCCCTGCTGGTGATGAGCGAGGAGAAGGCCGCGCAACTGGGCCTCACCCCGCGCGCCCGCGTGGTGGCCAGCGCGGTGACCGGCGACGACCCGCTGCTCATGCTGACGGGGCCGATCCCGGCTACCCACAAGGTGCTCACCCGCGCCGGCATGTCGATCGCGGACATCGCCGCCTTCGAGGTCAACGAGGCCTTCGCGTCGGTGCCGCTGGCCTGGCAGGCGGAGTTCGGGGTCGCCGCCGAGCAGCTCAACCCCCGCGGCGGCGCCATCGCGCTGGGCCACCCGCTGGGGGCGTCGGGCGCCCGGCTGGCCACGACCCTGCTCGGCTACCTCGAGGACACCGGGTCGCGGTACGGCCTGCAGACGATGTGCGAGGCGGGCGGCATGGCCAACGCCCTGATCCTCGAGAACCTCGGCCACGGAGGGCAGTGAACATGGATCTCGGCAACGGTTCCGCGGTCGTCACCGGAGGTGCGTCCGGGCTCGGCCTGGCCACCGCCCGTCGGCTGGTCGAGAAGGGGGTGCCCACCGTCCTGGTCGACCTGCCCACGTCGCCGGGCGCCGAGGTGGCCGAGGAGCTCGGCGGCAAGACCCGCTTCGTGGCCGCCGACGTCACCGACCCCGAGGCGGTCGGGCAGGCGGTGGAGGCCGCCGACGAGCTGGCCCCGCTGCGCACCCTGGTGCACTGCGCCGGGCGCGGCGGCGCGATGCGGGTCGTCGACAAGGAGGGCAACCCGGGCTCGCTGGAGTTCTACGAGCAGATCGTCCGGATCAACCTGATCGGCACGTTCAACGTGCTCAGCCAGGCCGCGGCCCGGATGGCGCGGCACGAGCCGGTCGACGGCGAGCGCGGCGTCTGCGTCCTGACCGCGTCCGTGGCCGCCTGGGAGGGCCAGATCGGTCAGCTGCCCTACGCCTCCTCGAAGGCCGGCATCGTCGGGCTCACCCTCGTGGCCGCGCGCGACCTCGCCAGCAAGCTCATCCGGGTGGCCACGATCGCGCCCGGCACGTTCGACACCCCCATCCTCGCCCGGCTCCCCCAGCACGTGCGGGACTCCCTCGGCGAGATGACGCCCCACCCCCGGCGCCTCGGCCGGCCCGACGAGTTCGCGCGGCTCGCCCTCGCCATCGTCGACAACCCGATGATCAACGGGGAGACGATCCGGCTGGACGGCGCGATCCGGATGCAGCCGAAGTGAGCGCCCCGGCCGACGCCCCCGAGGTGCTGACCGAGCGGCAGGGTCCGGTCCTGGTGGTCACGATTAACCGGCCGGCGGCGAAGAACTCGATCAACACCGCCGCCGCCCAGCAGATCGCCGCCGCCATGGACCAGCTCGACGAGGACGACGGCCTGTTCGTCGGCGTCCTCACCGGTGCCGGCGGGGTGTTCAGCGCGGGCATGGACCTCAAGGCCTTCCTGGCCGGCGAGAAGCCGCACGTGCCGGGCCGCGGATTCGCCGGCATCGTGGAGCGGCCGCCGTCCACCCCGCTGATCGCCGCGGTCGAGGGCCCGGCCCTCGCCGGCGGGTTCGAGATCGCGCTGGCCTGCGACCTGATCGTGGCGGCCGAGGACGCCTCCTTCGGGCTGCCCGAGGTCAAGCGCGGGCTGCTCGCCGGGGGCGGTGGCCTGCTGCGGTTGCCCACGAAGGCAGGGTTGCCCAAGGCGACCGAGTGGGCGCTGACCGGCGACCGGATCCCGGCGCCCGCCGCGCACGCGGCGGGCGTGGTCAACCGGCTGGTCCCCTCCGGGGAGGCACTGTCGGCCGCCCTCGAGCTGGCCCGGCAGATCGCCGCGAACGGCCCGCTCGCGGTGCAGGGCACCAAGCGGATCCTCACCGAGAGCGCGAACTGGCCGGCCAAGGAGGCCTTCGCGCGTCAGTGGGAGATCTACGCGCCGATCCGCGCCTCGGAGGACGCGCAGGAGGGTGCCCGGGCGTTCACGGAGAAGCGACCGCCGGTCTGGCGCGGCCGCTAAGGCTCACTTCCAGTCGATGACGTGGTCCATCAGGTGCGGGTGGCGCTGACGGACCCAGTCGGCGTACTCGCTCATGTGGTCGCGCATCAGCCGCTCGGCCTCGGCGGCCTCGCCGCGCTCGATGGCCTCCGCGATCGCCGCGTGCACCTCAAGGACGTGCACGCGGTCCTCCGTCGGGGAGAGCACCCCGCCGACCTGGTCGCGGAAGATGTCCTCCAGCGACATGCACATCAGATTGAGCACCGGGTTGCCCGACAGCGAGGCCACCTCGCGGTGGAACCCGGCCGTGGTGGCCGAGTAGGCCACGTCGTCCTCGACCGTCACCGCGGCGGGGTCGACCGCCCGCAGCTCGGGCGCCTTGCGCTCGGCCGCCAGGCGGGCCATCAGCGGCTCCATCACCAGGCGCGCCTCGAGCAGCTGCTCGAAGGTCATGCCACCGAGGTGGAAGAACAGCGTCGACATGCGCCCGAAGTCGCGGGTGCCGACCTCGATCACCATGGGCCCGCCGTTGCGGCCGGGCTTCATCGTGATCAGGCCGTGGACCTCGAGGATGCGCAGCGCCTCCCGCAGCGAGCCGCGCCCCACACCGTAGTCCTCGAGCATCTGCGCCTCGGAGGACAGCAGGGTGCCCGGCGGCAGCTTGCGGGAGACGATCTCGTGGACGATCTCCTGTGCCAGGGCCTCGGCGACCTTGGCGCCCCTCTTGATCGAACGCGGAGCCGAGCCGTCGGCCCGGGCGGGGCTGCTTGCCGTCATGGAGTCGAAGCGTAGCGGGGTTGCAACGCTCAGGTCTCGAAATCCCTGATATTGGTGAGCAGCTAGCAGTTCATCGCTAGCCCGGATCTTTCGCGGTCATGATCATCTGCTCCGTCGTCGGGGTTCTGGCCCCGCGTGGGCGTGAGACTGGCATCGGGGTGTGACGGTTCCCCCGAGGTCGCTCGGGTGGGCGCCGGTTCCACGGGCCGGCCGGTTCCTCGGGTGGTCGGGACGGGGGCCGAGCACTCGACCGGGAACAGCCAGGGCGTCGAGCCGCCCGAGGGCGTCGAGGGCCAGGTCGGTGAACGGCGCGGCGGCGGCCAGGTGCAGCAGGCGCCGGCGGCCGGTTACCGCGAGCCGGCCGGCGATGGCGAGCAGGCGCAGCCGCAGCCGTTTGGGTTCCCACCGGCGGGCGTCATGCCCGGCCAGGGCGAGGGTCTACATGCAGGCGAGCAGGTCGGCGGCGAGGGCGACGATGGCGCACCAGATCCGGTTCTGGGCAAAGTTGTGCAACGGCAGGTTGGCCAGGCCGGTGTCCTTCGCGCAGCGGATGCGGTCCTCGGCTCGGGCTCGACGGCGGTGGCGCAGCTCGAGATCGGCGAGCTGGCCCCGGCGGGTGTTGGTGACGAAGGCGGTGATGCGCATGCCGTCGAGGTCGGTAATCCGCAGTTGCGCACCCGGATGCGGGCGTTCCTTGCGCACGATCAGCCGCATCCCCGGTGGCCAACCCGAGAGGTCGAAGACGTCGGTGAGCTCGGCGATGAACGCCCCCGGCCGGGGCTGACCGTCGGCGTCGTAGGCCAGCTCCCACCCCGTCTGCGGGATCTCGGCCAGCGTCTGCTGGATTGCGTGCAGGTCGCCGGGGAGGGAGAAGCCGACCGAGTAGGACAACCGGCGCCGGGTCAGCCAGGCCAGCAGCTCGTGCGTGCCACCGGCGCCGTCGATGCGGATGAGCACCTCCTTGCCGCGCGCATGACCGCCGGGCAGCTGCGCCAGGGCGCCAGCGATAACCGTCTTGTGATCGACCACGGTGTTCGAGCCGGCGTTGCCCGCGCGCAGCAGGAAGCTCAGCGGCTCACCGGTGCCCTCCGGTTCGTGGTCGACGAAGGCCCACAGCGGGGGGAAACCGAACCCACGCCTGAACGTCGGCGCCGCGTGCTCCTTCTCCGAGTGCGCGGTGACCAGGGTGGCGTCCACGTCGATGACCAGCGGCGCGGCGGCGTCCGCGCCGGAGTCCGGGGCGTGCTTGCCGGCCAACCGCCAGGCGGTGGCCCGCGCCGTGGCACGGGCGGCGGCGATCGCTGCGAGCGCGGCCGGGGCAGTGGCGGCCAGGGTGTCGAGGCAGCGGGACACCGTCGGGTCCGAGGCCACGGGTCCGAACACCTGCGGATGCGCGCGCAGCTGGGCGATGTTGGCCAGGCAGTCCCCGCCGACGGCCAGGCTGATCGCCAGATCCAGCACGATCTTTCCGGGATCGTGCCGGGCGAACGGCCGCCGCCACCGGGCGAGCGCCGCGCTCAACGCGCTATTCAGCCCGACCGCCGTCGCGGTGCGGGTGAGCAGCGCCCCGCCGGTGGCGGAGACGACCTGGCGACCGGAGCCATCCACCACCAGACGCGGGTAGAGCCCGCTACGCTTTTTGTCGGGTAGCCCGGGCGCCTTTCAGCGCCCGGGCCCCCTCAGAACCGGACGTGCGACTTTCACCGCATCCGGCTCAAGCAAGCCACGAGGGCGTCTGGTTGAGCGTGCCGGGCCCACTGCCGCCCTGCGAGTGCAGTGGGCGTGTAGGAGACGGCGCGTGGTCGGATCGTCCGACGTACCGTGCCCGCCGACCGTCGTGATGCCCTTCTTTCGCATGGCCTTCGTGACGGTGCGGGACCACCGTTCCCAGTCATTCGGGGATAGGGCCCGGGTTTGTCATCGGCGTGCAACAGCAGCGTGCCGCAGGCTGGGCAGCGTCCCCGTTGCCGGATCAGCAGCGTGGATGTTGCGCCGCCGACCTTGGCGTAGGAGCTGCGCCGCCGCTCGGCCCAGTAGCGGTCAAGGGCGGGGTCGTCGGAGGACGCGGAGCCAGTGACCAACCGATGGCGGACGATCTTGGTCCAGGCGAACCGGCGGAGGTAGGCGACGCTGTCGCGGTCGCCGAAGATCCACCGGTCCGCTCGGGCCTGGTTGAAGCGGCCGAAGTAGCGGGAGGTGACCCACTTCTTCGGCTTGTTCGGATGGGCGCGACTGCCCGACGAGCGCGCCGGTACCTGCGCCGGCTTCCTGACCCGGGCCGCGGCCTGGTTCGCCGCCCAGGGCGTGACCGTGCGCCGGGTGCTGACCGACAACGCCAAGAGCTACCGCATCGGGCGGGCCTGGATCACCGCCTGCGACACCCTCGGCATCGGTCGCCGATTCATCAAGCCCGGCCACCCATGGACCAATGGCAAGGCCGAGCGGTTCAACCGCACCCTGCAGACCGAATGGGCCTACGCCACCGCCTGGACCGGCAACGACGAGCGCACCGCGGCCCTGGTCAGCTGGCTGGCGGACTACAACACTGCCCGCAGCCACTCCGCACTCGGAGGCCGCCCACCGGTCAGCCGCCTCGCCGCGTGAACAACGTGTCCGGTCACGACAGCTAGCCGCTAGCCACGCGTCCCACAAGGACCGAACTGATCGCAACCAGGACGCCCAGCGGCAGTACCGACAACTCGCCGCCCAGCCGACAACGCGTCGTCTGCGTGGGATGGCATACCCGGGACCGAGCTGGCCGACCGGTCAGGAGTCGGGTCCGCGAAGGATCGCCTCGTGATACTCCGCGTGATACTGCCGCCCGCGCATTCAGGAGTATCTGAATGCGAATCTGGGCCGTCTCGGCGTCGCCGGTGAAGGCGAAAGCGCAGGCCAAGCGCGAGGACGCATCTAGATGCTCAGCTGCGGACAGGGGTTCAAGTCCCCCCTCGGACACCGAGTTGAACCCCCACGGCTTCTCGGCCGGCGGGGGTTCTTCTGGCTTCCTGGTGCCGGCACGTCCGTCCGACCCCTCCGAACTGGAGACTCCTGTCCCCAGCTGTCGCACTCGAGGGCGCCCGCTCCGCCGATGAAACCCGGCGAACCATCTGTCGATGGTCAAGGCGCACCGTCAGGCCCAAACGGCGCATCTGCGTGATGACGAGGACCGTGGCGACCATGGCACACGAAGACGACCAGTCGGGGGCAGCGACGGTCGACTGGGATGCCGACTCCTATGCGCAACTATCCACACCTCAGCAGGCCTGGGCACAGGAGGTCCTCGCCCGGCTACGCCTCCGGGGCGACGAGACCGTCTACGACCTCGGCTGCGGCGCTGGACTCATCACCGAGCAGCTCGCCGACCTCGCCCCCCGCGGGTGGGTCGTCGCAGTCGACGCCTCCCCGGCGATGGCGCGAGCCACCAAGGCCCGCCTCGGGGACCGCGCCGAGGTCATCGTCGCCGACGTCCGACGATTCACATGGCCGCAGCCTGCCGACGTCCTCGTATCCACGGCGACCCTGCACTGGATTCCTGACCATCCGGGCCTGTGGCGACATCTGCACACCCTGCTTCGCCCCGGGGGGACCCTCGCGGTCCAGTGCGGCGGTGCCGGCAACATCCCCGGCGTCGAGCGCGCCATGGCCTACTTGGCCTCTCAGGCACCATTCGCCGCGCACCTGTCACCGTTCCGGTCACCCTGGACCTTCGACTCGGTCGACACGGCGCGACGTGACGTGGCGGCTGCAGGCTTCGTCGACGTCCGGGTCTGGTCACAACGGCGAACGGCACGACCGCCGGACATGCTCGCGTTCCTGGCGAACTCCGTCGCCGTGACCGAGCTCGACCGCTTGCCACACGACTTGCACAGCCGATACACGGCTGACCTGTTCACCGCTCTGGGAGCTCCCGAGGAACTCGCCTACGTCCGCCTCAACGTCGACGCACGGGCGGGCAGTTCGGGCGATCTCGACGACCACGCGACCCGATGATCGAGTCATCCGGTAGCTCCCGTTGCGGCCCGCAGGCCCGGGCGCACCGCGCGCGACGGCTGCCCGCTGCCAGAAGTGTCAGCCCGGTGCTGCGCCGCCCTGCGACGGTGCAGTTCCGCTAGCCAGCCGTCGCACACCACCTGGCGGACGGCTATTCCGGCACGTGGCTGCCCTGAACCGTGCTGCACTACACGTCGTGCACCAGCAGCACCCTTTGCACCACGTCAGCGCCCCCAAGCAATGCACGGTGCGACTGTCGGTCTTGATCTGCCATGTAGGACGCGTAGCCGTCCTGGGACTCGAACGAGACGATGTGGACCTCGTTGAGCGCGTCCTCCGTTCGCAGACGCCGTTCGAGCCGTCCGCCGTGGCGAGCCAGCAACGGCAGCACCAGCGACTCGTACCGCTGAAATGCCGGCTCGGCGCCTGGAGCGATGTCCGCGACCATGACGAAGGTAAGCCTCATGGGCCGACGCTAGTAGCCGACTACCTCCTGAGACGGAGCCCCGGGAGTAGCCGTGTGCGCATGTAGCGTGTCGCCCCTCGGACACAGCTTCGATGTCCCGAGACACCGTGCAGGTGTCTCGGGACATCGGTCATGCTGAAGCCGGTGGTCGGTGTCCTGTCCGGTCGGGCCCGAGGTGCGGCCCGACTCGGCCGCCGACCGTGCGGATCAGCGGTTGCCGCCGCCGATCATCGGGTCGTCGTCCGGCTCGGCCCCGCCCCTCTCCACCCCCTCGGTGGAGGTCCGACTGGTGTAGCCGGCCGGGTCGGACTCATCCACGACGACCTCGTCGCGCACCACCGCGACCGGCGGCTGCGGAACGACCGCAACCGGTTCCTGTGAGGGGCTCACTTGCTCATGGCCCTCGCTCCGGCCACCGCCGGCCGCGGCAGCGGCACCTGCGGCCACGGCCGCCGCCCCGGCCACCGCAGCCGCGCCTGCGGCCACGGCCTTGCCCGACACGCCCGCCTTGCCGCTGTCGCCGCGGGAGGCGAAGGCAGCGTTCGCGCCGGGAGTGCCGACGTCCTGCCCGGGGTTGATCGCGCCGCGCCATCCGCCGGTGGCGTAGCCCTCGCTCTCCACGAGTGCCTTGAAGCGCTGGAGATCGGACTCGACCTGCCGCTCCACCACGCCGAGCTTGTCCCCGACCTGCTCCACGAGACCCTCGGGCTCGTACTCCAGCGACAGGTGGATCAGGGTCGAGCCCACGCCGACCGGCTCGAACCGCACGGCTCCGGCGTTCGTCGCACCCTCCTTGGCGGCCCAGGCGATCTTCTGGTCCGGCACCTGCTCGATGATGGTGGCTTCCCACTCGCGACGGACGCCCGCGATCTCCGCCACCCAGTGCAGGCTCTGGTCGCTGTGCTGGTGCACCTCCTTCACCCCGCCCATGAAGTGCGGGAAGTCCTCGAACTGGGTCCACTGGTTGTAGGCCGTGGACACCGGCACGTCGACCTGGATCGATTTCTCGGCCTTGGTGGTCATCTTGACTCCTTCTCGCTTGGCATGCGCTCTACGACCGTCCACCCGGCTACCCCGACCGTGACGGGTCGATGCCTTCCCTCGCCGTTCGCTCCATCGCCCGACCAGTCGTTCCAGACCTGCTGGCGGCGTCGTGGGAAGACGACCACCGCGTCGACCGACGAGCAGACCGAGCCGACGACGAGCCGGGAACCCGCGAACTCCCCGCGCCGGCGCCACCGCGGCGCTGCCCCGCGTCACCCGCTCAACCGCACGGGTGCGCTCGGAGGGTGTCGCCCCTCGGACACCAGCGGATGTCGCGGGACCTCGTCCTCGGTGTCGCGCGACATCTTTCGCAGCGAGGACCGTCGCTGGTGTCCCGGGATGGCGTGCGCATCACGACCGCGCGAGCGCCGCGGCGAGCTGGCTGCCGTCGTGGAACTGGGCGCCCTGGCAGGCTGAGCTCGATGCCGGAGAAGGACAGGGTCCCGGCCAGGTGCTCGATCCGGACGGCGTCGTCGGTCTCGTCCGGCAGGTTGAGGTAGACGCCGACGACGACGCCCGGGTTCGCATCTCCTCGATGTCGCCACGTTCAGGTACGTCCGGGGCGTGCCCGCCCGTTCCCCGCCTGCGCCGGACTCGCGTACCGGGCCGATCTCGACGGCCACGGTCGCTCCCCGAGGGGTCAGCTCGGTGATCTCCTCCGTGGCGCCGATCAGCACGGGACGGGGCCGGTCCGACACGTCGATCCCCCTCTCCGGCACGGGTGCCGCCTCGGGCAGTCCTTCGTACGAGTGGTCGAGCTGCCCGGCCATGTCGAGCACGTCGGAAGGGCGCATCCGGACAGCCGTCCCTTCCTCGGTCCGCAGGGAGAACCGCCGGCCGAGCCATGCATGGCTGCCGGGGTCCCGGTGTCCGGCGGCGATCCACGCGGCCCGCAACCGGTCGATGTTGGCGTGGTGCAGCCAGAAGATCGGGTCGAGGGCCGCCGTGTTGGGGTCACGCATGGGCCCCGCGCGCCGCCGACCCACACGTGGACCGGCCCGTGGGGCTGGGCCTCGAGCGTGCCGAAGGCCGGACCCTGGTGCGCGAATCCTGTCCGCGGCCCGCCGAAACCCGTCGAAGCGCCCAACCCGACCTCCGTGAAGACGTCCTCGGCAAGGGCGGCGGACGTGTCCGTGACGACGTCGGGCAGCGGGAGCCCGTCGTTCACCGAGGGGCGCCGTGCTGCCACGAAGAGCGGGTTGTCCGTTCCGTCAGGCAGGCGTGGGACCCGGAAGGCGGGAGGCCGGGCCGACCCCGGGGTCCCGTCGCCGTAGTTCCATCACGGCAGCGCCCAGGAGTCGCGCTCGTCCCCGGCGGGGATGAGGGACCGCAGGATGCGCTCGAACCGGTAGAGGTACATGCGGTGCCACGGCAGGAAGTACCACGACGCGTGCTGGCACTCGTTCCACGGTGCCCCCGCCGGTGGCCGGACGCCCGCGATGCCGTGGACAGCCGCTGGGAAGCCCCAGCTCCGCGGATCGGCCAACGGCAGCTGCTGCATCGACCGCACGCCGTGCGCGTGGCCGAGGAGAACCGGGTGCCATGGTTGCTCCTCGGTCCCGAGACTCCAGACGTCCCTCCGGATGGTCGTCATGACGGGCCCCCGCTCCCTGCGGCATCGCGACGCCAAGCGGCGGGCGTCACCCGCTCGTCACCGCGGCCTGGTGGCTACCACGTCCTCCCACCTGCCGCCCTCGCTCACGGCCGGGTGGCCCGACGAGCCCACTCCCGGCCGTCGCACCGGGGCACGGTGCCGGAGGTCCACCTGCGCGCGGACGTGCGGCGCGCTCCCCGGGTGGCCGTGCCCACGGCCACGGGGGGCACCTGTGCGCTCAGCCGTCGCGGTTGACCGGCTCCACGGTCTGGCGGTGGAGATCGTCGAGCCAGTTCCGGACCGCGTCGAGGACGCCATCGGGGGACGACGCCACCGCGACCGTCTCCTCCTCCGCCGCCCCTCCGGCGGCCGCGCTCCCCTGGGTCAGGAGCCGCGCCCGGAACGCGCCGGCATCCTCGAGCCAGACGCGGATGAGCAGTGCGGCACTCCGGTGGTCGACCAACGTCATCTCTCCTATGGGGTGCCACGCAGCAGCACAGACCCCTTCCGGCGACCGCGTGACGCGGCCGATGTCCCGGGTTCCATGCTCAGCGGTGACGCTGCGCGACGCAGTCCCCTGGACGGATGACGCACCGACGTGGACGACGCTCCTCCCCCGGTGGCCCTCGACGGACGGACGTCTGCCGACCGTCGCGCACATGTCACCGCAGCACGTCACCGCCCCGTTCCCGGTCATGCCCGCCGCACCATCCCGGGTGGTGGCCGGAGTGCCCGACGGATGCGCGGTACGTGCCCGATCAGCCGAATCATCAGCTCGCTGGGGGGCACGCCGAGCTCGTCCTCCAGCATCGTCCGGAACAACTCGTAGGCGCGGACTGCCTCCGCCACGTTCCCCTCGGCCAGGTGGATCCTGACCACCAGCCGGTGGGCGCTCTCCCGCAGCGGTTCGGCGCGAACCGCTGCGTGGGCTGCCTGCAGTGCTTCACCATGACGGCCGCATGACGCCAGTCGCTCCGCCACGGTCTCCAGCGCCCGCAGACGGAGCTGCCGCAACCGCTCGCGCTCGAGGAGGACCCAGTCGTCGTACCACCCTGGGAGGAGATCGCCCAGCAGATCCGTATCGGGCACGGCCAGGTCGTCCGTCCCTCCGGAACGGAGCATCACCCGTCGCGCCCAGTCGTTGAGGTCGCGCACGTCGACGCGGACATCCGCCGCCAGCTGGAGGCATGTCCCGGACGCCTCGACGAGGCCCGGTACCGCCTTGTTCAGCCGCCACAGAGTCGACCGCAGGCTCCCGTGCGCGTGCTCCTCGGGGACGTCGGGCCACAGGTGGCCGGCCGTGGCCGTCCGTGACGCCCTGGTGGACAGACACAGGTGTGCCAGCAGCCGCTGCACCGCACGGGGGAGGTCGTCGGCGGTCGAGCGCAGGGTGCGACCCGGCCGCGCCAGCCCGAAGCCGTCGAGCAAGGTGACGCGGGTGAGGGACGAACTGTCCACCTGAGGGCTCCCATCTCCGAGGGACGAAGGGATGCCGCCTGCGGCCGGAGCGGTCGCCCGGCCACGGGAGGGCGGGCAACCCTCGCGCCGGCGCCGGTGCGGCACCGGTGTGGCCGGACCGCCCGGTGCTCACACGACTGCGGACGACATGGCTCCTCCTGGACGCAGGAACGTGAACTGCGGAGGACAAGGCTATTGAGACGGGGGCCACGGATCCGTACGCACTTGTGCGTAGTGGTGGGAGGCCGGTGACGGGCCGGCGAGGTGCGTGCCGGAACAGCATCGTGCCAAAGGGCCCTGCACCGTCGGCGACCGGAGCAATACGGTCAGCTCCATGCCGAGGCGCAAGTCTTGTCACGCAGCGTGGCTCTCGCTCGCCGGCGACATCCTGGAGGGGCAGCCCAGGGCGCAGGGGTTCCCCCATGCCCAGGTGGCGGATCTCCTCGTGAAGTCCTTCGACGCAGCCTGCTGCTCACTCAACGTGGTGGACGGCGCGTGGGTGGACCACGTCGTCGGCGCCTGGCCTGACGGCTACCTGCCCATGAAGCCGCCATCCGGTGAGCTCCCCGACGGCACCACGCACCCGCTCATCCGCTGGTACTCGGTCACGGGCAGCTCCTCGGCCCAGATCCTGGGCAGGGTGCCCCGCCAGGTGGCGCCCGCGCCCATGGCGGCCCGGTGGTCGGAGTTCGCCCGCCAGTTCGGGATCACCCACCAGATCGCGCTGCCGCTCCGGGTCGGCGACGGTATCCGGGCCTACGTGGTCAGCCGTCCGGACGACGACTACGCCGACGCCGACGCCGAGCTCGCGGACCTCGTCCGCCCTGTTCTGGTAGCGCTGGTCCGCCAGCACGGGGTCCTCGCGGACATGGGGGAACGCCAGTACGAGCACGCTCGCGGCACTCGCTTGACGGAACGCGAGTTCGCCGTCCTCAGGCTGCTCGGCTCGGGACTCACCGCGGCGGCGATGGCCCGCCGGCTGCACACGTCGCCCCGGACGGTGCAGAAGCATCTCGAGCACCTGTACCGCAAGCTCGGCGTGCGGGACCGGCTGATGGCGGTCCAGCGAGCCCGTGAGGCCGGCCTCCTGGCCGCACCCGCCTCGAGCGGTGGAGGTGAGGGCACGACGGGATCTCCGGCGCCGGAGCTCTCCATCGGCAGCGGGCACGCCATCACTACCGCGCCCGCGCCGGTGTCCACGAGCGATCACATGCGCTGCACCACTGGCTGATCCCCACCGGCTCGTGGCACCACCGTGCCGGGAGCGGGAGCGGGTGCGGTCCACGGTCGCGGGAGGTGCTTGGCCTCGAAGTAGTCGCCGCACGTACGCGCCGCGTCCTCGGTCTCCACCGCCTGGCTGGACTGCGACTGCCTCACCAGCCGTGGGATGTGCTTCGAGCAGTGGATGTACGCCTCCGTGACGCTGACGCGCACCCAGCGATCCGGTCGGCGCCCGCCCTGCTGCAGCAATCCGTCCACCACCTGCTCGGGCAACGGGCCGGCGGACAGCAGCTGCTCGTTCTCCAGGATCGCCGCCCGGCCGTTCACGTGCAGCCCGATGGCATCGCCGCAGAAGTCGATGAACAGCATGCCGATGCCCCGGGTCTCCGCGATGTTGCCGAGACTGCTCATGACGCCGTTGCCCCGGTACTCGGGGTAGAGGAGGGTCCGCTCGTCCAGGACGCCGACGAACCCCGGTCCCCCGGAGCGGAACGAGCAGTCAGCGTCCCCGCTCCCGTCGGCCGTCGCGATGAACACCATGTCCATGCGCTGGATGAACGTCTGCATCCGCTCGCTGAGGTGCTCGAGGACCTGGTGGTCGTAGAAGGCCCGGGCGCGGGTGGACGTCCCGTAGCGCTCCTGCAGATGGTGCTCACCGTTCGAACCGGGCATGCCCCGCCCCCTTCAGGTGACGCTCCGAACCTCGCAACCGGAGGCTAGGGACGGCGCGGACGACGGTCTGTACGTACACGTGCGTACAGCCCGCCGCGGGCAAGCGGCAGCGCCTGTGCGCTGTCCCGGGTCGCCGCTCGAGCTCCGTCTGGCAACCGCACGGCCTTCGGGCCAGCAGGCTTCCCATGACGTCGGCATGTGCTCCGGCGGCCACGGGCGCTTGCCGCCGTCGTGCCCGCCTGCCCGGGAGCCCAGGGCCGTAGGACGGACCTGCTTGACCAGCGCGCGCCCCGGCGCGACCGTACCTGCACGCCACCACCCACAGGGGGTCGCAGACGTGCAGACTCGGTTCACGACGCTGGTCGGCTGTTCGGTCCCGATCCAGCAGGCGCCCATGGGGGCGGTGTCGTCGCCGGACCTGGCGGTCGCAGTCGCGGACGCGGGGGCTGTCGGCACCCTCTGTGCGCTGGGTGTGCCCGGTGAGACCTTCGTCCGCCGCCTGGACGACATGCGGCAACGCACGAGCGGCGTGCTGTCGGCGAACATCCTCCTCGAGGACACCGACGAAGAGCTCATCGTCGCCGCCGCGGAGCGGGTACGGGTGGTCGACTTCTTCTGGTTCGATCCCTCGCCGCGACTGGTGGAGCTCGTCCACCGGGCGGGGGCTCTGGCCGGCTGGCAGGTCGGGTCCGCGGAGGAAGCGCGCGCCGCCGCGGATGCCGGCTGCGACCTCGTCGCCGCGCAGGGCCGCGAAGCCGGCGGCCACGTGAGAGGGGACCAGCCGCTACTGCCTCTGCTGCGCGAGGTCCTCGACGCCGTGCCGATCCCGGTGCTCGCCGCCGGTGGCATCGCCGACGCCCGCACCTTCGCCGCGGTGATGGCCGCCGGAGCGGACGGAGCACGGATCGGCACCCGGTTCGTCGCCGCCACCGAATCCGCGGCACACCCTGCCTACAAGCAGGCACTCGTCGACGCGGCCGGTGACTGCACCGTCATCACCGACACGTTCACCCATGGCTGCCCCCTCTGCGCCACCCGCGCACGGCACCGGGTGCTGCGCAGTGCCATCGAACGGGTAGCGGCCCTGGACGGTGACGTCGTCGGGACGGTGACGATGGGCGGCCGGCACGTCCCGCTCCCGCGCGGGGCCGGCCTGCCACCGCTCGCTGCCGTCGACGGGGACGTGGCGGCCATGGCCCTGTACGCCGGCGCGGGCGTCAGCTCGGTCACGGCCATCCGGCCGGCCGCAGAGCTGATCAGCGACCTGATGATCGCTCTCGGCTCCCGCGAGGCACCCGCACTCGGCTGAACGCGCACCGCCCTGAGACCTGGCCAGGGCACCTGATCGGGAGCGTCGACAGAGACGAGCCGGGCCTGGTGCCGGACTCGGCCGCCTCGGTGGTGACGGTGCGCGCGGGCGACCTGGACTGGACGGTGGTGCGCATCCCTCGAGCCGTCCTCGGCCGGCATCACGGCGGGGTACCGATCGGTGCCCACGTGACCGTTGCGCGACACCGCGGTGACGGCGGAGGCTGTGCCCTGCTGGCCGTCGCCGGTGAGGAGTTGCCATGGACGTCCGCGTGCAGCCCCATGACGAAGCGTCTCGCGCGATCGCGCGTCGGCTGGCCGAGATCCTGGACGCGGTGCATGCCGGCGACCTCGAGCGGCTGGCCGGCTACCACCTCGACAGCCCGAAGTTCACCAAGTTCAACGACTCTCCGCCGCTGGATCGACAGGACTTCGCCACGGCGATGGAAGCGGAAGCGGCCGAGTTCACGGCACTCGACGAGATCCGCGGCGCGTTCGAGGACGTGAAGATCGACGTCTTCGGAGCAGCTGCGGTGGTCACCGGCATCTTCGCCTACGAGGCGTGGATCGGCGACGACCGGGCGAGCGGCCGAGTACGCACCACCGTGGTCGTGGTGGACGACGCCGGCGACTGGAAGATCGCCCACGAGCATCTGTCGGTCCTGCCTCAACCCGGGTGAGCCCGGGGCGGCGGACGGCGACCTGCGGATCGCTCATCGGCCCCGGGAGCGTGTGCGTGTGTACCGTGTCGCCCCTCGGACACCGGCTCGATGTCCCGGGACTCCTGCATCGGTGTCCCGGGACATCGCCTTTCGGGGCCGGCGGGTCGTCGTTCCGGGCGAGGACCTAGCGCGGGGGCTCGGACCGGTCAGCCGGCGTGGACCCGTTCGGAGATCTCGCGCTCGAGGGCGTTGAAGTCCGCCGCGTTCACGTCCCGGTCGTCCCCCAGCTGCACGGGGATGACGTCACTGATGTGCCCGGGTGCACCCTTGGCGGCGCCGCCGGTCATCACCACCACCCGGTCGGCGAGGTACACCGCCTCCTCGATGGAGTGGGTCACGAAGACGACGGTGGTCCCGGCCTCGCGGTAGAGGCGGCGCAACTCGTGCTGCATCTGGGTCCTCGTGAGCGCGTCGAGGGCACCGAACGGCTCGTCCATCAGCAGCACGGCCGGGTCGTTGGCGAGCACCCGTGCGATGGCCACGCGCTGCTGCATCCCGCCCGAGAGCTCCCCCGGGAACCGGTCGGCGAAGCGCGTCAGGCCCACGACCTCGATGAACGCCTCGGCGATGTCCCCCGCACGGCGGCGGGGCGTCCCCCGCTGCCGCAGCCCGAACCGGACGTTCTCGGCCACGGTGAGCCAGGGGAACAGCCCGTAGTCCTGGAAGACCACTCCCCGGTCCGGACCCGGACGCGTGACCGGCCGGCCGCCCACCTCGACCCGCCCCCGGGTGGGCGCCTCGAAGCCGGCCAGGATGCGCAGCAGGGTGCTCTTCCCGCAGCCGCTCGCGCCGACGACGGCGACGAACTCCCCCGGCGCGATGTCGAGGGAGACGCCGGCGACGGCGTCCACGCCCGCAGCCCCGCCGTAGCGCTTCCCGAGGTCGTCGACGAGCACCCGGCCGGCGCCGGTGTGCCGGGTGAGACGGGACAGGTCGGACACGCTCATGTGGACCTCACCAGGGGACGTCGGCGGAAGATCCCGCGCAGGCCGTGCAGCAGGATGCGGTCGGACAGGAAGCCGGCCAGGCCGATCACGATCATCCCGACGACGACGCGGTCGGTGCGGACCTGCTCGCGGGCCAGGGTGATCATGCTGCCCAGTCCCCACTCGATGCCGTTGCTCTCGCCGAGCACGAGGATGACCCAGGCGAGGCCCAACCCGATCCGCAGCCCGCTGACGATGCCGGGGGTCGACGCGGGGACGACCACCTTGAGCAGCACGTTGGCGCGCGAGGTGCCCAGCATCTGCGCCGCCTCGACCAGCCGGGGCGGCACCTCCCGGACCGCGGCCACGGTGTTGAGGAGGATCGGGAAGAAGGCCGAGAGGGTGATCAGGAAGATCGTCGCCTGGCTGCCGAAGCCGATGATCAGCAGGATCAGGGGCACCCATGCGGTCGCCGGGATGGGCCGGAACAGGTTCACCGCCGGGTCGAACGCCGCGTGCACCAGCCGGTAGCGGCCCATCAGCACGCCGAGCGGGATCGCCAGCGCCGCGGCCAGGCCGAATCCGGCGAGGACCCGGCCGGTGCTGGCCCACAGGTGCTGCCACAAGGTGCCGCTGAAGGCGTCGTCGAAGACCCCGCCGAACGCGAAGTCCCACAGCAGGCGGGCGACCTCGGCCGGCTCGGGCAGGAATGCCATCTTGATGTCGAAGACGAGGACCCACCGCCCGCGGACGCCGAGGTGCCACAGGACGACGATGCCGACGAGGACGCCGAAGCCCAAGGCCGCCCGGCCCGCAGCGGCCGACCGTCCGGTCGCCGGGGACGTCACGAGCCTGCGGGCTCGTCGCGCGACGCGAAGGACGCGTCCACGACGTCCTCGAGGGCCGGGGCCTCCTGGATCATCCCGAGACGGGCCATCTGCGCGGCGAGGTTGCCGATCTGGTCCTCGTAGGTAGGCGAGAGGTCGGCGCGGAGCCAGAAGTTCTCCAGCGCACGCTCGAGAACCGCCTGGTCGCCGCCGTACTCCGCGATCATCTCCGGGAGCCACTCGTCCTGGTTCTCGGCCATGTAGGCGGTGGTCGCGGCGTGGGTGTCCACCACCGCCTGCACGAGGTCGGGGTCCTCCTCGATCATCCCGCCCGTGGTGAGCAGGGCGATGTTCAGCCGGCCGATCTCGGTCGAGTACGGGTCGGCGATCACGTGCCCGTCGGCGCCGAGCGCGAGGGACACGCCGATCTCAGGGGCGGCGAAGGCATCGATCTGTCCGGTGTTGAAGGCGTTGAAGAACTCCGGCGCGCTGAGTGACACCAGCTCCACGTCCTCGACGTCCACGCCCTCGCGCTCGAGGATGAGCCGCAGGGCGACCAGCTGGGAGCTGGACTCGAGGTAGCCCAACCGCTTGCCGACCAGGTCGCGCACGGACTGGATCTCCGGGGTGCCGACGATGCCGCTGCCGCCGTCCGCAGCAGCGGCGACGATCCGCACGTCGCGGCCGGCCGCGGCGCCGGCGATCGTCGCCGTGATGCTGCCGACGGCGAAGTCCACGGAGCCGCTGGCGAGCGCGTCGTTGAGCGCCGGTGCGGTCTCGAGCGCGACCACCTCGAACTCGACACCGCCTTCGGCGTGCTCGGCGTAGAGGTACGGCGCGTAGAAGTGAGGTTGGCCCCGCAGGGTCCCCACCTGGACGACCCGGGTTTCCCCGCTCTCGTCCGTGCTGGCGCCCGTCGACGTGCAGCCGGCCATCGCCGTCACCAGGGCGAGCGGCGCGAGGGCGCCGACGGATCGGCGCAGGAAGGAGGAGGACAGGGACGCAGTTGGCATGGGCCGATGCTCGTGGGGATGTGTTGCGGGGTCGTAGCGCGGACATTTCCCGCCGGGATCACGCGCTCCGCCGGGTGTGCTCCTCGTCGCATGCCGACGTCGCGCAGCCCTGCACCGCGACGCACGTGCGGGGAGCAGCGGTGGGCCGCGCCCGCGGAACACGGCTGAAACCTCGGTTCCGTACCTTCCCACCGGTGATCACACCAGTGCTCCAGCCGGGGAGCGGCCCGATCGCCGCCGGCACGTACCTCCCCGCCACCCCGGACGCCGTGCTGTGGGGCCGGCTGCCGTGCGCGGCGGACTCCCCGGTGCTCACCGTCGCCGCCGGCACCGAGATCACCGTCGACACCGTGAGCCACGAGGGGATCCTGGAGGACCAGGGCCGCGACCCCGTGACCTACTTCGGCCGGCACGGCGTCGCCGAGGTGCTCGAGGACGCCGTCGCCCTGGCGAAGAGCGACGACCCGCACCGGTTCGGCGTCGACGGGCCGCACGTCGTCAGCCGGCCGATCGCCGTCGAGGGGGCCCGCGTCGGCGACCTGCTGGCGCTCACCCTCCTCGACGCCACGCCGCGCGTCCCCTACGGGGTCATCTCCAACCGGCACGGCCGGGGCGCGCTGCCCGGTGAGTACCCCGGCGACGACCTGCCCGTCTTCAGCGCCTTCGCCGGCGTGGACGCCGACGGAGCGCACGCCTCGCTACCGCTGACCCCGGGCGGTGAGCGCAAGGCGCGGTTCCCGCTGCGCCCCTTCCTCGGCATCATGGGTGTCGCCGTGCCCGGCGGCGAGCGGCCCCACTCGGTACCGCCCGGCCGGCACGGCGGGAACCTCGACATCGCCCTGCTCACCGCCGGCAGCACGCTGTACCTCCCGGTCCAGGTCGACGGCGCGCTCGCCTACGTCGGCGATCCGCACTTCGCGCAGGGCGACGGTGAGGTGAGCCTGACGGCGTTGGAGGGCAGCCTGCGCGCCACCGTGCGGCTCGACGTGGTCGCGCGCGAGGACGCGCTCGCCCGGTTCGGCGAGCTGGCCGGGCCGCTGGCCGAGACGTCGGACTTCCTGGTGCCCACCGGTCTCGACGAGGACCTCGACGTGGCGGTGCAGAACTGCGTCCGCGCCGCCATCGCCCTCCTGCAGGCCGGGTTCGGCATGGACCGGCGGCTGGCCTACGCCTACCTGTCGGCCGCCACCGACTTCCGCATCAGCCAGGTGGTCGACGTGGTGAAGGGCGTGCACGCCACGATCCGCAAGGCGGACTTCGCGTGACGGGCGAGACCCCGCCCGGGTTGCTGGAGGCGGTCGCCGCCTACGAGGCCGCGCTCATGGCCGACGACGTCGCCGTCCTGGACCGGCTCTTCGCCCCCGGCCCGGACACGCTGCGCGCCGACGCCGACGGCGTGCTGGTCGGGCACGACCGGATCGCCGCCTTCCGGGCGCGCCGCGGCGGCGCGCCTCGGCGCACGCTCGCAGAGACGCACGTGCAGGTGATCGGCGCCGACTCCGCCCTCGTCGTGGCGGTGACCGACCTCGCCCGCGGTGGGCGCGGACTGCAGACCCAGCTGTGGCGGAGGGCCCCCGGGGTGTCGGAGCACGGGGGCTGGCGGGTCACCGCCGCGCACGTCTCCGTGGCGCCGCCCGCCCTGGACACCCGGGTCTGGCGCGTCGTCGGCGACCCGCTCGTCCGGCCGACGGGCACGGGCCCGCTGACCGGGCAGACCGTCGCGGTCAAGGACCTGTACGCGGTGGCCGGCCACCCCGTCGGTGCGGGCAACCCGGCGTGGCTGGCGACCGCCCGCCCGGAGCCCCGGCACGCGACCGCCGTCGCCGAGCTGCTGGCAGCAGGCGCGGCCGTGCGCGGGATCGCCCGCACCGACGAGCTCGCCTACTCCCTGGCCGGGACGAACCCCCACTACGGCACTCCGCCGAACCCCCGGGCCCCGCACCGCATCCCGGGTGGCTCCTCCAGCGGCAGCGCCAGCGCGGTCGCCCTGGGCCACGCCACCGTCGGCCTGGGCACCGACACCGGCGGGTCGATCCGCGTGCCGGCCGCCTACCAGGGGCTGTTCGGCATCCGGACGACCCACGGAGCCGTCGACCGGACCGGCCTGGTCCCGCTGGCACCGGAGTTCGACGCGGTGGGCTGGCTGACCCGGTCCCCGGAGCTGCTGCGCACGGTCGGGGACGTGCTCCTGCCACCGGGATCCCCGGGCGGCCGCACCGAGATCATCGTCGTCGACCAGCTCGTCAGTACTGCGCAGCCCGACGTCGCCGTGGCCGTGCGGGCCTGGACGGCCGCGGCCGGCGCGAGAACCCTCGACGTGCTGCTCGACGAGCTCGACGAGTGGCGCACCGCGTTCCAGACCTGGCAGGCATTCCAGGCATGGCGCGTGCACGGCGCGTGGCTCGACGAGGACCTCGACGTGCTGGGCGACGACGTGCGCTCCCGCTTCGAGGCGGCCGCACGCGTCGACGGCGCGGCCGCCGAGCGGGCGCGCGCGGTGCTGGACGGCGCCCGCACCCGGGTACGGGACCTGGTCGGCGACCGCCTGCTGGCCCTGCCGAGCGCGCCCTCGGTGGCTCCGCCGATCTCCACCGGCGCCACCCTCGCGGACCGCAACGCCACCATGCGGCTCACCTGCCTGGCCGGGATCGCCGGGCTGCCCGCCGTCAGCATCCCCGTCCGGACCGCCGACGGGCTTCCCGCCGGCGTCTGCCTGGTGGCCGGAGCGGGGCGCGACCGCGACCTGCTCGACCTCGTCGTCGAGTACACACAACGCTGAAACGGACGCAACGCGCCTGAAACGGCGGTTTCCTACGTTCGCCCGGTGCGCATCGCCCAGTTCGACACCCTCGCAGCGGAGGAGGCCGCGGCCCTGCTCCGGCGCTGCGCCGACATCCCCTCCTTCGCGGCCGCCGTCTCGGACGGGCGCCCCTACGGCTCGGTGGACGCCCTCCTCGCCGCCGCCCGGGAGCGGACCGCCTCCTGGACCGACGCCGAGGTCGATGCCGCCCTGGCCGACCACCCGCGCATCGGTGAGCGACCGGCCGGCAACGGGCCGGCCGCCGCGCTGGCCGGCCGGGAGCAGGCCGGCGTCGACCCGGCGGACGAGCTGCTGCGGCAGCGGCTGGCCGAGGGCAACCGGAGGTACGAGGAGCGCTTCGGGCGGATCTACCTCGTACGCGCCGCGGGGCGCACCGGACCGGAGCTGCTGGACATCCTCGAGCAGCGCCTGGCCAACGACCCCGCCACCGAGCGCGCGGTGACCCGGGCCCAGCTCGCCGAGATCGCCCTGCTCCGCCTGGAAGGGCTGGTCACCCCGTGAGCTCGTTCAGCACGCACGTCCTCGACGCCGCGCTCGGCCGCCCGGCAGCCGGCATCGACGTCGTCCTCACCCTTCCCGACGGCAGCACGGCCGGCGGCACGACCGACGCCGACGGGCGCGCAGGGCTCGACGTCGACCTGCCCCGGGGTGAGCACGTCCTCCGGTTCGCGACCGGTCGGTGGTTCGCGGCGCAGGGACGCGCCACGTTCTTCCCCTCGGTCACCGTCCCCTTCGAGGTGGCCGACGACGGGCACCACCACGTCGCGCTGCTGCTCAGCCCGTTCTCCTACACCACCTACCGGGGGTCCTGATGAGCAGTTCGTACGTGCTCGGCCCGCACCAGTACGGCAAGGCGGAGGTCCGCCTGGTCCGCCTCGAGCGGGGGACGCCGGAGCACGGCATCGCCGACCTCACCGTCACGACCCAGCTGCGCGGCGACTTCGGCGCCGCCTACACCGACGGCGACAACGCGCACGTGCACGCCACGGACACGCAGAAGAACACCGTCTACGCGCTCGCCAAGGAGCACGGCGTGGCCTCGCCCGAGGCGTTCCTCCTCGTGCTGGCCGGCCACTGGCGCGCCCAGCCGTGGGTGACCGGCACGCAGATGACCGCCGGGCAGCACGCCTGGGTCCGGGTCGGGGCCGGCACACCGGGGGCGGGCCACTCCTTCGCACGCGACGGCGGCGAGGTGCGCACCGCGGTGGTGCAGACCGACGGCGACGAGACGTTCGTGCTCGGCGGGCTCACCGGGCTGACCCTCCTCAAGAGCACCGGCAGCGAGTTCTCGGGGTTCCCGCGCGACCGGTTCACCACGCTGGCCGAGACGACCGACCGGATCCTCGCCACCAGCGTCACCGCCTGGTGGCGGTACGCGGGGGCCCCGCCGGACTGGGACGCCGCCCACGCCACCGTCCGCGCCGCGCTGGTGGAGGCCTTCGCCGCGACCCACAGCCTGGCGCTGCAGCAGACCATCCACGCCATGGGCGCCGCCGCGATGGACGCCGTCCCCGAGGTCGCCGAGATCCGGATCAGCTGTCCGAACAAGCACCACTTCGAGGTCGACCTCGACCCGTTCGGGCTGACCAACGGTGGTGAGGTGTTCGTCGCGGCCGACCGGCCCTACGGGCTGATCCAGGCCACGCTCCAGCGCGCCGGCGTCCCCGCGGAGCCCCGCGCCTGGGCCGCCGTACCGGCCTTCGCGTGACCGCCGCCCAGACGGCCACCTCCACGCTGCGTGCGCGGCGGGTGCTGATCGGTGACGACGTCCGGCCGGCCACGGTGCGCATCGCCGGTGGCCGGATCGCGGCGATCGAGCCCTACGACGGCGACCTCCCCCCGGACGTACCGGACACCGCCTACCTGCTGCCCGGGGTCGTCGACACCCATGTGCACGTCAACGAGCCGGGGCGCACGCACTGGGAGGGGTTCGCCACCGCGACCCTGGCCGCGGCGCTCGGCGGCGTCACGACGCTCGTCGACATGCCGCTCAACTCCATCCCGCCGACGACGACCGTGGCGCACCTGCGGCGCAAGCGGGAGGCCGCCCGCGGCCGGCTGGCCGTCGACGTCGGGTTCTGGGGCGGGGCGGTCCCGGGCAACGAGGGCGACCTCGAGCCGCTGTGGGACGCCGGCGTGCTCGGCTTCAAGTGCTTCCTCTCCCCCAGCGGCGTCGACGAGTTCCCGCCGCTGGACCCCGCCGGCTTCCGCCGGGCGCTGCGGACCGTCGCCGGGTTCGGCGGGCTGGTCGTCGTGCACGCCGAGGACCCCGCCGTCCTGGACGCCGCACCTGCCCGCCCGAGCCGGGCGTACGCCGACTTCCTGCTCAGCCGGCCCGACGAGGCCGAGACCCGCGCCATCCGGCAGGTGCTCGACGGCGCCCGGGAGACCGGCGCCCGCGTGCACGTGCTGCACCTGTCCAGCGCCCGCGCCCTGCCGCTGCTGCGTGCCGCACGGGACGAGGGCCTGCCGGTCACCGTCGAGACCTGCCCGCACTACCTCCTCTTCACCGCCGAGCAGGTGCCCGACGCCGCCGCGGAGTTCAAGTGCTGCCCGCCGATCCGCGACTCCGGCAACCGCGACGAGCTGTGGGCGGCGCTGGCCGAGGGGGTCGTCGACTGCGTGGTCAGCGACCACTCCCCCGCGACCGCCGAGGAGAAGACGCGGGGCGGCGGCGACCTGCAGCAGGCATGGGGCGGGGTGTCCGGGCTCCAGGTCGGGTTCACCGCGGTCGCCGCCGAGGCCGCCCGGCGTGGCATCGACGTCGCGACGGTCAGCCGCTGGATGTCCCGGAACACGGCCGACCTGGTCGGCCTCGACCGGAAGGGCCGGATCGCCGTCGGCGCCGACGCGGACCTCGTCGTCCACGACACCGCCGGCGAGACCGCCGTCGACGCCGCCCGGCTGGCGCACCGCAACCCGATCTCGGCCTACGACGGGCTGACCTTCCCCGGCCGCGTGACCCGCACCCTCGTGCGCGGCCGCGCCGTCGACCCCGACCGCCCCGACCACGGATGGGGCGCCCAGCTGAGGAGGAGCGCCTGATGGACGCCACCGCCGGCCTCGACGTCCCGCCCCGGCTGCTCATGGGCCCCGGGCCGATCACCGTCGACCCACGGGTGCTGCGGGCGATGTCCGCCCAGCTGGTGGGCCAGTTCGACCCGTTCATGACCGAGGCCATGACCGGCACGATGGCGCTCTACCGCGAGGTGTTCCGCACCGCCAACGAGCAGACCTTCCTCGTCGACGGCACCTCCCGGGCCGGGATCGAGGCAGCGCTGGTCTCGCTGCTGGAGCCCGGCGACCGGGTGCTCGTGCCGGTCTTCGGCCGGTTCGGCGCGCTGCTGCGCGAGATCGCCGGGCGGTGCGGCGCGGAGGTGCACACCGTCGAGGTGCCCTGGGGGCAGGTCGTGCCGCCGGAGGTGGTCGAGGAGGCGGTGCTGCGCGTGCGGCCGAAACTGCTGGCGGTGGTGCAGGGCGACACCTCGACGACGATGTGCCAGCCGCTGGCCGACCTCGGGGAGATCTGCCGCCGGCACGGGGTGCTGCTCTACTGCGACGCCACCGCCTCGCTCGGCGGCAACCCCTTCGAGGCCGACGCCTGGGGGGTCGACGCGGCCACCGCCGGGTTGCAGAAGTGCCTCGGCGGTCCGCCGGGCAGCGCGCCGATCACCCTCTCCCCGCGGGCGGTGGAGCTGATCGAGGCCCGCACGCACGTCGAGGCCGGCATCCGCGACGACGGGGACACCGACCGCGGCACCCGTATCGCCAGCAACTACCTCGACCTCGCCCAGATCATGGCGTACTGGGGCCCGCGCCGGCTCAACCACCACACCGAGGCGAGCTCCATGCTGTACGCCGCCCGGGAGTGCGCACGGCTGCTGGTCGAGGAGGGCATCGACGCCGCGATCGTCCGGCACCAGCTGCACGGGCGGGCGATGCTCGCCGGCGTCCGTGGCCTGGGCCTGGAGGTCTTCGGCGACCCCGCCCACAAGATGAGCAACGTCGTCGCGGTGCACGTCCCGGACGGCATCGTCGCCGACACCGTGCGCGCGGCGCTGCTGGACGACTTCGGAATCGAGATCGGCACCTCGTTCGGGCCGCTGCACGGCCGGGTCTGGCGGATCGGGACGATGGGCCACAACGCCCGCCGCGACGCCGTCCTCACCACGCTGGCCGCCCTCGAGCAGGTGCTGCGCGGCTGCGGGGCCGCCGTGCCCGCCGGCGGCGGCGTCGGCGCCGCGCGCGAGGTGTACGCAGCATGACCACCGCCACCACCACCGCCGAGGCCGTCCTGGCCCGCTGTGCCGAGCTCGACCGGCTCTCCGCCAGCCCCGACCACCTGGAGCGCGTGCACCTCACCCCGGAGCACGCGGCGGCCAACCGGCTCGCGGCCTCGTGGATGGCGGCGGCCGGGCTGACCCCGTGGCAGGACGCGGCGGGCAACCAGTGGGGCCGCCGCGAGGGCCGCTCCCCCGGGCTGCCGGCGCTGGTGCTCGGCTCCCACCTGGACACCGTCCCCGACGCCGGCAGCTACGACGGGATGCTCGGCGTGGTCATGGCCGTCGCGGTGGCCGAGCGGCTGCGCGGCGCCGACCTGCCGTTCGCCCTCGAGGTCGTCGGGTTCGGCGACGAGGAGGGCGCCCGGTTCGGCAAGGCGCTGCTCGGCAGCCAGGCGGTCGCCGGAGCCTGGGACCCCGCCTGGGAAGACCTGCGGGACGCCGACGGGGTGACGCTGCGCCAGGCCTTCCTCGACTTCGGCCTCGACCCGTCGCGGGTGGGCCAGGCGACCCGCCGGCCCGGGGAGCTGGTCGGTTACCTGGAGGCCCACATCGAGCAGGGGCCCTGCCTGGAGGCCGCCGACCGATCGCTGGGCTACGTCACCGCCATCGCCGGCGCCCGGCGCTTCCGGCTGTCGGTCCTCGGCGAGGCCCGGCACGCCGGGGGCACCCCCTACGACCGGCGCCGCGACGCGCTGGTCGGGGCGGCCGAGGCGGTCGTCGCCGTGGAGCGGATCGTGCGGGCCTCGGACTGCATCGCCACGGTCGGCCGGGTCGAGGTGCACCCGGGCGCGGTGAACGTCGTGCCCGGCCGGGCCGACCTGACCCTGGACCTGCGGGCCGCCACCGACGCCGACCGCGACGGCATGTGGGAGGTGCTGCGGGCGGAGATCGGCGCGATCTGCCGCCGGCGCGGACTCGACCTGGAGGTCGTCGAGACCCACCGGGCACCCGCCGCGCGCTGCGCCCCCTGGCTGCAGGAGGCGGTGGTCGCCGGGATCGGCGCGACCGACGACCGCGGCGCCGCCGAGCCGCTGGGGCTGTGGAGCCGCGCCGGGCACGACGCCATGGCGATGGCGGCGGTGACCGACGTCGGCATGCTCTTCCTCCGCTGCGCGGACGGGATCAGCCACTCCCCCGACGAGGACGTCCGCGAGGTCGACGTCGCCCGGGGGCTGGACGCGTTCGAGGCCGCGGTGCTCCGCGTGGCCGCCGCGGTGGAGGCGCGCGCGTGAACGGGCCGCGGATCGACGAGCGGATCGCCCGCTGCCACCCGGCGCTGACCGCGCAGGAGCGGCGCGCCGCCGAGACGCTCCTGGAGCACCTCGACGACCTGGCCACCTACCGCGCGGCCGAGCTGGCTGCCCTGGCCGGTGTCTCCAAGGCGACGATGAGCCGGCTGTTCCGCTCGCTGGGCTTCACCGACTTCGACGAGGTCCGCGACCACCTCCGCTCGCTGCGCACCGCGGGTGAGCCGCGGCGCGTCGGCGGGCCGCCCGACCTGGCCACGCACGCCGGGTCGGAGGCGACCGCCGTCGCCGCCGCCGTGCTCGAGCCGGCGGTCGCCGAGGCCGTGGCGGTGCTCGCCGACGCCCGCCAGGTGCTCGTCGTGGGATGGCGCAACAGCCACCCGGTCGCCCTGCACCTGCGCGAGCAGCTCGTGCAGGCCCGGCCGCGGGTGCACCTGGCGCCGCTGCCCGGCCAGGTGGTGGGCGAGGAGCTCGCCGACCTCGGCCGCGGGGACGCCGTCGTGGCCGTCGGCTTCCGCCGCCGCCCGGCGGGGTTCGCCGGGTTTCTCGCCACCGCCGCGGCGACGGGTGCCGACGTCGTGCTGCTCGGCGACCCCACCGCCGTGGGGCACTCCGGCGCCGCGCGGGTGTGGCTGCCCTGCCCGGTGCAGGGCACGCTGGCCTACGACTCCTACGCCGCCGCCATGAGCGTGGTGGCGGTGCTGGCCGACGGTGTCTTGTCCCGCGTGGGGCGCACCGGCCGGGACCGGATCTCGGCCATCAGCGCCACCTACTCGCGCCTGGGCGAGGTGGAGTAGTGGACCTGGCCTGGGTGGAGACCTACCGCGGCGCGCGGGACCGGGAGGGCCTGCGGCTCCGGCCCGGCGAGCGGCTGCTGGCCGGCGGGACGTGGTTGTTCTCCGAGCCGCAGCCGGCGGTCACCGGCCTGGTGGACCTCACCGCGATGGACTGGGACGCCTGGGAGCCGCTGCCCGGCGGCGGCCTGCGGCTGGCCGCCACCTGCACCGTTCAGCAGGCCCGGACGGCGCCGTGGCCCGATCCGGTGCTGGCCGGGCGGTGCGCCGACGCGCTGCTCATGTCGTTCAAGGTGCAGTCGGCCGCCACGGTGGGCGGCAACCTCTGCCTCGGGCTGCCGGCCGGGGCCATGATCGCGCTCACCGCGGCGCTCGCCGGCGAGATCGTGCTCTGGACCCCCGAGGGCGGGGAGCGGCGGGTCCCCGTCGCCGGGTTCGTGCGGGACGTCGGCGTCGTGGACCTGCGGCCCGGCGAGGTGCTCCGTGCCGTCGAGCTGCCCGGATCCGCACTGCGTGCGCCCACGGCGTTCCGCCGCGCCGCCCTCACCGACCACGGCCGCAGCGCCGCGCTCGTGATCGGCCGCCGCGACCCGGGCGCCGTCGTCCTCACCGTGACCGCCTCGGTGCCCCGGCCGGTGGTGCTGGCGGTGCCGCCGACCGCGACCGGTACGGCGGTGCACGACGCGGTGGCCGACGCGTGCGGCGCGGCGGGGTGGTTCGCCGATCCCCACGGGGCCGCGGACTGGCGGGCCGCCCAGACGGTGCGGCTCGCGGCAGAGGTGCACGCCGAGCTGGGAGGGGGAACCCCGTGATCCTCGACGGCAGCGAGGTGCCCGGTTCGCCGGCGCCCGGCCAGTGCCTGCGCAGCTGGATCCGCGAGTGCGGCGGGACCGCGGTGAAGAAGGGCTGCGACTCGGGGGACTGCGGCGCGTGCACCGTCCTGCTCGACGGCGTGCCCGTGCACTCCTGCATCACCCCTGCCACCCGCGCCGGCGGCCGGCAGGTGACGACGGCGGCGGGGCTCGGCACGCCCGAGCACCTCTCCCCCGTGCAGCGGCGCTTCGTCGAGGCGGCCGCCTTCCAGTGCGGCTTCTGCACGCCCGGCTGGGTGGTGACGGCGACGGCGCTGGCCGCCGCGGACGGCACCGTGGACGTCGCCGAGCCCGAGCGCGCCTTCAAGGGCAACCTGTGCCGCTGCACCGGGTACCGGTCCATCCGGGACGCGCTCGAGGGCCGGGCGAACGTGGCGACCGGCGGCGGCGTCGGCTGCTCGGTCGCCGCCCCGGCCGGGCCGCGGGTGGTCACCGGCCGGGAGGAGTTCACGCTCGACCTCCCCGACGCCGGGCTGCTGCACGTGGCCCTGGTCCGCTCGCCGCACGCCCACGCCCGGGTCCTCTCGGTCGACGCGGCCCGGGCCGAGGTGCTCCCCGGTGTCGTGCTGGTCCTCACCCGCGCCGACTCCCCCGACGTCCTCTACTCGACCGCGCGGCACGAGAGCCGGCTGGACGACCCCGACGACACCCGGCTGCTCGACGACGTCGTCCGCTTCCAGGGCCAGCGCGTCGCGGTGGTCGTGGCCGAGTCCGCCGCCGTCGCGCAGCGCGCCGCCGCCCTGGTCGAGGTCCGGTACGAAGTCCTGCCGGCCGTCTTCGACCCCGAGACGGCGCGGGCCCCCGGTGCCCCGCTGCTGCACGGCGACAAGGACCCGGCCGCCTCCCGGATCGCCGAGCCGCACCGCAACGTCGTCGCCGCCACGCACGGTGAGGTCGGCGACGTCGCGGCCGGCCTGCGCGCCGCCGCGCACACCGTCCGGGGCACGTGGACCAGCGGCCGGGTGGCGCACGCGGCCCTCGAGACGCACGGCGCCCGGGCGTGGGTCGACGACGACGGCACCCTCGTCGTGCGCACCAGCACCCAGGTGCCCTTCCTGGTCCGGGACGAGCTGGCCCGGGTGCTCGGCCGCGACCGCGACCGGGTGCGGGTGGTCGCCGCGCGGGTCGGCGGCGGGTTCGGCGGCAAGCAGGAGCTGCTGGTCGAGGACGTGGTGGCGCTGGCCGCGCTGCGGCTGGCCGAGCGCGGCGACCGGCGCCCCGTGCAGCTGGAGATGACCCGCGAGGAGCAGTTCACCGCCATCCCGCTGCGGCACCCGATGCGGGTCTCGGTCGAGGCCGGCGCCGACGGCGAGGGGCGGCTCACCGCCCTGCGCGTGGAGGTCCTCAGCGACACCGGGGCCTACGGCAACCACGGGCCCGGCGTGATGTTCCACGGCGTCCACGAGTCGGTCGCCGTCTACCGCTGCCCGGCCAAGCGGGTCGACGCCGAGGCGGTCTACACCAACAACCCGCCCAGCGGCGCCTTCCGAGGCTACGGCCTGGGCCAGGTGGTCTTCGCCGTCGAGTCGGCGCTGGACGAGCTGGCCCGCGAGGTCGGGATCTCCCCGTTCGAACTGCGCCGCCGCAACGTGGTCGTGCCCGGCGACCCGCTGGTGGTCAACGGGCCGCCGAGCACCGACCTCGAGTTCGGCAGCTATGGCCTGGACCAGTGCCTGGACCTCGCCGAGGCGGCGCTCCGGGAGACCGGGCCGGCGGAGCCCCCCGCGGAGGGCTGGGTCATCGGTGAGGGGATGGCGCTGGCGATGATCGCCACCATCCCGCCGCGGGGGCACCACTCCCACGCCCGCGTGGCACTGGCCCCGGACGGCACCGCCACCGTCTCCGTCGGCACGGCCGAGTTCGGCAACGGCACGGCCACCGTGCACACCCAGCTGGTGGCCGACGCCCTCGGCATCGCCCCCGACCGCGTCCGCCTGATCGCCTCCGACACCGCCACCTCCGGCTACGACTCCGGCGCCTTCGGGTCCACCGGGTCGGTGGTCGCGGGGCTGGCCGTGCAGCGCGCCGCGGCCGACGTGCGCCGCCGGCTCGACGCCCTCGGCGGCCTCCCCGCCCTCGCCGGCCTGGAGGGGCCGCTCGTGGCCACCGGCACCAGCGACGGCGGCCGGCGCTCGGTGGCGTTCAACGTGCACGCCGTCCGCGTCGCGGTGCACCCGGCCAGCGGCGAGCTCCGCGTCCTGGACTCGGTGCAGGCCGTGGACGCCGGCGTGGTGCTCAACCCCGAGCAGCTGCGCGGCCAGGTCGAGGGCGGGGTCGCCCAGGCCTTCGGCTCGGCGCTGCAGGAAGAGGTCCTCGTCGAGGAGGGCCAGGTGCTCACCCGCGGTTTCCGCACCTACCGCACCCCGCAGCTGGGCGACGTGCCGACGACGCGGGTCCTGGTCGCGGACACCGTCGACGCCCTGGGCCCGCACGGCGCGAAGTCGATGAGCGAGGCCCCCTACAACCCGGTCGCCCCCGCGATCGCCAACGCCGTGCGCGACGCCGTCGGCGTCCGGCCCCACGCCCTGCCGATGAGCAGGGACCGCATCTGGCGGCTCACCCGAGGAGGCACCGCATGACGTCCACCGTCGACGAGAAGTGGCTGCAGCAGGCCGTGGACCTCGCCACCGCCAACGTGGCCGCCGGGGGCGGCCCGTTCGGCGCGGTCGTGGTCCGCGGCGACGCCGTGATCGCCACCGGGGTCAACCGGGTCACCCGCGACCTGGACCCCACCGCGCACGCCGAGGTCACCGCGATCCGGTCGGCGTGCCGGGAACTGGGCACGTTCTCCCTCGCGGGGTGCACGCTCTACACCTCCTGCGAGCCGTGCCCCATGTGCGCGACCTCGGCCCTGTGGGCGCGGCTGGACCGGGTGGTCTTCGCGGCGAACCGCCACGACGCGGCCGACGGCGGGTTCGACGACCGAGCGTTCTACGACCTGCTCGCCGCCGAGCCGCCCACGTGGCCGACCGCGGTGCACGAGCTGCGGCTGGGATCCGCGATCACGCCGTTCGCGGCCTGGCGGGACAACCCGCGGCGCGTGGACTACTGACCTGGTGGAACGACCGTTCCGGGCCGGGATGGGAGTTTCTTTTACGCCGCCGAAACGCTGCTCCACCTGCGCCGAAACCCTCCGCTCCTAGCGTCCCGCACGGACGACGACGGGGCCGGCTCACCGCTCCGCCGTCGAGGAGACCGCCCCTTCCCGACCAGGAGAAGCTCATGAACAAGCGCGCCCTGCGCACCGCCGCCGCCCTCACAGCGGCCGCCCTCGCCCTGACGGCGTGCGGCGGCTCTGAGGAGACGGACACCGCCGCCGCCGAGGGCGGGGACCTCGGCCCGCTGACGCTCCAGCTGTCCTGGATCAAGAACGCCGAGTTCGCCGGCGAGTACTTCGCCGACACCAACGGCCACTACACGGCGGTCGGCTTCTCCGACGTGACGATGGACCCCGGCCCGGGGCCGATCGAGACGCTCGTGGCCAGCGGGGAGGCCGACTTCGGCCTGAGCAACGCCGTGGCCACCGCCCAGGTGGTCGCCGAGGAGGACGCTCCCCTCAAGATCGTCGGCACCAAGTTCCAGAAGAACCCGTTCACCATCCTGTCCCTGGCCGACGGCGGGAACATCGCCACCCCCCAGGACCTCGTGGGCAAGCGGATCGGCGTCCAGGCCGGCGGCAACGAGACGCTGTTCGACGCGCTGCGCGAGGTCAACGGCATCGACCCCGGCTCCGTGGAGAAGGTGCCGGTCGAGTACGACCCGGCGCCACTGATCGACGGCGAGGTCGACGGTTTCCTGGCCTACCTGACCAACGAGTCGATCACCGTGCAGGCCGCCGGCTACGAGGTGACCAACCTGCCCTTCGCCGACAACGGCCTGCCCTTCGTCGCCGAGAGCATCATCACGACCGACGAGATGATCGCCGAGAACCCCGAGACGGTGAAGGCGTTCCTCGAGGCCGAGATCCTCGGCTGGCAGGACTACCTGCGCGACCCGGAGGAGGGCGCCCGCCTCGCGGTCGAGGAGTACGGGGCCGATCTGGACCTGGACATGGCCAAGGAGGTCGAGCAGGCGGAGGTGCAGAGCACGCTGATCGTCACACCCGACGTCGAGTCCAACGGGCTGCTGACGATCTCCGACGAGCTGATCGACCAGAACCTGGCCACCCTGGCCGCCGCCGGCATCGACATCTCCGACGCCGACGACCTCTTCGACCTCTCCATCCTCCAGGAGCTGCTGGAGGAGAAGCCGGAGCTCGTCGAGGTGCCCAGCGCGGCCTGACCGCCCCGACACGGACAGGAACTCCACCGTGACCTCGCTCTCCGAGGCCGAGGTCCCCCGGTCGGCCGCACCGCGACCGGCCGGGGGCACCGGCATCCACCTCCAGGGCCTGACCAAGACCTTCGGCTCCGGCCGCAAGCAGGTGCAGGCCCTCACGAACGCCACCCTGCACACCGCGCAGGGCAGCTTCTCCTCGCTGCTGGGCCCCTCGGGCTGCGGCAAGTCCACGATCCTGCGGATCCTCGCCGGCCTCGAGCAGCCGACCGGCGGCACCGCGCTCGTCGACGGCACCACCCCGGCCGAGCTGCGCCGGGCGCACGCCCTGGGCATCGCCTTCCAGGACTCCGCGCTGCTGCCATGGCGCACGGTGGAGGCGAACGTCCGGCTGCCCTTCGAGGTCGCCGGCACCCGGCCCGACACCGCCCTGGTCCGCGAGCTGATCGAGCTCGTGGGTCTCACCGGGTTCGAAAAGGCGAAGCCGGCCCAGCTCTCCGGCGGCATGCGGCAGCGCGTGTCCATCGCCCGCGCGCTGGTCGTTAAGCCGTCGGTGCTGCTGCTCGACGAGCCGTTCGGCGCCCTGGACGACATGACCCGGCAGCGGCTGAACGTGGAGCTGCTGCGAATCTGGACCGAGAAGCCGGCGACCACGCTGATGGTCACCCACGGGATCTCGGAGGCGATCTTCCTCTCGGACCAGGTCGCGGTCATGAGCGCGCGGCCGGGGCGGATCGTGGAGGTCATCGACGTGGACCTCCCCCGCCCCCGGCACCCGGAGATCATGCGGACGCCGGAGTTCCACGACCTGCACGACCACGCCTCCGAGCTGCTGTTCGGCAGCGGGACGGCGGCGGGGTGAACGGCCTGCTGTCCCGCGAGCCGGTGCGCGCGGCCGGCTTCGGCGCGCTGGGCCTGCTGGGTGCGGTGGCGGTGTGGTGGCTGCTGGTGCTCACCGTGCTGGCCGACGCCCGCATCCCCTCCCCCGCCGGGGTCGTGGGCGCGGCGGCCGACCGGGGCTGGACCTTCTACGCCACCCACTTCGGGATCACGCTGCAGGAGGCCGCGGTCGGCTTCGGCTACGGCACGGTCGCAGCGGTCGCACTGGCCGCCCTGACGCTGCTGGTGCCGGCGCTGGAGCAGCTCGTCATGCAGGTCGCCGTCGTCACCTACTGCGTGCCGCTGGTCGCGATCGCGCCGGTGCTCTTCATCGTCATCGGCAATCCCGACGAGGGCCAGCGGGCCGGCACCGCGACCGCCCTGGCGGCGCTGTCGGTCTTCTTCACCACCGTCGTCGGCACCGTGCTCGGGCTGCGCTCGGCCGACCCGGCCACCCTCGAGGTGGTGCGCGTCTTCGGCGGCGGGGCGGTGCGGCAGCTGACCAAGGTGCGGCTGGTCGCCGCGCTCCCCTCCGTGCTGGCCGCGCTCCGGGTGGCCGCGCCGCTGGCCTTCCTCGGGGCGATCCTGGGCGAGTACGTCGGGGGCGTGCAGCGCGGCGTGGCGATCACGCTCAAGATCGCCCAGCAGAACGTCGACGTCGAGGGCGCCTGGGCCATCGGCCTGGGCTGCGCGCTGGTCGCGGGCACCTTCTACGGGTTGTTCGCCCTGCTGGGACGGGTCGTCACGCCGTGGTCCCGGGGGGCCGCGTGAGCGCCGACCTGCTGGCGCCCCGCCCGATCGGGGGCCCGGGCCGGGGCCGGCACCCGCTCCTGCTGGCCACGCTGCGGGCCGTCGGCACGATGGCGGTGGTCCTGGCCGTCGTCGTGGCCCTGTGGGTGGGGGGCCTGTGGGCGTTCGACGTATCGAGCTACGTCGGCAAGGGTCCGCTGGACGTCGTCGACATCCTGTTCGTCGACGAGGACGCCCCCGCGCTGCGGGCGGAGATCGCCGGGCTGCTCGGCCGGACCCTGCTGGACGCGGGCATCGGCTTCACCGCCGGGATCCTCGTCGCGGTGGCGCTGGCCGCGGTCGTCGTCCGGTTCCGTGCCGCGGAGAGCGCCGTCATGCCGGTCGCGCTCGTCCTGCAGACCGTTCCGCTGATCGCGCTGGCGCCGATGCTCATCCTGCTCGTGGGCCGCGGCTACGTGATCGTCGCCGTCATGAGCGCGGTGGTGGTGCTCTTCCCGGCTCTGGTCAACATCGTCGCCGGGTTGCGCTCGGTCGGCCCGCAGATGCGCGACCTGGTGCTGGTCTACGGCGGAACCCCGATGACGGTGCTCACCAAGGTGGCCTTCCCCTCGGCGCTGCCGGCGTTCTTCGCCTCGGTCCGCATCGCGGTGCCGGGGTCGATGACCGGCGCGCTGCTGGCCGAGTGGCTGGCCACCGGCAAGGGCGTCGGCTACGCCGTCGTCTCCGCCGCCGCTCGCTCGCAGATCGGCAAGGTGTGGGCCCTGGTCGTGGTCATCACGCTGGTCTCCCTGCTGCTCTACCTCGTCGCCCAGCTCGTCGAGGCGGCGGTGCTCAACCGCTTCGGGCAGGCGGACCGCGCATGACCGCCACCGCCCCCCGCCCGCCCGGCTACCCGCCGCACTCGCGCCCCGTGCCCGCCGACGCGGCGGTGGACGCGATGGTCGGGGCCCTGCCCAAGGTCAGCCTGCACTGCCACCTCATCGGCACGGTGGCGCCCGGGACCGTCGTGGAGCTGGCCGCCAAGCACGGGGTGCCGCTGGAGCGGGGCGCCGAGGACCTCTACGACCACGACAGCTACGAGGACCTCGGCGAGTTCCTGCGGGTGCTCGACGTCGTCGGCTCGGTGATCCGCGACGCCGACGACTTCTGCCGCGTGACGTACGAGTCGCTGACCGCCGGCGGCGCCGACCACGGCGTCCTCTACCGGGAGCTGCACCTCAGCCCGCCCGGGCACCCGGGCGTCCCCTACCGACGCATCCTCGAGGGCGTCCTCACCGGGTTGCGCGACGCCCGCACCGACACCGGCATCGACTCCCGTCTCGTCGTCGGCATCAACCGGGAGCGCAGCGGCGCGGCCGCCGTCGAGCTGGTCGAGCAGGTCGTCGAGCACCGCGTCGACGAGGTCGTGGGCGTCGGGCTGGACTACGCCGAGGTCAACGGCCCGCCCGGCCGGTTCGTCGAGGCCTACCGGCTGGCAGGCCGGGCCGGGCTGCAGCGGACGGCGCACTCGGAGTCCGGTCCGCCTCGGCACGTGCTGACCCTGCTCGACGAGCTCGGCTGCAGCCGGGTCGACCACGGCTACCACGTCGTCGACGACCCGGAGATCACCGCCCGCTGCGTCGCGGAGCGGATCCCGTTCACCTGCACCCCGGTGAGCTCCGACATCGGCCGCTACTCCGGGAGCGGCGACGGCACGCACGCGCGCATCCGGGAGATGGTCGACGCCGGGCTGTGCGTGACCATCGACTCCGACGACCCGCCGATGTTCGGCACCGACGCGACGCACGACCTCCGGGTCCTCGCGCACGCCCTCGGCTACCGCCGCGACCAGCTGGCCGCCTTCACCAGCAACGCCATCGACGCCTGCTGGCTCGATGAGACCGGCAAGGCCGACCTCCGCCGCCGGGCCGCGACGGCCCTCGCCGCCACCCCCGACGCCCCTCCCCCCGCACTTCCCGAGGAGACCCGATGACCGAGTTCACCGTGCCCGTCGTCGACATCGCCGCCTACGTCGACCCCGCCGGCAGCGCCGAGGCCAGGTCCGCCGCCGCGCGCGCCTTCGACGAGGCCGCGCGCACCGTCGGCTTCGTCCAGGTGCTCGGCCACGGCGTCCCGACCGCGGTCACCGACGCCTTCGCCACGGCGCTGGACTCGTTCTTCGACCTCCCGCTCGAGGCGAAGAAGACCTACCGGACGCCCCCGGAGGTGAACCGGGGTTACAGCCCGCCGAAGACCGAGTCGCTGAGCCTGAGCCTGGGGCTGGCACCCTCCAACCGGATGCACGACTTCTTCGAGGCCTTCAACGTCGGCGCCGCGCACACCGACTACCCCGGTGTCGAGCTGCCGGCCGTCGACTACGCCGAGAACGTGTGGCCCGCGGAGACCCCGGGCTTCCGCGAGGCGGTCTCGGCGTACTTCGACGAGGCCGGCCGGGTGGCACGCACGCTCACGACGCTGTTCGCCGACGCCCTCGGACTGCCCGCCGGCTTCTTCGAGCGGTACACCGACCACAGCCTCGACGTCCTGCGGATGAACAACTACGCGCTGCCTCCGGGCGAGGTGACCCTCGACGGCGACCTCACCGGCATGGGTGAGCACACCGACTACGGCATCGTCACCGTGCTCTGGGCCGACCAGGTCAAGGGCCTGCAGGTGCTCGGCCGGGACGGCTCGTGGAGCGACGTGATGCCCGCCGACGGGGCGCTTTTGATCAACCTCGGGGACCTCATGGCGCGGTGGACCAACGAGCGGTGGATGTCGACGCTGCACCGGGTCAGGCCGCCGATCGTCGATGGCAGGATCGAGCGCCGGCGCTCCGCGGCGTTCTTCCACGACGGCAACATCGACGCCGTCATCGAGACGCTGCCCACGTGCCTGGACGCCGACGGCACCTCGGCCTACCCGCCGATCACCGTGGGCGGGCACATCCGCGCCAAGCTGGCCGGCTCGCGCGCCGGTGTCGCCAACGCCGACGCCGAGCGGGAGGCCGCACGGGTCCTGGCGGCGCGGTCGGCGTGAAGGCCTTCGGCTCCTGTCGCGAACCCGTGGGCGGCGGGCCGCGCACGTGACGAGCCGGCCGCCCGACCCGATGACCGAGCTGCCGCACGCCCGCGGAACTGCGGGGGCCGGTAGCGTCGTGGGAGTGAACGGCGTCCTCCGGCGGACGGGTGGTCGGCGCTTGATGCGGGTGCTGCGGCTGGTGGCCGCGGTCGTTCTGATGGTCCACGGAGTGGTGCACCTCATGGGGGTGGCGCTGCTCTGGCGGTGGGGGCAGCCGGGTGAGCTTCGTTACGCCGACGTCCGGCCCGAGGCCGGCTCGACGGCGGCGATGGCCGTCGGAGGCGCGTGGCTGATCGCCCTGCTGCTGTTCCTGGTCACCGCGGCTCTGCTCGCCGCCGGGCGCCCGACGTGGCGTCCGGTCGGACTGCTCGCCGCCCTGGTGTCGGTCGCGGTGCTCCTGCCCTCGGCGTCGATCGCGTGGGCGGGTCTGGTGGTCGATGCGGCCGTGTTCGTCGGCGCGGGGGTGACCGTCGCCGCGGCCAATCGCAACCGTGGAACCCCCGGTGCGGGGAGCAACGGGTGAGCGCTCCGCCCGTCCCGAGGGCCGCCCGCAGTGTCCGGCGCGAGTGGGAGCTGCTGTCCGGCGCCGACCAGCAGCCGCCGGAGCCGTTCGACGCCGCGATGGTCGCCGACCTGCCCGAGGCCGCCCGCCGCTGGCTCACCCACGCCGTAGCCCCCGGCACCCCGCTGTGGCCGTCGGTTCTCCTCACCATGCGGGGGGAGATCCGCCTCGGGTCCTGGCGTCCCTTCACCGCCACCCAGATCCTGGCCCCGCCCCGCGGGTTCATCTGGGCCGCGACCGCCCGCGTCTTCGGGCTGCCGGTGACCGGCTTCGACCGCTACAGCTCCGGAACGGGGCAGATGAACTGGCGACTCGGCGGGCTGCTCCCGGTCATGACAGCGATCGGCACCGACGTCACGCGCAGCGCCGCAGGTCGCCTGGCCGGTGAGATGGCCCTGGCGCCCACCACCTTCCGCGGCGCGACGTGGGCGCCCGGCGCCGACGACGACCACTGCATCGTGACCTGGCGGATCGGGGACCAGGACGAACGCGCCGAGTTCTCCGTCGGCGCCGACGGCCGGCTCGTCGGTGTCGTCATGCAGCGATGGGGCAGCCCGAGCGGCGAACCATTCGGCTGGTACCCCTTCGGCGTGGACATCGAGGCCGAGCAGACGTTCGCCGGGGTGACCATCGGCTCACGGCTACGCGCCGGCTGGTGGTGGGGCACGGACCGTCAGGCCGAGGGCGAGTTCTTCCGGGCCACCATCACCGGGGCCGAGTTCCCCACGCCCGACAGCTGAGGGGCCGGGCGCTGAGGCAGGACCGCCGTGGCGTCACCGCCGCCGGCCTTCCGCCGACGACATGCGTCGCGGCCCGGCGAGCACCACCCCGAGCGCCGGCACCCGCTCACCCGCGGTCACCCAGCGGGTCGCGGGCCGCCGCAGCAGGAGAACCAGCGCCGATCCGACCACTGCACCAAGAATCAGGCCGTCGACGACGTCGTGCGGGTAGTGCACGCCGAGCCCCACACGCGCGGGCGCCACGAGAAGAGCCAGTGGCGTCACCAGCGGCCACCACCGGGGGGCTGACCAGATCAGCGCCGTGGCCAAGGCGGCGGCGAGGGTCGCGTGGTTGCTGGGCAGGGACCAGTCCCCGACCGGAGGGCACGGAACGGCGGCGTCCAGGCCGGCGACCTCGCGGCAGGGCCGATCCTGCCCGGTGAGCACCTTCAGCGATCCGCTCGCGGCGAGCGCCAGCACGACGCCCGCCCCCCAGGACCGCCGTGGCGACCTGCCGCGGCCCCTGCGAGCGCGCGCCAGGAGGAGGCCACGAGAAGCAGCCCCAGCACGACGAGGCCGCCCTCGCTGACGGCGGCCACGGCGTCCCGGGCCCAGGCGGGCCAGTCGGCCACCGTCCCAGCGAAGGAGCGGGCGGCGTCGGGGCTCGCGGTGTCGTTGGTGAGGAGCAAGCCGACGGCGGCGCCCAGCAGGAGCGCCGGTACCGCCCACGCCCGCACCGTCGGCCAGGTCGTCGTCATGTCGTCGATGGTCCGCAGCCCGGCGGTCCCGGGGGCTCCTGCCGCAGGACCCTCGTCGGCCTCCTCCTCGAGGAGTAGGCGTGCGCCGGTCTCCTCCTCCTGGCCTACCGCAGGTCCCGTCCTGCGGCCGATGGCGGGACGCCGTCCCCGCTCCAGAGTTCATGGCGCCGCAGCTGGTGCGGCATCCCACGGACCCTTGAGGAGGGATCGTGACAACGGTCCACCGGACGATGACCGCAGCCGACGGGCTCGCGGCCGCCCACGCGTACGCCGCTCGCGGAGCGGCGCTGAGCAAGGTGTACGGCGAGGGCGACACGCGGGTCGTCGCCCTCGACACCGTCGACGTCGCGTTCCGCCGCGGTCAGTTCACCGCGATCATGGGCCCGTCGGGGTCCGGCAAGTCGACGCTGATGCACTGCATGGCCGGTCTGGACGGCCTGACCTCCGGCCAGGCGTGGATCGGCGAGACCGAGATCAGCGCCCTGGACGACAAGGGCCTCACCCGGCTGCGCCGGGACAAGGTCGGCTTCATCTTCCAGGCCTTCAACCTGCTGCCCACGCTGACCGCGCTGGAGAACATCACGCTGCCCATGGACATCGCCGGTCGCACCCCCGACCGGGCCTGGCTGGACGGTGTCATCGACGCCGTGGGCCTGCGGGAGCGGCTGGGACACCGGCCGACCGAGCTGTCCGGCGGGCAGCAGCAGCGCGTCGCCTGCGCTCGCGCCCTGGCGAGCCGGCCGGACATCATCTTCGCCGACGAGCCCACCGGGAACCTCGACTCCCGCAGCGGCGCCTCGGTGCTGTCGTTCCTGCGCACCTCGGTGCGCGAGATGGGCCAGACCGTCGTGATGGTGACCCACGACCCGTCGGCGGCCTCCTACGCCGACCGGGTGCTGTTCCTGGCCGACGGGCGCATCGTCGACGAGATGGCGGCTCCGACCGCCGATCGGGTTCTCGAGCGCATGAAGGCCTTCGACACCGCCGGCCGCGGCGCCACCGAGGTGATCTGAGATGTGGCGGACCACCTGGCGCAGCCTGATGGCGCACAAGCTGCGGCTCGCCTTCTCCGGACTCGCCATCGTGCTCGGCGTCGCCTTCGTCGCCGGCACCATGATCTTCACCGACACGCTCAACCGGACCTTCACCGCGCTGTTCGAGAGCACCGCGGCCGACGTGAGCGTCGAGCCCGCAGCGGCCTTCGAGGAGGGCGTCAACGGCCCCAGCGGCACCACCGCCCACCTGCCCTCGGCCCTGGTGGAGCAGGTGCGTGCCGTCGACGGCGTGGCCGCGGCCGAGGGGTACGTGCAGACCGAGGGCGTCTACGTCCTGGACCGGGACGGCGACGTGCTCGACACCGGCGGCGCACCGGGTGTGGGCGTCAGCTGGTTCGACGACCGGGACCTGTCACCGAGCGAGCTCACCGACGGGCGGGCACCGGCTCACGACGGCGAGGTCGCACTCGACCGGGCGACTGCCGAGGAGATCGGCTACACCGTCGGCGACCGCGTCACCCTGCTCACCCCCGGACCGCGCATCGAGGCAGAGGTCGTCGGCATCTTCACGTTCGGCGAGGACGGCGGTCTGGCCGGTGCCTCCCTGACCGCGTTCGACCTGGGCACCGCGCAGACCCTCCTCGGGCTGGGGGACGACTTCACCGGCATCAACGTGCTCGCCGCCGACGAGGTGTCCCACGACGAGCTCCGGAACCGCATCGCCGCCGCCGTGGGCGACGACTACGACGTGACGACCGCGCAGGAGCAGGCCGACGAGCAGTCGGCGGCACTGGAGGAGGGCCTCTCCTTCATCACCGTGCTGCTGACGGCGTTCGCCGGCATCGCCCTCTTCGTGGGGTCGTTCATCATCCTCAACACCTTCTCCATGCTCGTCGCCCAGCGCACGCGGGAGCTGGCGCTGCTGCGCGCCCTGGGCGCCGGCCGCGGACAGGTGACCCGGTCGGTCCTCACCGAGGCCCTCGTCATGGGCGTCCTCGGTTCGACCCTGGGACTGCTGGGCGGGTTCGGCATCGCCTCGGCCCTGCGGGCGCTGTTCGGGAGCTTCGGCCTGACGCTGGACGGGAACCTGGTCCTGTCGGCGGGCACGATCGCCTGGTCCTACGCCGTCGGCGTGGTGGTCACGCTGGTCGCGGCGTACCTGCCCGCCCGCAGGGCCGCCGCCACCCCCCCGGTCGCGGCCATGCGTGACGACCACGTGGCGACGGAGCGCTCGCTGCGCCGGCGCACCCTCGCCGGTTCGGTGCTGGCCGTCGTCGGTGCCGGTGCACTCGTCATCAGCCTCCTGGCCGACGGTGGAGGCGCCGCCCAGCTGGTCGGGTTCGGTGGGCTGGGCCTGGTCCTGGCCGCCATCGCGCTGAGCCCGGTCCTGGCGCGGCCGTTCGCCCGGTCGGTGGGGGCCGTCCTGCCCCGGGTGTGGGGAACGACCGGGCACCTCGCCCGGGAGAACGCCCAGCGCAATCCCCGCCGGACGGCGGCCACGGCATCGGCGCTGATGGTCGGCCTCGCGCTGGTGACGGCCTTCAGCATCCTGGGCGCCTCGACCAACGCCTCGGTGGACAAGTTGATCGGCACGGCGCTGAGGGCGGACTTCGTCGTCTCGACCTCGGTGGGTCAGCCCTTCACCCCGGAGGTCGCCGACCGGCTCCGCACGATCGACGGGGTCGACGCCGTCACCCAGGAGCGGTTCGGCCAGGCCATGCTCGACGGGCAGGGAACCCTGCTCGCGGCGGTCGACCCCGGAACGCTGGACAGCACGGTGCTGCTGGACTACCGCGACGGCAGCAGCGCGGGCCTCGCCGGCCGGGGGCTGGTGGTCGACGAGCCGACGGCAGACAGCCACGGCTGGGACGTCGGTGACACCGTGGAGATGGTGACGGCCACCGGGGACACGGCACAGCTGACCGTCGGCGGCGTCTTCGCGGCCAACCAGGTGATCGCACCGGCGGTCGTGTCGTTGGAGACCTTCGCCGTCACCGGCGGTGCGGAGCTGGACCGGTACGTCTACGTGGACCTGGCGGACGGGGCGGACGCCGCGTCCGTGCGATCGGCCATCGAGACGGCGATCGCCCCCTACCCGGTCGTGACCCTCAAGGACCGCGACGAGTTCGCCGGCGAGCAGAAGGGGCAGGTCGACCAGATCCTGATGCTGATCAACGCCCTGTTGGTGCTGTCGGTGCTGATCGCCGTCCTGGGCATCGTCAACACCCTGGCGATGTCGGTGCTCGAGCGGACCCGCGAGGTGGGCCTGCTCCGGGCGATCGGCATGACCCGCACCCAGCTGCGCCGGATGGTGCGGCTCGAGTCGGTGCTCATCTCGGTGTACGGCTCGGTGCTGGGGCTGGCGCTCGGCGGGCTGATCGGGATCAGCCTCAGCCGGGCGCTGTCCGACCAGGGCATCTCCGAGCTGGTCGTGCCGGGCGGGCGGCTGGTCCTCTTCCTCGGGATCGGCGCGGTGATCGGCGTCCTGGCCGCCGTCTGGCCCGCCCGGCGGGCCGCGCGGATGCAGGTGCTCGACGCCATCGCCACCACCTGACCGGAGGACCGAGGGCCACGACGACGGAGGGGCGCCCCGCACGGGGCGCTCCTCCGGTGCTCGTGTCAGCCGACGAGAGGAACCCGGACCACGAGGCGGGTGCCGAGGCCGGGAGCGCTGTCCACGTGCACGGTCCCCCCGCAGAGCTTCGCCCGCTCCTGCATCGTCCGCTGCCCGTGGCCCCCAGCCCGACGGGCGGCCGGGTCGAACCCGCGGCCGTCGTCGGTGACGGTGAGGACCAGTTCGTCATCGAGCACGTCCAGAGCGACGGTCGCCGATGAGGCGCCGGCGTGCTTGAGGCAGTTGTGCAGCGCCTCCCCCGCGATCCGGACCAGGTGCTGGGTGGCCTCGGCCCCCACGGGCGGCACCGCGTCGTCCAGCTGCAGCCCTACCGGCAGCCCGTGGCGCGTGGTGCAGGTGGTCGCCAGCTCGCGCAGCGCCTCCCGCAGATCCACGGGCGGCTCGGAGTCCTCCCCGCGCATCCCGGAGACCATCTGCCGGAGCTGGGAGACCGCCTCCCTGGACAGGACCTCCAGGTCCCGCGCCGCCTCGGCCACGACCTCGGACGCGCCCGCGGCCAGCCCCCGCTGGATCGCCTGCGCTCGTGCGTGCATCGAGAACAGGGCAGCGCTCACCGAGTCGTGCAGGTCGCGGCCGAGCCGGTGCCGTTCCAGCTCGGCGGCGTGCGCGGCGGCCTGTTCCCGCAGCTGCTCGTCGGCCAGCGCCACCGACGCGTGCGCTCCCAGGGCCGACCACGAGGTCAGCTCCGCCTTCGTGGGCGCGGTGACGGTGGCCGGCAGCAGCAGGACGAGGGCGCCGACGATCTGCCCGCCCCGGTGCAGCGGCACCTTGACCGACCCCTCCCACGCCAGTCCGGCGGTCAGCTCGGCGATGATCGCTGTCGACGGCGACGCGGCGAGCCGAGTCCGCCCGTCGGACAGCAGCATGAGCCGTCCCGTCGTCAGCTGGTCACCGCCGGGCAGGTCGGCCAGTCGCAGGTGGGCAGCCCGCACCGCGACACCGAGTTGCTCGGGCAGCCCGGCGCCGGCGCCCAGGGCGAGCCGGCCGTCGGGGCACTCCACGAGCACCAGGCAGGCCACCGCGCGTGACCGGGCGACGGCCTCCTCGGCCAGGGAGTCCAGCACGTCGCCGACCGACCCGCCCTCGGCGATGCGGGCGGCCGCCGCGCCCAGGGCCACCGCGTCCTGCCCGGCGCTGGCCAGCCCGAAGGTGGGGTGGAAGATCGCCGGGGCGAGTTCCTCGCCGCCCGCGTGCAGCACGGAGCCCGACCACGTGATGCCGACCTCGCGGCCGTCCGGCCGCACGATCGTGTTGGCGTAGAAGCCGGTGTCCCCGTCCCGCTGGTCGTGCTCCAGGGCCAGGAGGTACGCCCGCTCGTGCTCCGGGAACGACAGCAGGTAGTCCTCGCCCTGCAGCTCGGTGAACGAACGCCCGACGAGGCGGCAGCCGCTGGGGTTCAGGTACACCCACCGGTGGTCGTCGCCGGTCACGCAGACGCCGTAGCCGGAGGTCTCCAGCATCTCCACCAGCGCGTCCAGCCCCAGCCCCCGCAGGACGGCGGCGGACCCGGACCCGCTCTCCGGCACGGCGGGGAGCGGGTCGACGTCCGGGTCCACCCCCCGTACCTCTCCCACGCCCGTGGGTCGCCGCGCGTCGTCGGCGGTCGCGCTGTCGGTGGTCCACACGGCTGGACAGGCTACTGAGCCACCGGCCGTCGGTGAGCCGTTCCCGACCTCCTCCTCCGAGAGGAGGAGGTCGTGGCGGACCGGTCCTCGAGGAGGATCCGGCCGACCCGAGGAGTGACCTACCGTTCCCCTCGTGCGACGACCGGCCGCTGCAGCGGCGGACTTCCTGCGGCGACACGCAGCGCGGCTCGATGCAGCGCTCGGCGCCCTGGTCGCCGCGCTCGGTGCCCTGTCGCTCTGGTCGAGTCCGGCGCTGGCGACGTTCGACCACCGGGAACCGGACGCGCTCGGTGTGGGGCTGACCCTGCTCGCCGGCGCGGCCGTCGCCGTGCGGACCCGCTGGCCCGTGCCGGCGCTCCTCGTCGCCTGCGGCGCCTCGCTGGTACCGCTCCAACTGGGCTACCCGCAGAGCGTGGCCACCTTCGCGCCGCTGCTCGTCCTGTACACCGTCACCACCCGGCGTCCGGTGTCGGTGAGCGCACCGGCCGCAGCGCTCGTGTACCTGCTGGTGGGACTGCTCCTGGTCGCCGGACCGATGCAGACCACGCTTGCGGACTGGGTCAGCAACACCTTCATGATCGTCGCCGTCTGGGCCGTCGGCCGGTCCGTGCGCAGTCATCGGGCCGAGAGCGCCGGCCGCGAGGAGCGCAACCGCGCTCTCTACGAAGCACGTGAGGCCCGCGCGCGAGCCACGGAGGTGGACGAACGGGCAGCGATCGCCCGGGAGATGCACGACCTGGTCACCCACGGCATCACGGAACTGACCGTGCAGACCTCGGCGGCCCGACGACTGCTTCGCGACGACCCGGACACCGCGGAACAGCTGCTGGCGGACGTGGAGAGCAAGGGCCGCGACGCCATCGCCGAGATGCGACGCATCCTGAGCGTCCTGCGCCCCACCGGGGACGCGGCAGCGATGCGACCCCAGCCCGGGCTCGCCGATCTGGAGACTCTGCTGGCCGAGGCCCGCGCGGACGGCGTGGAGGTCCAGCTGTCCACCGCAGGCACCCCGGCAGAGGTCGAGCAGGGCGTGGCCCTGACTGCCTACAGGATCGTCCAGGAAGCGTTGCGGAACACCCAGCAGCACGCCGGGCGGGCCACCGCCCGGGTCACCCTGGACTGGCGACCGGGGAACCTGTGCCTGGCTGTCGACGACGACGGCCGGGGCGCCCTGAGCTGGTTGGCCGAGTTCCCGGCCGACGGCCACGGGCTGAACTCGCTCCGAGAGCGCGTCGCGGCCTACGGCGGCAGCCTGCGGACCGGCCCCCGGCCGGGGGGCGGCTTCACCGTCACCGCCAGCCTCCCGACGACCACCCGGAGCCAGTCATGACGATCCGCGTCCTGCTCGTCGACGACCAGCCGCTACTGCGTACCGGCTTCCGTCTGATCTTGCAGACCGAGCCGGACATCGAGGTCGTCGGTGAGGCCGCCGACGGCGAGGTCGCGCTCGCCCAGGCCCGCGCACTGCACCCTGATGTCGTCCTCATGGACATCCGCATGCCGCGCATGGACGGCGTCGAGGCCACCCGCCGGCTCGGCGAGCTCGACGCCCCGCCGCGCGTGCTGGTGCTGACCACCTACGACCTGGACGAGTACGTGGTCGACTCACTCCGTGCCGGGGCGTCGGGGTTCCTGCTCAAGGACGTCCCCGCCGACGACCTCGTCGAAGCCGTCCGCGTCGTCCACCGTGGTGAGGCGGTCGTCGCGCCCCGGGTCACGCGCCGTCTGCTCGACCGCTTCGCCCGGCAGCTGCCGACCACCACGACGACCGCGCCGGCGCCCCTCCCCCAGCTCACCGAACGCGAGCACCAGGTGCTGCTGCTCGTGGCCCGGGGGCTGTCCAACGCCGAGATCGCCAGGGAGCTCGTCCTCAGCGAGACGACGGTGAAGACCCACGTGAGCAACGTGCTCATGAAGCTGCGCTTGCGCGACCGGGTCCAGGCCGTCGTGCTGGCCTACGAGCGCGGGCTGGTCACGCCGGCCGGGTCGTGACGACCATGCCGACGGCCTCGCTCCTCCTCCAGGAGGAGCACGGAACAGGACGTCGGCAGGACGACCGGATCGGCCCCCGCTCCTGGCGTCGGCGACGAGCGGGGCACCCGGCCCCGACGCGAACCACGGAGCCCGATGACCGCGAGCCACGTCTCCGACGACACCCTCCCCGTCCGGGTCCCCCGCTTCGGCCCGTCCCTGACCACCACCCGGGAGAACTCGTGACCGCCGCCACCAGCCGTCCGCCGGGCGCTTCCGGCGTGCACCGCGGGGCCACGACCGTCCGGCCGCTCGGGCTGTGGCGGCTGGAGTGGCTGCGCCTGACCGGCACCCGACGGTGGATCGGGTCGGCCGTTCCGTTCCTGCTCTTCGCGTGCACCGGCCCGTTGATGGGCCGCTACGCCGACGAACTCCTGTCCGCGGTCGGCACGGCCCGGAACAGCACCGTGCAGGCCACAGCGCCCACGCCCGCCGATGCCGCTCGCTGTCTTCTCCCGCGCCCGCGTGCCCTCCGCCGACCGGCTGGTCCTCCCCCGCTGGACGGTGGAGGAGACCGGCATCCTGATCGGCCTGCCCGATGTCCCGGCCGTGCTGACCGGGTGAGCACTGGGCTCCCTGTACCTCGTCTGCGCCCTCGGAGTCACCGCGGCGGTCGCCACGCGTGCCCGTAGCACGTTGTCGGCCGTCGCGGTCGCACTCGCCGTCGTCCTGGTCCTCCCGCTGCTCGCCGCGATCCCGGCTTTGGAGCCGTGGCTGCCCTCGGCGCTGGCCGGCCGCCTCCACCGCGTTGCTCCAGGGCGCCGACACGGGCGACTACCTGCGTGCCGCTCTCGTCGCCGTCCTGGCCACCGGTGCGGCGTTGCTGCTCGCCGTCCGCGGCGTGGCCCGCCGGGGCTCTGATCCCGTCACGCCCGACTGCTTCGGCGCCGGGCACGGGCCTCAGCGGGTGAGCATGACCTGGTCGACGTAGCACCAGCGCCACGTCTCGCCAGGCTGGCGTGACTGCACGAGCGGATGGGCGGTCTCGTGGAAGTGCGCGGTGGCGTGCTTGTTCTTCGACTGGTCGCAGCAGCCGACCTTCCCGCAGATCAGGCACATGCGCAGGTGCACCCAGGCGTCACCGGCCTTCATGCAATCCTCGCACCCGTCGGCACTGGGCGAGACGTCGCGCACGGCGTCCAGGTGGCTGCAGGTGCCGCCGCGGCGCAGGAACCACGGCAGCCGGCCGCGCAGCGCGGTCGCAAAGGTCATCGCCGGGCCTCTCCCGTGTCGACCGGCAGCCCGGCTCCTACCCGGTCGCTCATCCCGCCGGCGTAGCGGCGCACGCGACGGAACCCGCTCTGCCGCAGCGCCTCGAGCGCGTACCGGCTTGCCCGGCACTTCCCGTCGGCGCAGCGGACGACGATCTCGTCATCCGGTGAGAGGTCGGCGGCCAGCGCCTCGTAGGACTCGTGGTCGCGGCTGCCGGGGGTGTGCGAGCGCGCGAAGACGGGCGGCGGATGCATCGTCACCAGCGCGACGTCGCGCTCGGCGAGCGTGCGGTGCAGGCTCTCGCGGGTGATGAGGTCCGCGTCGACGGCTGTGGCGGGACCGGCTGGAACGCTCATGACGGTCTTCTCCTCGGGCGTCGCGACGTGACGACGCGGACGATCCGGCGGGTGCGGACGAGATCCGCTGACCGCGGGCGGGAGGGGCCGATGGGCCAGCGAGATCCGGCAGAGTAGATGGCATGTCCCAGTCGTCGGAAGCCCTTCCGGGGGCGGTCCTGGTCGTCGTCCCGGACGACGACGTCCGAAGCGGTCTGGTCGCCGACCTGTCCGCCCACCTGGGCGCCGAACGGGTGCTCGCTGCGGCCACCGGCGAGGTGGCCAGGGACCTGCTCGTCGAGCGGTCCCGGACCGTGGCTCTCGCGCTGGTCGCCAGCCGACTGCCCGGCGGGCAGGGGCCGGCCCTGCTGGCCGAGATCCGCCACCGGTTCCCCGGGGTGCGACGCGTCCTGCTGTCCGCCGCGTACGTCACCGACCCCGCGCAGTACGACGAAGGCGAGCTGGTCCGCGGCGCGCTCGCCAGCGGCGACGCCCACGCAGCCGTTCCGCACCCGTGGCGCCCCGCAGCAGACCGCCTGCACCCACCAGTGGACGACCTGATCGAGGAGTGGCAGTTGGACCAGCTGATGGCCGTGCAGACCATCACGGTGGTGTGTGCGCCGACCTCGGCGCGCGGTAACGAACTGCGTGACTTGCTCACCCGCAACGGCCTGCCGCACGAGTGGCTGGACCCGGGATCCGGGCGCGGCAGCCTGCTGCGCGGACATCACGCCGCGCGCCCGGACCAGGTGCTGTTGCTCTTACACAACGGCGCTGTGCTCCTCGACCCGGAGCCGCGCCAGGTGGCCGACGCGCTCGGCGCCCGGACCACTCCTGCCCGCGACCGCTACGACCTGGTCGTCGTCGGCGCGGGACCGGCCGGTCTGGCCGCTGCGGTCTACGGCGCGTCGGAGGGACTGCGCACCCTCGTCCTGGAGTCGCAGGCCTACGGCGGCCAGGCCGGCACGAGTTCCCGGATCGAGAACTATCTCGGTTTCCCGAGCGGCATCAGCGGCGGCGCGCCCATGCAGCGCGCGGGCACCCAGGCGGTGCGGCTGGGCGCCGAGGTGCTGGTTCCGCGACGGGTCTCGTCGCTGCACAGGGAGGACGCCGAACACGTGATCCGCCTCGAGGACGGCAGCGAGGTGCGTGCCCGCGCCGTCGTCCTCGCCATCGGCGTCAGCTACCGACGCCTGCCTGCGGCCGGCGCCGAGGCGCTGGTCGGGTCGGGCGTCCAGTACGGATCCCCCACCGTCCAGCTTCCCGGCATCTCCGGTGGGCGGGTGTTCATCGTCGGTGGAGGCAACTCGGCCGGCCAGGCGGCGGTCAAGCTCGCCGAGTCCGCCGATCAGGTCACCCTCGTCGTCCGGTCCGGATCGCTGGCGTCCGGCATGTCGCACTACCTGGTCGAGCAGTTGGCGGCCCTGCCCAACGTCCAGGTCCTGACCGGCACGGAAGTCATCGCGTGTGGCGGCACCGAGTGGCTGACGTCGTTGACGCTCCGGTCAGGAGGTGAGCAGATCGAGGTCCAGGCCGACGCGATGTTCGTGATGATCGGCGCTGTGCCGGACACCGGGTGGCTGCCGGACGAGATCCGCCGGGACGCCCACGGCTTCGTCCTCACCGGCCCGGATGTGCGGGCCGAGCATGCGCCCGGCAGGGCGGCCCACCAGGCGCTGCTGCTGGAGACGAGCCTGCCGCGGGTGTTCGCCGTCGGGGATGTCCGGGCCGGCTCGGTCAAGCGGGTGGCGTCGGCCGTGGGTGAAGGAGCGACAGTCGTGTCGCTCGTGCACTCCGCACTCGCCGAGGGCGCCGGCGTCCCGGCCTGACGCCGCCGGTGGACGGGGTCCGCCCACCGGCCCGGCCGTGAACAGCGGCGGCCTCCGCCGCGCTCCGATGGCGCCCGAGCTACAGATTCGTCCAGGCCAGAGTCAGGGCGGAGAAGATCACCACGTCCTGCAGCCAGTGGATGATCCAGGCCCACCGGGATCCGCCGGTCTCCACCATGCTCTTGGCCAGGAGCACCCCCAGGAAGCCCGCCAGCACCACGCCGGAGGCACCGGGCGGATTGCCGTGGTAGTGGGCCAGGCCGAACAGCAGGCCGGTTCCAGCCAGCGCCCCCCGTGTGCCGACGACGGATGGCAGCACGGCGAGCGGGACGTTGCGGTAGCCGAACTCCTCGTTGACGGTGTTGGTCGCAGCCAGCAGCGCGACGAACGGCAGGGACCACACCAGGACCGTCGCGTCGCCGAAGTCCGAGCCGAGGGCGAACCACATGGCGGTTGCTGTGCCGGCGGTGATGCCGACCGCCCAGAAGGTGCCGAGCCGGCGCCAGACCGGACGGGCGCCGGCCGTGTAGACGCCCGCCCGGGCGCGGACGCGGTCGTCGCCGGCACGCAACCGCAGCGCGTTGCGCCCGAGCCGGCCGGGTCCCAGGAGGACCAGCAGCACGGTCGGGACCATCAGCAGGGCCTGGACGACGGCGCCGCGGGCGATCCACGGGACGGTGTGCTGCCAGTTCTGCCAAGCCTCGGTGCTCGTCAGGCCGCCGATGACCAGGTGCCACCCGGCCGCCATCGCCAGCAGCCAGCGGAGTGACGCGTCGAGAGCCCGCAGGCGGTCGGTACGCCGGGCGGCGATCAGGAGCAGCACGAGCGCCAGCACCTGCATGATCGGCAGGAGGGACAGCGCCTCCCCGGCCACCTCGGCGACGACGATCTGCGGCAGGGCGCTGGCCAGCGTCAGCGCCCCCCAGAACACGGTCTGCGCGAGGCGGTCAGCCGGCCGCCGGTCGACGGCCGCGGATCGCCCCGGCAGGACCTCGGTCACCGCGCCCGCCCCCGGTCGAGCTCCCGCTGCACCAGCCGCTCCCGGACCCCGCCGAGGTCCCCCACGACATAGGCGGTGTGCACCGCCAGGCCCAGCCCCCATCCCGCGAGCCGCCACCCGGAGCCGGTGAGGCCGCCCGCGGCGATGACCAGCCCGGTGTTGACCGCCAGGTAGACCAGCCAGTGCAGCGCCAAGCCGAGTTTCTGCTCGACCCGCTGCCGCGCTCGCCGCTCCGCCGCCACCTGCCGCACCGCATCCGACGCCATCGCCGTTCCCCTTCGGGTGAGTGAACACCGTTGACCAACTGGCGGGAGCGTAGGTGAACGGTGTTCACTGAAGCAAGGGATGTCTTGAGGAAGGGCCATGCCGTGCCACGACCACAGCGGATCACCCGCAACGGGCTGCTCGAGGCGGCGATGCAGATCGCCGATACCGAAGGGTTGGACGCGCTCACCATGCGCCGCCTCGGCCAGGCCGTCGGGGCCGTCCCGTCGATGGTGTACCGGTTCTTCGCCGACAAGTCCGAGCTGGTTGAGGCCCTGGCCGACCGGCTGTTCGCCCAGGCCGACAACGAGCAGTCCGGTACCGAGCCGCCGCAGGGGCTGCCGTGCCGCCCGGCCGAGCTCGAGCGGCTGCGCCTCGCCGCCCACCGGATCCGCCGAGCGCTGCTGGCCCACCCGGCCCTGGTGCCCGCGGCGGTGAGACGTCCGCCCCGTCAGAAGGCGACGTTGCAGGGGCTCGACGCCGGCCTCGGGTTGCTGCTGACCGCCGGGCTGGCCCCGACCGCGGCGGCGGCGGGCTACCAGGCCGTGCTCTTCTACACGCTGGGGTTCGCCGCGCTCGAAGCCCCGTTCGCCGCCTCGCCGGACGGCGGGGTGCAGGACCAGACGGACACCCAGGCGGTCCTCGCCCGGCTGCCGTCCGACCACTACCCGCACATCGCCGCCACCGTCGACCACCTGTACGGGCCCGACCTCACCGCCCAGTTCGACCACGGCCTGCGGCTGATGCTCGAAGGCCTGCGGACCCAGCTGCCGGCCCCCGCCCACGAGGCGAGGTGACGGTGAGCCGGATGCCGGCCGGCGACCGGGTCACCGTGACCGGGACCGGGCGGCGACGACATCCCGCGGCGGCCCGGGTTCCGCGGGACCAGCAGCCAGCGTCCTGGGGTACCGCCTCCGGCGGCCGGCGTCGGCAGCCGTTCCGGCGGCGGACGAGTGGCTACGTACGACCGGCGAGCCCAGGCCGGCGCCGGTCGCCCGGATCGGACCGCGCCTCGCTGTTCTGTGGATGGCGATCTCGACGCCGCGCCCTCTTGGTGGCGGCCCACCTGCGGAGCGTCCCTGCCTGGACCGGCGAGGTGGACGGCGCCTCCTCGACGGAACCCTGCAGCGCGCTGCGCTGCGGTCCGCCGGGCGACAGGCACCCCGGGATCCGTCCGATTCACCGTAGGCTGCCGGGCGTGGCAGGTATCGCCCGCTGGCGGCGCTGGGTGCCGGTCCCGCGCACCCACTCCGGTCCCCCGGATCGCGCGGGCCTGTCGGCGCCGGGGACGGACGTCCTGTAGCGGGCTGACCCAGCCGGTGCGGGCCCCGCGGGCCGCCGCCGTCCCGATGAAGCAGGCCATCACCCCGATGGCGGCGGTGGCGTGCTGCTGCGACACCGACATGCGGTCCCACACCCGTGCCGGCACCCACGGCAGGTTCTGCTCCAGCCGCGGCCGGGCCCGGTCGGCCCAGCCGGCCATCGTGGCCAGCTCCTCGGCGTCGTGCACCGCCCAGGCGGCGAACAGTTCCCAGGTCACGGTGCGCGGGAGGCGCCCGGCCCTGGGAGCGGGGCCGCTGGTGCTGGTCGTGGTCATGCCTTCGTCCGCTCATCAGCCGCCTCGGCGGAGCGGGATTCGGTGGTCGGTGGCTTCTTGGGCCAGAGGGTCCAGGGAAGCGGCCAGGCCAGCGCCCAGATGACCAGCCAGACGGTCAGGCCGTTGATCCAGCCGGACAGGTGCGCGGTGCGACCCGGGTCGTCGACGGCGACGATCGCCAGGCCGAGCAGGCCGCAGGCCACCGCCCAGCCCACGAGCGCGCGGCCCCACAGCTTCCACTCGTAGCGGGCGCGCGCCCGCTCGTGCTGCGGCGGCCGGTCCGGAGGCGGACCGCCGGCGAACCGGTGAGCGAAGCGCTGGTCGGCCCACTGCACGGCCCTCGGGCCGAACGCCACGGAGAAGCCGATGTAGACGGCAGCCAACCCGTGCGCGAAGCCGGCAGTGCTGCCCGAGCGGAGGTCGAGGATGGACGCGATCAGCAGGAAGAGGTCGAGCACCGGGGCGCCGGCCAGCAGGACGGCGCTGAGCCGGCGCAGGCCCAGGACGTAGCGGGCCACCAGGCCGGCTCCCAGGAAGCACCAGAAGCCGATCTCGCAGGCGACGATGAGGGTGAGCAGGATCGGGTTCACCGGGTGCGCCGATCCACGGTGGCCGCGACGGCCTCACGGCGCATCAGCCAGGTGCGCGGGCCGCCGTCGGGCAGGTCGACGACGTCGGTCACCGCGAAACCGAGACGCTCGTAGAAGCGCACGTTGGACTGGGCGCTGGTGTCCAGGTGCACCGGTAGCCCGGCCCGGTCGGCGCGGGCGAGCCCCGGAGTCAGCGTCGCGGCACCGACGCCCCGGCCCTGCCGCCGGGGCAGGACACCGAGGCTGGCCAGCGTCACGTGCGTGTCCGGGCGCCGACGTCCGGCCAGCGCCGCCTCGGCCTCCTCCGCTGCTGCCGCCCGTTCCCCCGCCAGCTCGGCGGCCGCCGCGCCGACCCGGGCCGCAACGTCGTCGGGCACCTCGGTGCCGGGCATCCACACCGCGACGCCCACCAGCTCCTCCCCCGCCTCGCCGAGGTCCACGTGCCCGAACGGCACGGCGATCGCGGACAGGTACAGGCGGTGCAGCGCGCTCAACCGCTCGCGGTGGCGATCGGCGTCGACCGTCCACCGGGTCCAGGGGTAGTCGCTGAATGCGTCGGCCAGCACCTCGGCGGCGGCGGGGACGTCCTCCGGCGTCGCTGGGCGTACGTGCAGTGTCATGCCTTCCTCGATCGGTCGTCGGGCGGTTCGCGCCCAGGGGTCAGTCGGGGAGCAGGCCGGCGTCGTGGACCGGGATCGGTGCGTGGCACGGCCCCGGTCCGACGCCGGACGCCGGGCCGGCGATGCGCTGGAACAGCAGGTGGTCACGCCACCGGCCCGCGATGTGCAGGTATCCCGGGGCCAGCCCGATGAGGCGGAACCCGGCCCGCCGGAGGACCGCTCGGGACGCGCGGTTGTCCACCAAGGTGGCCGCTTCCAGCCGGTGCAGTCCGTGGCGGCCGAAGCAGTCGCCGACGACCTGCCGAACGGCGCGGGTAGCCACGCCACGGCCGGTCCACGCAGCCGCGACCCAGTAGCCCAGCGAGCCGCTGCAGAACGGGCCCCGGCTGACGTTCGTCACGGTGACCCGCCCGGCCAGCTCGCCCCGCACCTCGATCACATACGGGTGGGCGACGCCATCGGCGTGCTGGTCGAGCAGGGCCGTGAGCCGCCGGCCCTGGCCCCGGGTGGTGAAGAAGTCCTCGTCCCGGTGCGGCTCGAACGGTGCGAGGTGGTGGCGGTTGGCTCGGTGCAGAGCGGCCAGGGGCCCCGCGTCGTCGCGGTGCGCCGGGCGCACCAGGACCGCGCCGCCCGGCACAGCCGGAACCACGGACCCGGTCGTGGCGATCATCGGCTTCTCCTGCCTCAGTCGGCGTCAACGGTGAACGGGGCGGTGATCACCGAGCCGTTCGCCAGCCTGAACTGGGCCCACAGCTGGTACGTCCCCGCGGCCGGGAACTCGGCGTGCACGTCGAGTTCCGGGCCGAAGGTCTGTCCCGGGGTGGCGAAGACCGGTCGCCCGGAGTCGTCGGTCACCTCGGCGTGCTCGTGGGCGAAGGTGGACCCGTCGGCGCCCATCACCACGACGTGGCCCGCGGCGGCGAGGTAGGGCTGCAGGTCGTCGAGCGGCCGGCCGGTGTCCGCGTCGGTGACCGTGAAGTGCAGGTCGCTCACGCCGCCGGCCTCTGCCTCACCCTCGAGCGCGACACGGACACCGCTGACGACGACGCTCCGCGGTCCGGCCTGGAGGACCACCGGCTGCGGCGCGGTGCCGGCCACGGTGATCACCTGGCGCTGGTGGACGTCGCTCATCTCGCCCTGCCGGCGGAACTCGGTGTTCACGATGTAGCGGCCGGGTGTCGGGAAGGCGAGGTCGACGGCCAGCTGCCCGGGCTTCCCGGTCGGCTGCGGGTGGACGTGGGCGAAGGTGCCGAGGTCGTCCCGCGTGGCGATCAGGTGCATCCACGCCTCGTGGCTGCGGGTGAGGTCCTCGACCGGCTCTCCGGTGACGGCGTCGACGACGGTCGCGACCAGCCGGGTCGGCTCGCCGGGGCGGACCCGTGCGGGCAGGTCCAGCCGCACGTCCACGCCGGCCTCGGCGGCATCGGTCGGTGGCACCTCGGCGGTCATCATCTCGCTCATCGCCGGGCGCATCGGCATGCCGGTGCCCTGCATCCAGGCCAGGGTGCCGTTCATGCCGCGTTCGGCGACGTCCATCCGGCTGACCGCCGTGAGCCCAGCGCCGAGTGCGAGCGCGACGACGGCGACACCGGTCAGGTAGGCGTAGTGGCCGATCCGTGCGCGCAGCGGCGGTCGCAGGATCTCCTGGACGGTCGCCGGCCGCTGGAACCGGCGCAGCCGGAGGGCGTTGGTCAGCACGCTGACCGAGCTCATGGCCATGGCGGCGCTGGCCAGCACCGGGTCGAGCAGCAGCCCGTCCCACCAGTAGAGGGCGCCGGCGGCGACCGGGATCAGCAGCACGTTGTAGCCGAAGGCCCAGGCCAGGCCCTGCTTCATGGTCGCCACCGTGCGCCGGGACAGGGCGATGGCCGAGACGATGCCGCGCAGGTCACCGCCGACGAGCGTGATGTCGGAGGCGGCGATGGCGACGTCGGCGCCGGTGCCGATGGCGATGCCGACGTCGGCGGCCGACAGGGCAGCGGCGTCGTTGATGCCGTCGCCGGCCATCGCGACGACGTGCCCCTGTCCCTGGAGCTCGCGGACCTTGGCCGCCTTGTCGGCGGGCAGCACCTCGGCGAGCACGTTGTCGATGCCGACCTGGTCGGCGATGGCCCGCGCGGTCGCGGTGTTGTCCCCCGTGAGCATCCACACCTGCAGGCCCAGCGCCCGCAGCTGGGCGACCGCCTCGGCGGACTCGGGCTTGACCGTGTCGGCGACGGCGATGCTCGCGGCCGGCTGCCCGTCGACGGCGACGAACATGGCCGTCTGCCCGCCCGCCGCCGCAGCGGCGGCCGCCTCGGCCAGCGCGGAGACGTCCACCCCGCGTGCGCGCATGAGCGCCTGGTTGCCGGCGAGCACGTGGCGGCCCTCGACGACGGCGTCGATGCCGTGACCCGGGACGGCGTCGAACGAATCGAGGTCAGGCAGGTCCAGCCCGCGGGCGGCGGCGGCGGCGACGATCGCCTCGGCGACGGGGTGCTCGCTGCCGGTCTCCGCTCCGGCGACCAGGGCCAGCAGGTCGTCCTCCGCCCAGCCGCCGGCGGTGGTCACCGAGGTGAGCGCCGGCCGTCCGCTGGTGAGGGTGCCGGTCTTGTCCAGGACCACGGCGGTGACCCGGCGGCCGCTCTCCAGCGCGTCGCCGTTGCCGACCAGGATGCCGAGCTCCGCGGCGCGGCCGGTGCCGACCATGACCGCGGTCGGGGTGGCCAGGCCCAGCGCGCACGGGCAGGCGATGATCAGCACCGCGATCGTGGTGCTGATCGCCATCGTCAGCCGGCCGGTGTCCGGGCCGAAGAGCGCCCAGGCCGCGAAGGTGGCCACGCCGAGCAGCAGGACGATCGGGACGAACCAGGCGGAGACCCGGTCGGCCAGCCGCTGCATCGGCACCTTCGCGCCCTGCGCGTCCTCGACCAGGCGGACGATCTGCGCCAGGGCGGTGTCCTTCCCGACCGCGGTGGCCCGCAGCAGCACGGTGCCGGTCCGGTTGAGCGTGGCGCCGATGACCGTGTCGCCGACCCCCTTGTCCACCGGGAGGCTCTCGCCGGTCAGCATGCTCTCGTCCACGGCCGTCGCCCCGTCGGTGACGACGCCGTCGACCGGCACCTTCTCCCCCGGCCGCACCCGCACCAGGTCGCCGACGACGACCCGCTCGACCGGCACGTCCACCTCCGCGCCGTCGCGCATCACCCGCGCGGTCTTCGGGGCGAGCCCGACGAGCGCGGTGATCGCCGCGGCGGTGCGCTTCTTCGCGCGGGCCTCCATCCACCGGCCGGCCAGGACGAGGGCGAGGATGACCAGCGAGGTCTCGAAGTACACGTGCAGCGGCAACCCCCAGCTCTCCGCGGCGGCCGGCCACAAGGTGACGAAGGCGCTGTAGCCGTAGGCGACGCCGGTACCGAGCGCGACCAGGGTGTTCATGTTCGTCGACCGGTGCCGCGCCGCGGTCCACGCCGCGGCGTAGATCGCCCGGCCGGCCCAGAACTGCACGACGGTCGCCACGACGAGGATCGCCGGCATGAGCCAGTCCATCGTGTCCAGGTACAGCGGCACGTACATCAGGGCCATCAGCCCCAGGCCCACGGTGAGGGTGAGCTGCCACTTCCGCTTCAGCGCGGTCAACTGCTCGTCGCCCTCGTGTTCCGCGGCCCCCGCGGCGGCACCGGTGCCGAAGCTCTGGGAGCCGGGGTCTGCCTCACGGCGGGGCGTGGCGGTGTAGCCGGCACGGGCCACCGCCGCGGTCAGCTCCCCGACGGCCACCCGGGCCGGGTCGAACCGGACGGTGGCGACCTCGGTCGCCAGGTTCACCTCCGCGGCCGCAACGCCGTCGACACGGCGCAGCGCCTTCTCCACCCGGCCGACGCACGAGGCGCAGGTCATGCCCCCGATGTCGAAGGCGCAGCCGGCGGTCGGCTCGGTCGCCGTCGCGGCGGCCGGAGGGACGGTGGTCGTCATGGCAACTCCCGGTCGGGACAGGTCGATGGGGCGGAATCGATGCTCGGGGGTGACCCAAGGGGTCGGACCGGCGATTTCGCCGGGTTGTCGGCTCGACGCCGATCAGCGGCCGGCTGCCTGCGGGGGAAGTGGCGCGGCGGGAACCCGCGGCGCGATCCCGATCGCGCTGCGTCCCGCCGCCCGCCGCACCGGGGCGGCTGGACCGCTGCCGAGCAGGACGCCGCCGACGACGACCGCACCGCACACCAGCTCGACGGCGAACGTGGGCTCGCCGAGCACCAGCGAGGACGAGGCCATGCCGGCCACCGGCACCAGCATCGAGTAGGGGGCGACCACGCTCGACGGGTAGCGACTCATGAGCCAGGTCCACACGCCCGACCCGCCGATCGTGGCGACCAGAACGGTGTAGGCGAGGCCGGCCAGGGCCAGGGCGCCCTGCCCGGTGCCCAGCGAGGTCACCGACGCCGAGATGCGGGCCGGACCTTCGAGGGCCAGGGAGGCGACCAGCATGGGCAGCGGTGGAACCACCGTCATCCACAGCGTCAGCTTGAACGGCTCGGTGGCCCGGGCCTGCCTGCTGCACAGGTTCCCCAGGGCCCAGCCGAGCCCGCCGCAGAGCGTCAGCAGGAACGGCAGCAGCACCGCACCGCCACCCAGCTCGGCCCGGTGGACGGCGATCCCTGCCAGGCCGGCTGCCGCGGTGGCGACGCCGAGCGCCTGGCGGCCGCTCAGCCGCTCGCGCAGCAGCACGCCGGCCAGCACCACGGTGAAGGGAGCCGAGGACTGCAGCACCAGCGAGGCGAGGCCCGAGGGCATCCCGGAGGCCATGGCGAGGTAGAGGAAGAGGAACTGCAGCACCCCGAATCCGGCGCCGTAGCCGAGGATCCACCGCCATGGCACCGCCGGCCGCCGGACCAGCAGCACCGTCGGGACCGCAACCAGCGCGAAGCGCAGGGCGACGAGGAGGAACGGCGGGAACTGAGCCAGCGAGAGGTGGATCGCGGGGAAGTTCAGCCCCCAGGCGACGGCGACGGCGACGGCGAGGAGCCGGTGGCGCAGGTGCATGAGGGACCTCCACCAGGGGCGGTTGATCCGGGCTCGGTCGGACTCAGACGCTCCGCCGTCGTGAGCGCCGTCGAACCGGTGTTTTCGCCGGGCTGTGCCCTGCGCCCGCTGGTGTCGGCCGTGGTTGCCATCAGACGGTGTCAGGAGGTGCTGCGTCGGCGACGTCCGCGTATGCGGTCGGCGGCCAGGCGGCGAGGACCTTGTGCCGCAGGGTCGCGCCCAGCCGACGGTAGAACCGCTGCGCGTCGGCGTTGTCCACTTCCATGCCCCAGCGGATGAGCAGCTGCTCCGGCTCCGCCAGTGCGGCCAGGGCGGCCATGAGCCGCCGGCCGACGCCGGCGTCACGGTGCCCGGGGCGGACGTAGAGGTCGTCGAGGTCCACGACGTCGCCACCGGTCCACAGGTGCAGCTGCCGGACGGCGGAGACGTAGCCCACCGGCCCGCCGCGGCGTTCGGCCAGCAGCACGATGACCTCGGGCCGGGCCAGCAGACGGCGCCACTGCTCCTCGTCGACGTGCACGGAGGCCGCTCGGTCCTCGTGCGCGGCGATCTCGGCAACCATGACGGCGACGTCCGCGGCATCGGCCGGCGTCGCTCGGCGGATCACGGCGGCCGCGTGGCGGTCGGGGAGCGTCGTGGGGCGGGTGGTGGACAGGTCGGTCATCGGGGACTCCCGGTGGACGGTGGTGCGCGGGTGGGATGGGCGGTCAGTGGGTGGCGATGGCGGTGAGGACGTCGAGGCGGGCCGCCCGGCGGGCGGGCAGCAGGCCGGCGGCGAGGCCGGCGACCACGGCGACCGCGACGACGACCAGGAGCTGCCCCACGGGAATCCGGATGGTCAGCAGCTCGTCCTTGCTGAGGCCGGCCAGGGTGGCCGCAGCGAGGCCGAGTCCGAGGGCGACGCCGGCGACGACGGCCACGACGGCCACGAGGACGGCCTCGGCGCGGATCATCGACCGGAGCTGTTCGCGGGTCATGCCGACCGCCCGGAGCAGCCCGATCTCCCGGGCCCGCTCCACGATGGACAGGGCCAGGGTGTTGGTGATCCCGAGCAGCGCGATGACCACGGCGAAGCCGAGCAGGAGGGTGATCAGGCCGAGGGCCTGGTCGACGGTGGCGGCCCGGGCGGCGACCGCCTCGGTCTGGTCGAGGACCTCCGCGTTCGGGAAGTCGGTGACGGCGGCCTCCAGTGCCGTCCGCCCGGCCTCCGCGTCGACGCCGTCGGCGAGGGCGACGAACACGCTGGCGTCGACGTCCTCGTTGAAGTGCTCGGCGTAGGTGGTCAGGGAGAGGATGTAGCCGCTGCTGAGCGCCTGGGCGGAGTCGTCGGCCATGACGCCGACGATCCGCATGTCCTGCTCGCCGTCGCGGGGAAAGGTCATCGTCAGCTCGTCGCCGACCTGCAGGCCCCGTTCGGCGGCGATGTCGTCGGCCAGCACGACGCCTGACTTCTCGAGCGCCCCGAGGTCGCCGGCGACCATCTCGACGTCGGCGACCTGTGGCAGTGTCGCCGGGTCGACGGCGGTCAGCGCGCTGGTCATGCCGCCGTCCAGCCAGTGCCCGTAGCGGATCGAGGAGGTCGCGCCCACCTCCGGCAAGCTGGCGGCGCGGGCCGCGACCTCCGGGGACAACCCGCCGAGCATCTCGTCGCCGGCGCTCTGGATCAGCAGATCGGCGGTGAGGGCCTCCTGCTGGCCGGCGTTGATGGCCTTGACCGACGCGCCGAGCACGGACACGAAGCTGATCAGGGTCAGGCCGAGGGCGAGAGCCATGACGGTGGCGGCCGTGCGCCGGGGATTGCGGACGGTGGACTCGCGGGCCAGGCGGCCGGGGATGCCGAGGCCGTTCAGCGGGCGGCCGACGGCGTTGGCCAGCCGCGGTGCCAGTACCGGGCCCAGCACGGCGAGACCGGGGAGGAGCAGCGCTGCGCCGAGAGCGACGCCGGCGATGTCCCGCAGGAAGGCGGCGGCGGTCAGCTCCGCGATCCCGAGGGCCAGCAGCACCCACCCGGTGATCGACCGGCGGCGGCGGGGTCGTGCCGGTGCCGGGTCCGAGAGCCGCATCGCCTCGACGGGGGCGATCCGGGCGGCACGGCGGGCCGGCCCGAGGGCGGCGAGGAGCGTCACGAGGGTGCCGGCGGCCAGGGCCAGCATCACCGTGCGGGCGGTGACGGCCAGCGGCCCCTCGGGGAGCGCCAGCCCTGCGCTCCGCGCGAGGCCGCGGAGCCCGTAGGCGGCGCCGATGCCGGCCGCGGTGCCGCCGGCGGCACCGGTGATCCCGATCAGGAGGGCCTCGGCGAGCACCGAGGCGAGCACCTGACGGCCGGTGGCACCGGCGGCGCGCAGCAGGGCCAGTTCCCGGCTGCGCTGGCTGAGCACGATGCCGAAGGTGTTGGCGATCAGGAACGCGCCGACCAGCAGCCCGGCGGCGGCGAGCGCCAGGAGCACGACGCGGAGGTAGCTGATGCTCTCCTTGGCCGCCTCGGCGCTGGCTTCGGCGGCGTCCTGGCCGCTGGTCACCACGTACTGCTCCCCCAGGGCCTGGGCCAGGTCGCTCCGGAGCTCGGCGACGGGGACGTCGGGGGCGGCGATCACGTCGACCGACGTCACCCCGGTACCCAGGTCGAGCAGGGCCTGGGCGGTGCTCAGGTCGACCATCACGACGGCGCTGTTGGACAGCCCGTCGTCCTCCCCCACGCCGGTCAACCCGACGACCTCCAGCCGGCGGCTGGCCGTGGCGGAGACGGTGACGGTGTCGCCGACGGCGATCTCGTGCGCGGCGGCGGTGGCCGCGTCGACGACCACCTCGTCACCGCCGTCCGGAGCGCGGCCGGCGCGCAGCTCGTAGGCGGTGAACGGGGCTTCGGCCCAGGTCCCCACGATCGTCGGGCCGTTCGGGCGCACGGGTTCCCCGCGGACCTGCAGCTGCCCGGGCCCGGAGGCGACCGAACGTGCCTGCCCGACACCGGGGGTACCGGCGACGCGCTCGGCGAGGTCGGCCGGCAGCGGGTCGCGCTCCACCTCCACGCCCATCGCGCTGCCGAACGCAGCCGCGCCGCGGACCGTGAGGTCCACGCCGGCGGCGGCCGTGCGGAACTGCGCGTCGAGCAGCCGGCTGCTGGTGTCGGTGAGCACGAGGCTGCCGGCGACGAAGGCGACGCCCAGGGCGACGGCGAGCCAGGTCAGGGTCAGCCGTGAGCGGTGCGCGACAGCGTTCCTGAAGGCGAGGCGCCACATCACAGATCACGCTCCGATCGCTGAGGTAGGAGCGTCCAGGCGCGCCATGCGTGCCAGTACCGTCTCGGGGCTGGGGGCGGACAGCTCGTCGACGATGCGGCCGTCGGCGAGGAAGACGACCCGGTCGGCATGGGAGGCGGCGACGGGGTCGTGGGTGACCATGACGATCGTCTGGCCCAGCGAGCGGGTGGCGTCGCGCAGGAAGCCCAGCAGCGCGGCGCCGGCGCGGGAGTCCAGGTTGCCGGTCGGCTCGTCGGCGAAGACCAGGTCGGGCCGGGCGATCAGCGCCCGGCCGACCGCCACCCGCTGCTGCTGGCCACCGGAGAGCTCGGCCGGCCGGTGACCGAGCCGGTTGCCCAACCCGAGCATCTGCACGAGCTCGGCCAGCCACGCGGGGTCGGGGCGTTTGCCGGCCAGGGTGAGCGGAAGGGCGATGTTCTCCGCAGCCGTCAGGGACGGCACGAGGTTGAACGCCTGGAACACGAAGCCGAGCCGCTCCCGGCGCAGCAGCGTCCGCCCGCGCTCGGGCAGGGTGGTGAGGTCGGTGTCCCCGATGAGGACCCGGCCGGAGTCGATCGTGTCGAGGCCGGCCAGGGCGTGCACCAGGGTGGACTTGCCCGAGCCGCTGGGCCCCATGATCGCGGTGAGCCGGCCGGAGAGGATCGTGACGTCGGCGCCGTCGAGGGCGCGGACGGCGGCCTCCCCCTTGCCGTAGGTCTTGACGACGTCGCGGGCTTGCGCCGCGACGGCGAGCGACGTGCTCGCAGCTGGGGCGACGGTGGTCATGGCGGTCTCCTTCTCGCGGATGGCGGGGTCAGGTCTGGCCGGTGGTCGGTCAGCGGAGAGGTGCGGCCGGCGAGCGGGACAGGGCGCGATCGCCGGGTGTTCGCGGAGGCGCGGGCTGACGGTCAGGTGCGGGCCCGATGGGGGCGGCGCCCCCACCGCCGTGGCGGCTGCCGCGAACGGGCCAGCTGTTCGCGCTGGGTGTCGCGGATCAGCTCCTGGCGGCGGGAGCGGGCGAGGTGGTCGTAGGTGATGGAGGACATGCCGGTCTCCTGCGAGGGGGGGGACCGGACCGGTCACGCCGGCGGGGCGGGTGGTGAGAGGGGCGGCGGCGGAAGCCGGGCGGGGCTCCCGCCGCCGAAGGGCGGTCAGGACCGGAGGGTGTAGCCGGCCTCGTCGACCGCCGCCGCGATGTCGGCGCGGTCCACGGGCCGGTCGGCGGTGACGGTCACGATGCCGCTGGCCACGTCGACGGTGACGGAGTCGACGCCGTCGACGGCGGCGATCTCGTCGGTGACCGCGCGCTGGCAGTGCGCGCAGGTCATGCCGGTGACGGTGAAGGTGGTCGAGCCGATGAAGGTGCGGGGGGTGCCGGACAGCATGGGAACTCCTCGGGGGTGGGTGGTGCGATCGGTCGGTGGAAGAGTCGCCGCGAACCGGCGGCCTTCTCACCGGGCATTTCGCCGGGTTCCCTGCCGGGGATGGCCGGCAGCGGCTCAGTGGCCGTGGCCTCCGTGCCCGTGACCGCTGGCGCCGGCCGCAGGGCGCCCGGCGGTGGCGGGGAGGCGCGGCCGTGGTCCGCCGCCGGTTTCGGCGCTGGGATGGGCCGACATGGCTCGTCCTCGAGGTATGGGCTGTTGATCGCCATCGCCGAGATGACCCACGCCGGTGATGTCGCCGGGTTCCCGACCCGGGGCCTGGACCGCTCCGATCGGTACGGTCCCGGTCGTGCTTGTCGGTCGGGATGACGAACGTGCGGCGATCTCCGCTCTGCTCGACGCCGCCCGCGCCGGAGCCGGCGGGTCGCTGGTGCTCCGTGGCGTGGCCGGGTCGGGCAAGTCGTCGCTGTTGGCGGAAGCGGTCACGGCGGCCTCCGGGATGCGGGTGCTGCGTACGTCGGGAGTGGAGTCGGAGTCCCCGCTGGCGTTCGCCGCGCTGCAGCGGCTGCTGTGGCCCGTGCGTGCGCGCATCGAGAACCTGCCGGCACCGCAGGCCGCGGCGCTGCGGGCGGCCCTGGGCGAGGCGACCGGTGGTGGGGACGGTGACCGCTTCCTGGTCTTCCTCGGCACGCTGAGCGTGCTCGCCGACGCCGCGGAGGAGACGCCGGTGCTGGCCGTGGTCGACGACGCGCACTGGCTGGACGACGCCTCCGCCGCGGCACTGCTCTTCGCCGCCCGGCGGCTGCAGGCCGAGCGCGTCGCGCTGCTCTTCGCCACCCGCGACGGCGAGGCCTACGGCTTCGACGCGCGCGACCTACCCACCGCATTCCTCGGTTCCGTCACCGGGGCCGACGCGGGCGAACTGCTGGCGTCGCGGGCCGGCGGCGCCGTCGACCCGGCGGTGCGTGATCGGCTGGTGGCCGCAACCGGCGGCAACCCGCTCGCCCTCGGCGAGCTCGCCGCCGCCCTCACCGGCGACCAGCTGGCCGGCCGGACGCCGCTTCCGACGCCGCTGCCACTGACCGGCGGCGTCGAGCGGGGGTTCCTCGACCGGGCCCGGCACTTGAGCGACCCGGCCCAGCGCTTCCTGCTGCTCGCCGCGGCCGACGACACCGGCCGGCTGACCGTCGTCCGGGACGCCGCGACTCGTCTCGACCTCGGCGACGACGCCCTGGAGGAGGCCGAGCGGATCGGTCTGCTCCGGGTCGACGGCGACGCTCTGACCCTCTACCACCCGCTGGTCCGCTCGGCGGTGTACCGGGCGGCCACGAGCGCGCAGCGGCGCGCCACCCACCGGGCGCTGGCCGACGTGCTGCCCGAGGACCCGGATCGACGGGCGTGGCACCTGGCGGCGGCGGCCGACCGGCCGGACCTGGCGGTGGTCGACGCGCTGGATTCGGTCGCCGAACGGGCTGCCGGCCGCGGCGGGCACGAGGCCGCTGCCGCCGCGTGGGCGCGCGCCGCCGAACTCACCGGTGGAGGGGAGGCCCGGGGCCGGCGGCTGTACCTGGCTGCGTCATCGAGCTGGCTCGGGGCCCACCCGTCCAGGGCGGCGGCGCTGGCGACCGCGGCCGCGGCCGACGTGACCGAGCCCGCACTGCGCGCGCGGTTGCTCACCTTGCAGGGGCAGATCGAGTGGAACACCCGCTCGGTCGACGACGGCTACGACTACATCGTGCACGCCGCCCAGGTGGCAGCCGGCGCCGAGGAGGCGCTGGCCCAGCAGCTCGCGATGCTCGCCGCGTCGCTGGCCGCTTTCGGCGCCCGGTCCGCGCGGGAGTTCGATCCGGCAACGCTGGTCCCCCCGCCCGGGAAGGACGCAGCCCCGCACTCGCACGCAGCCTTCGCCCTCCTGCAGGGATTCCGTGCCGTCCGCCGTGAGGACTGGGCCACCGCGACCGACCGCTTCCACGACGCCTTCGCCCTCACCGACGACGCCCCGGTGGACGACCACGTGCTGCAACCCAACCTCGGCGTCGCGGCGATGCTGATCGACGACGACGAACGCGGCCTGCGCCTGCACCAGCAGCAGCTCACCGCGGCCCGGAGCGCCGGAGCGCTCAGCATGGTGGAGCACGCCCTCACCCGCGGAGCGCTGTTCCAGATCGCCACCGGCGCCTGGTCGCAGGCGGCCGGCGCCGCGACCGAGGCGCTGACGCTGACCTCGAGCACGGGGCATGCAGGGCTGACCGCGTTGCCGGCCGCGGAGCTGGCCCTTCTCGGCGCGCTGCGCGGGGACGACGCCGCCGATCAGCACGTGGCCGAGGTGTCGGCGATCCGGGACGCACACCCGGTCGGGCTCACCGGATCCATCGTCGTCGACATGGTGCACTGGGCGCAGGGGCTGCGTGCCCAGCAGCCGGCGTCCGCCCTGCACCACCTCGAACGGATCAGCTCCCCGGCGTACCGCCGCATGGCCGCTCTGGACCGGCTCGAGGCCGCGGTCCGCGCCGGACGGGAAGATCTCGCACGCACTTGGCTGGCCGAGCTGGAGGCGTTCGCGGCCGGCACGCGCGCCCCGGCCGCGGTCGCCGCCGTGGAGCACGGCCGCGCCCTGCTCGCCGGCGACGGCGACGTCGAAGAGCACTTCCGCCGCGCCCTGGCCGCCCACGCGACATCGCTGCGGGTACCCGATCGGGCGCGCACCGAGCTCGCCTTCGGCGAGTACCTGCGCCGCGCGAGACGCCGGGTGGACGCCCGTGCGCACCTGCGGGCGGCGCTGGGGCTGTTCGAGGAGCTGGGCGCGGCGCCGTGGGCCGAACGAGCCGCGCAGGAACTGCGCGCCTCCGGGGAGACCGCCCGCCGCCGCGACGTCACCACGTCCACCGACCTGACCGCCCAGGAGCGCCAGGTCGCGGCACTCGTGCGGCAGGGGCTGTCCAACCGGGACGTCGCCGCGCGGCTGTTCGTGTCCCCGCGCACCGTCGACTTCCACCTGCGCAACGTGTTCAGCAAGCTCGGCGTGGCCTCCCGCGCCGAGCTCACCGCGCTCTCGCTGGACCTCTGACCGGCCGGCTGCCGCGACGCGCCCCGGCAGCCGACCTGGCGATTCTCCCGGCGTGACGCCGGCTCCCTGCTCCTAGCGTCCGAGCGTCACCACGACCCGGACGCCAGGAGCTCCCGATGACCAGCACCGTCGACACCCGCACCCCCGAGGCGACCGCAGTCTCGGGTTCTCGCCGGCGCGGCGGCGTGCGCACCACGCTCGCCCGCCGCTGGCCCACCGGCATCGGCGTCGCGGCGGTCGCCGCCAGCCTCACCGCCCTGGCGCCGCTGCCCGACCAGGTGCACGCCTGGATCAGCGCCTGGTGCGTGCTGCTCGCCGCGGTCGTCTACCTGCTGTGGGGCACCGTCCGCGGCGATCTGGACGATCGGCGGCTGCTGACCGCCCAGACCGCCGCGGTGCTCGCCTTCGGCGCGGTGGCGATGGCTGCGGTCGCCGTCGACCCGGCCGCCGCGCGCTACGTGCTGGCCGCCGGCTGGCTCGCGCACGCCGCCTGGGACGTCGTCCACCACCGCATCGACCGGGTCGTGCCCCGCTGGTACGCCGAAACCTGCCTGGTCGCCGACCTCCTGATCGCCACGGCCCTGCTCACCGTCGGCGTCGTCTGACCGCCCATCCCGCCCACGTCCGTCCTCACCTCGTCCGGAGATCACCATGCCCACGCCCCCGCCCTCGCCTACCGCCTCCGGCGATGTCCTGGATGTACTCGTCGTCGGCGCCGGCCAGGCCGGCCTCGCCCTCGGCCACCACCTCGCCGCCCGCGGCGCGGACTTCCTGCTGGTGGACGCCGGCCCGGAGATCGGCTCCTCATGGCGTTCCCGCTGGGACTCGCTGCGGCTGTTCAGCCCCGCCCAGTACGACTCGCTCCCCGGCCTGCCGTTCCCCGCCCCGGCCGACACCCACCCGAGCAAGGACGACGTCGCCGACTACCTCGCCGCCTACGCCGCCCACTTCGCGCTCCCCGTGCGGCTGGACTCCCCGGTGCTCCGGCTGCACCGAGACGCCGACGGCACCTTCGCGGCCACCACCCCGACCGGAACGCTGCCCGCGAAGCAGGTCGTCGTCGCCACCGGCCCCTTCCAGACGCCGCACATCCCCGCTCTCGCCGACGGGCTGGACCCGCAGGTGCCCCAGCTGCACAGCGCCGGGTACCGCAACCCCACCCAGGTCCCCGGCGGCGGCCGGGTCCTGGTCGTGGGTGCCGCCAACTCCGGTCTGCAGATCGCCGCCGAGCTCGCCGCGACCCAGCCGGTCACCGTCGCGGTCGGCACCCGGCCGACCGAGCTGCCCCAGCGGATCGCCGGCCGCGACCTGTTCTTCTGGCTGAGCCGCTCCGGGTTCTTCACCGTGCCCGCGCACACCCGCATCGCCCGCCGGCTGCGCGCCCGCGGCGACATCGTCATCGGCACCCGCAGCCGCACCCTTCGCCGCCGGGGCATCGACTTTCGGCCACGGCTCGTCGCCCTCGACGGCCGCACCGCCACCTTCGCCGACGGCACCACCGTCCACGTCGACGCCGTCGTGTGGGCCACCGGCTTCCGACCCGACTACTCCTGGCTGCACGTTCCCGGCGTCGTCGTGGACGGGCAGGTGTGCCACACCGGCGGGACGACCGACGTGCCCGGTCTGCACTTCCTCGGCCTGCCCTGGCAGACCTGCCGTGGCTCGGCCCTGCTCGGCTTCGTCGGCGCCGACGCCGATGCGCTGGCCGCCCGGCTGACCGTGGACGCCGCCGAGCCGCAGCAGCGCACCGGGTCCCGCCCCGGCGCGGCGACCCACACGGGCCTCCCGGCGTGACGCCGGCGACGTATTCCTGGCGTCGACCTCGGCCCACCGACCTCCGTCCACCCGCAGGAGACAGCGATGACAACCGCGATGCACCCGCCGGTCAGTGTTGACCGCCTCCCCGCGGCGACGTCGCGGGGAACGTCGCCGCCGGATCGGTCGGCGCCCTCGCCGACGGAGTTCACCTCCGCAGTGGTCCGGGCATTCCTCGTCCGTTTCACGGTCACGCTGCTGCCGATGGTGGCCACCCTGGTCGGTCTCGAGGCCGGGTGGTTGCTGCTCGCCGCCGACACCTGGGCCGCCGCGGCCGGGTTCGTCGCCGGGTGGGCGCTGACCGTCGCCGGCTGGCTCCGCCGTCGCGCCTGGCAGGTCGGAACGGTGCTGACGGTCATCGGGGCTCCGGCCGCCCTGTTGGCCGGGCCGGCCATGCTCACCTGGCTGGCCCCGGCCGGGCTCGTGCTGTGGGCACCGGTGAGCATCGTCCTCGCGGTGGCGCTGGCGATGGCCGCTCACCCGCTCGCAGCGGCCGGCTCGCAGCCCTAGGACCGCCGGCTCGCCACTGATCGCGCCCTGCCCGACCTGCTCGCCTACTGCCCGTCGACCGACCCGTCGTGCTCGACGCGCACCTCGCGGTTGCCGATCGACCTCTCGCAGACCTCCACTGGCCCTCTCACTCCCCCAGCCGGTCCGACCGATCGTCGGCTCGGCGCGTCGACGGTCCCGCGGCACCCGCCACCGGGCTCAGGCCACACCCGTGGCCGCCCCATCGCCCCGCCGTGAGTGCCCGAGGAGAACCAGTCGTGCCGCCGCGGGAGGGCTCGCTGACGCCGGCAGCCGACGGTAGGCGGGATGTGGGTGGGGTCCACGGTGACCGGTCGCTCGCCGACGTGGGGAGTCGAGACGTCCGCACGGACGGAGCGCGGGTCGAGCGGCTCACTCAAGCGGACCCGTGGCGATCAGCGGGGGGCGAGTCCCGTTCGGTAGGCGTAGGCGACAGCCTGTGCGCGGTCGCGCGCACCGGTCTTGGCAAAGATGTGGTTGACGTGCGTCTTCACGGTGGCCTCGCTCACGACGAGCCGGGCGGCGATCTCGGCATTGGTCAGGCCCTGCGCGATGAGGCCCAGCACCTCCGCCTCGCGCTGGGTGAGGTCGTCGGGCAAGGAGCGGATGGCCGGCGTTCGGGCGCCCACCGGTTGGCCACCGAGGTTTCCTACGACCCGCGCCTGGGCGGCGGTGTCCAGGACCATCTGCCCGGAGGCCACCGCCGCGATGGCCCGCGCGATCTCGTCCGCGCCCGCGTCCTTGGTCAGGTACCCGCGGGCGCCGGCGCGCAGGGCTCCCAACACGGACTCGTCATCGGCGTAGGTGGTCAGCGCCAGGACGGCGACGGCCGGGTGTTCCGCAAGGAGGCGCCGGGTGGCCTCGATGCCGTCCATCCGCGGCATGCGCAGGTCCATGAGGACGACGTCGGGAGAGAGCCGGGCCACCGCGTCCAGGGCCTGCTCGCCGTCCTCGGCGCTGGCGACCACCTCGATGCCGGGGAGCAGTCCCAGGAGCACGGCCAGCCCGTCGCGCACGACCCGCTGGTCGTCGACGACGAGGACTCGCACGGTCACGAGGTCACCGGCACGGAGAGCTCGACGCGGAACCCGTCGGCGCTTTGCGTGGCGCGGAACCGCCCACCCAGCAGGTCCGCCCGTTCGGCGATGCCGGTGAGGCCGTACCCGGCCGGACCGGACGCAGGCTGCCCCGGCCGCGGCCCGCCGTGGTCCTCGACGATGACCACCACCGCACTGTCGCTCCACCGGATGGTGACCTCGGCTGTGGCGTCGGGCGCGTGCTTGCGGACGTTGCTCAGCCCTTCCTGCACGGTGCGGTACACGGCGAGCCGTGCGTTCGGGGCCAGTACGACGGGGTCCCCGCTGACGTCCAGGGTGCAGCGGCCGCCGGATCGGCGGTGTTCCTCGATCAGCTGGGGCACCTCTTCAGGTCCCGGGAGATCGTCACCCCGGAGCGCCGCGACGGCCCGCCGGGCCTCGGTGAGACCGGCCCGGGCCAGCTGAGAGGCGTCGTCCAGCGCCGTGACCACCTCAGGGGCCGCGTGACCGGACCGGGCCAGCAGGCGGGCACCTTCGAGGTGCACGGCCAGGCCGGAGAGCGTGTGGGCGAGGACGTCGTGCATCTCCCGGGCCAGCCGGGAGCGCTCCGCCAGGGCGGCGGCCAGCCGCTCGGCGTCTCGGGTGGCTTCCAGCTCCTGGCGCTGCTCGTGTTCCCGGCGCAGCAGCCATCCCATGAGGAAGAAGAACGCCGCGCCGCCGTCGGTGACCAGGACGAACAGCGCGGGCGACTGCGCGCTCTGGAACTGCTCGAGGTTGAACAGGAGCGCCGAGGCGACCGCGGTGGCTGCCGCGTCACGGACCGGCAGTCGGAGCGGGGCGAACGCCATGATCAGGAAGAGCGCCACCACCGGCCCGGCCGGGTCGGCGTTGCGGACGGCTGTCGCGGCGACCGCCATCGCGAACAGCAGCGCGACCACGAACCGGCGCGGCGCGTCCACCCACAGCAGGAACACTCCCGCGGCCACCGCGTACGCCGCGGTGGCCGTCGTGACCTGGGCCGCCGAACCGCTGAGGCCGAAGCCGACGGCGCCGGCGGCGTTGGCCACGACGACCAAGGCGACGACGGCGAACCCGACCGAGGTCAGCAACCTGGCGCGAACCTGCACCCGGCGACAGTGCCAGGTCCGCCCGCTCCGCGGGATCCACCTCCGGGTGGATCCCGAGCCTGGCGGGTGGAGACCGCAGGTTCCACCCGGACGCCGATGACGGGGACCGCGGCCGCGGCCAGGCTCCTGACATCCGTTCGGAAAGGAGCCGAGATGGTCCTCGCTGCACTTCAGGGCGCCAATCTGGCCGCCCGCTTCGCCCTCGAGCTCAGCGCGCTGGGCGCGCTGTCCTACTGGGGCTTCCAGGTCTCGGCCTCGCTCGGCGTGCGGGTGCTGGCCGGGCTCGGGACACCGCTGGTCGCGGCCGTCGTGTGGGGTCTGTTCGCCTCGCCGCGGGCCAGCGTGCAGCTCCCGGCGCCGGCGCAGCTGGCCGTCCAGCTGGCCGTCTTCGCCGTGGCCGTCGCCGCCCTCGTCGCTGCGGGCCGGCCCCAGCTGGCCGGGGCACTCGGCGTCGCCGCTGCCGTCAACGCGGCGCTGATGGCGTGGTGGGACCAGTGAGCGCCCCCGCCACGACGGCGCGCTGGGCGGCAGCCGCATCGGTCACCTACGTCGTGTCCTGGGTCCTCGGACTGCTGGCAGCCCCCGCTGTCCCCGCCGGCGCGTCGCCGGTCGAGGTGCACGAGCAGCTCGTGGGCCACCGACTCGGCCCGCTCGTCCAGTCACTGCTCGTCCATGGCACGGCCGGTGCCGCCCTGGCGGTGCTGGCCGTCAGCCTGGTCCGGCTGGCCGCCCGTCGGGTCGGCGGCCGCGGTCCCGTCCTCATCGGCGGTGTGGCGGCGGCCGTGCTGTCCTGGGTGCAGGTCGCGCTGTTCGTCGTCCTCCTCGCGGGGCTCGACGGCGGCGACCCCGGGAACACCTGGGCCCTGCGGCAGGCGATCGACCGGGCGGACGGCGCCAAGCTCGTCGCGCTCGCGGTCTTCGCGATCGCCGCGACCGTTCTGGCGCGTCGGGCCCGGCTCGGCGAGCGATGGCTCGTCGTCGCGGCCCGGGCGTTGGCGCCGCTGCTCCTGACCGGAGCGACCTCTTTCGTCGTTCCGTCGGCACTGCTGTCGGCGACGCTGTACGTGAGCCTGCCGCTGCTGTTGCTCGTCGTGGGCGGTACCGGGGTCGCCGCGTGGCGGCGATCCCGGATCCGGGCTGAGGGTGCCGGCGCCGCCGGTGACACCCCCCATGAGGAGCAGGGTGGCGGCGAGGGTCCACCACGTCGACCGCAGTGGGAGCAGCTTGATCCACTCACCTCCCTCGTCCGCGACGAGGGGGGTCGCCCAGCGACCCGCCGCCCCGACCCACGACGCCCATCCCGCCGCCGTGGAAGCACCATCTCGCACTGGTGATCTGGCTGGCCGTGATGCCGACGCTGACCGTCCTGGACCTCGGCTCGAGCAGCGTGCTCTCGGCCGCCCCGGTCGTCTCGCGCACGTTCGTCGTCGCCACGGTCGCGGTCCCGATCGTCCTGTACGGGCTGATGCCGCAGCTGCACCGGCTGCGCGTCCGGTTGCTCGCCCGTCAGGTCCGCCCGTGACCACCGCGCTCGTTCCGCGCGCGCCTGTCCTCGGCGCCGTCGTCGGGCTGCCCGTTCAGTGCTCGCCTCCGATGCGGATCGACCACGCCGTCATGGCTCACCGGGCACCGGGCCCGACGACGTTCGGGCACAGGGCGGCGGCGAACCCGGCAGCTCGCGACCTCCGTGACGGAGCGTGGCCCGGCGGCACCCCGTCGCACCGACTCGGGGAAGGGTTCCGGAGGACGCCGGCGCCGGACCGCCCGCTCGACGCCGGCGCCGCCCCGTCGGGACGACTCACGCTCCTGCCGTCGATCATTCCTCGTCCCCGCCTGCGACCGCGTGGTTCGCGACGATGACGCCCAGCGGGTCGACCTGCTCCCGCACGGCGCGCAGCCGCTGCCAGTCCTGCTCGCGATACCCCTGGCGGACGTCGACCCTCGATTCGCTGAAGTTCAGGTATCGCCGTCCGTTCGCCCACGGGGCCATGGCACGGACCACGCCCGTGGTGCGCCGCTCGGAGTCGGCGCTCATCTCCGGCGTGAACGCCAGCCCGCCGGTGAACAGCGCGAACCGTCCGTCGAGCTGGGGCAGGACACCGGCACCGGGAGCCGGACGCCCGAGAGCGCCGCCCAGCTGCCGCAGCTCGATCATCGGGGGCGCGTCGGCGGCCCCGGCGCCCGCCACCTCGAGCAGCCGGTCGATCGCGGCCGCGGACAGCGGGCCGAGCAGCGCGTCCGCGGAGATCCCCGGGGTGGGTGCTTCGGGGTCCATGTGCAGCCGGATCAGTGAGGAGGTGGGCACACGGCCGAACGTGTCGATCTCCGGAGCGAGGTCGCGGAGCGGCGCGAGCACCCTTCCCGCGGCTGCGTCGTCCGCGAGCACGGCACCGTCGACGACGAGCAGCGACCGACCTCGGAAGGGGGCCGGGAGCTCGGGCACGTCCGGGAACCGGAGGAACCGGAAAGCGGTCGTGACCTCGTCGGGTGCCTCGTCGGCCCACTCCGCCCAGCGCGGGAGCACGGCCTCGGCCCGGGCCACGTCCCACACGAGCATGCCGGCGTAGGCCTCGGTGAAGGGAAAGGCCCGGAACTCCAGCTCGGTGACGATCCCGGCGTTGGCGCCCCCACCGCGCAGCGCCCAGAACAGGGCCGCGTCGTGCTCCGCATCGACCCGGCGGATCTCCCCGTCCGCTGTCACGAGCTCCGCGGCCGTGATCGCGTTGGTCTGCAGCCCCAGGGACCTGGCGTACCACCCGATGCCGCCGCCGAGCGAGTAGCCGACGACGCCGACGTCGGGCGAGGAGCCGTGCAGGACGGTGAGCCCGTGCTCGGCCGCCGCGCCCACCACGTCGATCCAGAGGCAGCCGGCTCCCACGGTGACCCGCTCTCGGGCCCGGTCGACGTGCACCTGCCGCATGCCCGCCGTCCGCAGCAGCACGGTGCCGCTGAGGTCCCCGAGCGGGCCGGCGTTGTGCCCGGTCCCCTGAGGGGCGACCCGCAGGCCGGCGGCGGCCACGGCCCGGACGACCTCGGCGACCTCCGCCGCGGAACCGGGGTAGCAGACGGCGGCAGGGCGCTGGTCGACGGCCAGGTTCCACGCCATGCGGGCCTCGTCGTAGGAGGGATCGCCGGGGAGGTGGACGGCCCCGCCGCACAGCGTGCGCAGAGCGGAGGCAGCAGGGTGCAGGCGTGCCGCAGCATCGGTGACGGTCACCGGAGTCTCCTTCGGATCGGTTCGGCAGGGACACCGGCACCGTGCCGCGGCTCGCTGAGCGGCCACCTGGCAGCAGCTTGGCAGCGGCTTGGTGGCCCGTCGGGCTAGGGCGACGGCTCCTCGCCCAGCCCCCGGAGCGTCGCCGTGACGTCCTCCACCAGGCTGTGCGCGCCGCAGCTCTCCGCCCGGCCGCGCGCCGAGCGGAGGAGCGCTCCCGCCTCGTCCGGATCCCCGACCACGCGGGCCAGCGCCGCCTCCGCACGGGCGAGCTCCAGCCGTGCAGGCGTCTCGGCGAGGATCCCGACGGCGTCCCGGAGCGCGGGTTCGCCCCGGGCAGCGAGCAGCTCGCCGAGCCGGCGCAGAGTCCTTCCGATCGGTCGCGGCGCGCCCCACTCCCTGGCCAGCGCCAGCTCCTGCTCGAGCAGCGGGACCGCCTCGGCGGGCCGGCCCAGTCCGGCGAGCCCGGCGGCCATCAGGGACCGCCACGGTCGCCAGGCGGGGTTGCGCCACCTGGGCTCCAGCTGCGCCAGCGTCCGCGCCCGGCCGACCACCTCGTCGAAGCGGCCCTCGGCCAGGGCGAGCCGTCCGCGGGCGTACACCCCGAAGCACCCGCCGTCGCCGAGGAGGGCGAGATGCCCGAGGCCGGAGGCGACCGCGCGCGCGGCAGGGACGTCGCCGCGCTCCAGCGCGACCTCGAGCGCGAAGGCGTGGCTGTACAACGCCCCGAGCCGCACGTGCCAGCGCGCCGTGAGGTCGATCGCCACAGCGAGGGAGTGCTGGGCGGCCTCGAGCTCGCCCCGTCGCAGGAGCGCGTGCCCCCACCACAGCCGCACGGACAGCAGGGAGAACGGTGAGCCCGTCGCCTCCGCATCGAGGTGGGCCTGGGCCCAGTAGGCCGACAGGTCGTCGTCGGCCAGCTCGAGCACGTTCGCGGCGCTCAACTCGAACAGGCTGAGACCGTTCGCCCGCAGTGCCCCGTCCTCCAGGGCGAACCGGGCGAGGGCGACCGCTCGCTCGCGGTCGCGGCCGTCGATGGTGAGCTGCAGGGCGCGTTCCGCCGCGGCCATCCGCGCTCCCACGTCGTTCCCCTCGGGCCACGACGTCTGCGTGCGCCGCCACCGATGCGCGGGCAGTCCGTGCATGTACCCGCACATCCGCGCCGACGCCTCGAGCCCCTGGCGGCGATCGACGAGGTCGGCAGGGAGGTCGGCCTGGGCGTTGCCGGCGAAGTCGGCAGCCTCGCCGACCCGGCCGGCGAAGATCAGCGTCTGGGTCAGCGCCTGGGCGATGTCCGCCCGCAGCCGGGGGTCGCGTGCCAGGTCGTAGGCCTCGCGCAGGTGCGTGAGGGCGGCGGGGCCGTCGACGTGGGCTTCCACGCGGCCCAGTTCGGCCAGGACGTCGGCACGGGTGGCGGCGTCGGGCGGCTCGGCCAGGGCGCGGCGGAGCACGAACACGGCGCTGTCCGTGGCACCGCGGCTGACGGCGTCCCGGGCCGCGGCGCGGAGCGTCGACACGACCCACGGGTCCGCGCGTGGCGGGATGACCAGGAGGTGCGAAGCGATGGCCTCCAGGGGCGCCTGCCTGGCGGCCAGCAGGCGCGCGGCCCGCTCGTGCCGCAGTTCGCGCACCCCCGGTGGCAGCCCGCGCTCGACGGCCTCGGCCACCAGCGGGTGCACGAAGCCGAGCGGGGGTTCCTGCCGGAGCACCTCGGCGCGCGCCAGCGCGGCGATGGCGCCGGCGCACGCCGCTTCCCCCACCTCGGCGAGCGCAGCCACCGCGGGGAGCTCTGCCCGCTCCCCCAGCACGGCGACGGCGGCCGCCACCGCAGCGGCGTCCTTCCCGAGGCGGGCGAGCCGGAGCTGCACGAGGTTGGCGATCGCTCGCGACCCGATCGCCATCGTGGCGTCGGCGTGTGCCGCGTCGGGCGGCACCCGCTCGGCCTCCAGTGCGCGGAGCAGCTGCCGGAGGAGCAGCGGGTTCCCGCCCGTGGCCCCGTGGCACGCACGCACGAACTCGGGGTCCGGCGCCCGCCCCAGCTGCCTGGCGACGAGAGCGGTCACCCCCGTGGGCGTCAGCGCCTGGGGGCGCAGGAGCCGGACCTCGGGGTGCTCGGTGAGCTCCGCGTACAGCTCGGGGGCGTCGTGCGGCTCGCCGTCGCGGCGGGTGGCCGCGACCAGCACACGGAGGCCGTGGAGGCGTCCGACGACGTAGGCGACCGCGCGCAGCGACGTGACGTCGCACCACTGCAGGTCGTCGATGGCCAGCACGACCGGGCAGTCGGAGGCGAGGGCGGCGACGAGGCGGTACACACCGTTCAGCACCGAGAACGCGATGTCAGGACCCGGGGCGCCGACGGGGGCGAGGTCGAAGACGCTCGCGGCTGCCGATGCCGCCCCACCCAGGAGCGCCGCCCGGCGTTCCGGGTCCTGCAGGGGTGGTTCCAGGAGCTGCCGGACGACGCCGAAGGCGTAGCCCTTCTCCAGCGGCGTGGCCCGTGCCGTCAGCACGAGCGCGTCCCGGGCGAGCAGGGCGGCGAGCTCCTGCAGCAGCCGGGTCTTCCCGACGCCCGGCACCCCCTCGATGAGCGAGAAACCGCCTCGCCCGCGACGCAGGTCGTCCGCCCACGAGCGGAGCGAGGAGAGTTCCCCCTCCCGTTCCAGGACGAGGTCCTCCGGCGGCGCGCCCGCCGGCTGGTCACCGGGCTGCTCCGTGGGTGCGGCCGGTCCCGGTCGCCGGGAGGTGGGGGCCTCCGGACCGTCCAGTTCCGGGGACTGCGCCAGGACGGCCGACTCCGTCCGGCGCAGGGCAGGTCCCGGGTCGACCCCGAGCTCGTCCGCGAGCACCTGCCGTGCACGACGCAGGGCAGCGAGGGCGTCGGCCTGCCGCCCGGTGCGGTACAGCGCCAGCGCGAGCAACCGCCAACGCTCCTCGCGCAGCGGGGACTCCGCGACGAGTACCTCGAGCTCCGGGACGACGAGGCCGGGCCGACCCGCGTCGAGCCGTGCCGCCGCGAGGCGTTCGACCGCGACCTCGTGCAGCTCGCGCAGCCGCGCCGCCTCGCTCCTGGCCCACGGTTCGTCGGCGAACTCCGGGAAGGGCGGACCGCCCCACGAGGCCACCGCCTGCCCGAGGACCCGGACCCGTTGCACCGGGTCTGCGTCCTCGGCTTCGCGGAGCAGCTGCTCGAACCGGAAGGCGTCCACCGCCCCGACCGGGATGGTGCAGCGGTAGCCGGCACCCTCCCGCATGAGAACCGGCCCGCCTCCGGGCGTCCGGAGCCGTCGCCGCAGCGTGGAGATGTAGGACTGCAACGTGTTGGTCGCCGACGCCGGGCGCCGGTCCGGCCAGAGCTGGTCGAGCAGCGCGTCGACGGACACCGGCATGCCGCCGGCGAGGACGAGCCGCAGCAGCACGCTGCGCTGCTGGGGACCGCCGAGGGCGACACGGGAGCCGGCGCGCTCGACCGCGACCGTGCCGAGGACGCGGACCGACCACGTCGGCGTCGACGTCCGGACATCGGCAACGGACGAGGCGACGACGTCGTCCCCTGTCATCGGCTGAACCTCCGCACACGCGCCGTGCTCCGTCCGCGACCGCCGAGGATGCCAGGCGCGGGCCGGGGCCGGGGGCCGCGCGGTCACCGTGACGGGTGCCGCTGCCGGCCCCACCGCCCCGCGGCGTGGCGGCTCTGCCCGCCGGTCAGGGGCGGTCGGTCCGCAGCCCGGGATCACGGGCCGCGCTGCCCTCTCGGCCCGCGCCGCAGTCCGCCGACCAGCAGCGCACCGGCGGCTTCGTCACCATCGGTTCCATGTGGGCCCACCAGGCGATCGCCGCCACCGAGTCCTCCGCATCCTCACGGCCGAGGCCGGACCGCACCCCGTACCCCTGGACGTGGGCGTGGAGCTCGCCGGCCACCGGATCGGCGTCGACGGCGGCGTCATGCCGGGCGTGACCGAGCGACGGACGACCGCCGAACCGATGACTGCAGCAACCCAACGCGCCGCGATCGCGGTGGTCCAGGTCCTCGGTCTGGCGGTGTGGTTCTCGGTGTCGGCGGTCGTCCCCAGCCTGCAGGCCGAGTGGGCGATCTCGAGCGCCGCGGCGGTCTGGCTCACCGGGACCGTGCAGCTGGGGTTCGTGACCGGGGCGCTGGTCTCGACCGGGCTGAACCTGCCCGACCGCTTCGCACCTCAGTGGCTGATGGCCGGCAGCGCCGCGCTCGCCGCCCTGGCGACGCTCGCTCTGGCCCTGCTCGCCGAGGACCTGGCGCCGGCGCTGGTCCTGCGGTTCCTCACCGGGGTGTGCCTCGCCGGCGTCTACCCGGTCGGCATCAAGCTGATGGCCTCCTGGGCGACCAGCCGGAACCGGGGGGCGGCCATGGGCCTGCTCATCGGCGCGCTCACCGTCGGCTCGGCACTTCCGCACCTGATCGGGGGGCTGGTGACCCTGCCGTGGCGGGGCGTCCTGCAGGTGACGGCCGCGGCCGGTCTGCTCGGTGCCGTGCTCGCCCTCGGCGTGGTGCGGCCAGGACCCCACCTGTCCAGCGGGGCCGTCACCTTGCACCCCAGGTACGCGCTGCAGATGTTCACCCAGCGCGGACCCCGGCTGGTCAACCTCGGCTACTTCGGGCACATGTGGGAGCTCTACGCCTTGTGGACGTGGGCTCCGATGTTCCTGCTGCACGCCGACGCGGCGGACGAGTTCGGCTCCTACTCCCAGGTCCTGGTGTTCGTCACCATGGGACTGTTCGGCCTGGCCGGGTGCCTGCTCGGTGGCTGGGCGGCCGACCGGTTCGGGCGCTCCGCGGCGGCCGTCACCGCGCTGACGGTCAGCGGCGCGTGCTGCCTGCTCTCCCCCCTGTCCTTCGTCGCCCCGGCACCGCTGCTGGCCTTCTTCCTCGCGGTCTGGGGCGCGTCGGTGATCGCCGACTCCGGGGTGTTCTCCACCGCGCTGTCCGAGGTCGCCGACCGTCGCTTCGTCGGCACCGCCCTCAGCGCGCAGACCGCGATCGGGTTCGCCCTCACCGTGGCCAGCATCCAGCTGGTGCCGATGCTGGCCGACGCCGTCGGTTGGCAGTACGCGTTCTTGCTCCTCGCACCCGGGCCCGCCTGCGGCGCGCTCGCGATGCGTCGCACCACCTCGCACCCCCCGGCCCGGGGCGCTGCCAGCAGGCGGTGATGCCGACCGGTCGGAGCTGGCCCGATCCGGGAGGTCCCCTCCGCCGGCGAGGGTGGCTCCACGGCCGCCTGCGGCCGAGGGCTGTTCGAGCTCGTCGCTGAGCACGGCGGCGGGGTTGTGGAGTCACCGCCGCCACCGTGATCCGGGGTGATGCCGCGCCACCGGCCGGCGGCGGCGCGCGCGGGGCGGGCGGTCGGGCTCGCCGCGCTGGGAGTGGCGGTCCTCGATGCGACGTCTCGGGCTGCTGGTGCGACGCAGACGTGCCAGGCTGGGCCTCCTCGGCAGACCGGCGCCCGACGACACCGCTGGTGCGGTGGGACGGCCCAGAATCGGCGGTGGAGCCTGTGGACGTGCTGGAGCTGTCGCGCTTCCAGTTCGCGACGACGAGCATCTTCCACTTCTTCTTCGTCTCGCTGACCGTAGGGCTGGCCTTCCTGATCGCGATCATGGAGACGGTCGCCTACGTCCGGAAGGACCGTCGCGAGCGATACGACAGGATGACCAACTTCTTCGGTCACCTGTTCCTCATCAACTTCGCGGTCGGGGTGGTCACCGGCATCGTGCAGGAGTTCCAGTTCGGGATGAACTGGAGCCAGTACTCCTACTTCGTCGGCAACATCTTCGGGGTGCCGCTGGCCCTCGAGGTGCTCATGGCCTTCTTCCTCGAGAGCACGTTCATCGGGCTGTGGTGGTTCGGCAAGGACCGGCTCAAGCGCTCGCTGCGGCTGGCTGCGATCTGGCTGGTGGCCATCGGCACGCAGATCAGCGCCTTCTGGATCGTGCTGGCCAACGCGTGGATGCACCACCCGGTCGGCTACGAGGTCGTCGACGGCCAGGCCCGCCTCACCGACTTCATGGCCGTCGTCCTCAACTACAAGGCCTGGCTGTACTTCGCCCACGTCCAGGGCAGCGCCTGGATCGTCGCGGCCTTCTTCGTCCTGGGGATCAGCGCGTACCACCTGCTGCGGCAACGCAACGTCGAGGTGTACTCCCCCGCCCTCCGGATCGGCCTGGTCTTCGCGGCGATCGGCACCGTGTTCTCCGTGGTCAGCGGGCACACCGCGGCACAGGTCGCGCGGGAGGACCAGCCGATGAAGTTCGCGGCCATGGAGGCGCAGTGGGAGACGTCGGAGTCGCCCGCCCCGTGGTCGCTGTTCGCCGTCATCGACGAGGAGGCGCGGGAGAACCGCTTCACCGTCGAGATCCCGTACCTCGGCTCCATCCTGGCCTACAACAGCCTCGAGGGCCGCTACGAGGGCATCAACCAGCTGGAGGAGGCGTACGACGCCGCGTACGGCGAGGGGGACTACATCCCGCCGGTGACCTGGGTGTACTGGTCATTCCGGATCATGGTCGCCATCGGGTCGCTCCTGCTGGCCACCGCCTTCCTCGGGCTGTTCCTCTGGTGGCGCCGCAGACAGGGGCTGAACCAGACCCGCTGGTTCCTGAAGGCGCTGGTGCTGTTCATCCCGCTGCCGTGGATCGCCAACTTCACCGGCTGGATGACGACCGAGATGGGCCGTCAGCCGTTCATGGTCTACGGCCTGCTGACCGTGGAGGAAGGCGTCAGCGCCAACACCTTCGGCGAGGTGCTCGCCGGGCTCATCGGGCTGTGGGTCGTCTACCTGGCACTCATCGGGCTGGACATCTACCTCCTCACGGTCACCGCGCGTGCCGGCATCCACCGGAAGCCGGAGGTCCAGATGCTGTCGGCGCCTGCTCCGGACTACGAGGGCGCCGGCTTCCAGGGCTACGACCGGAAGGACTGACGGTGGATCTCGTCGCGCTCTGGTTCTGGTTGATCGCGCTGACGTTCACCCTGTACTTCTTCCTGGAGGGGTTCGACTTCGGGGTCGACATCCTCCGGCCCACCTTGGCCAAGAACGAGGCGGAGGAGCGTGCCCTCACCGGCACCATCGGCCCCTTCTGGGACGGCAACGAGGTCTGGGTGATCGCGGCCGCCGGCCTCATGTTCTCGACCTTCCCCATCTGGTACGGGGCGGTCTTCAGCGGTCTCTACCCGGTGTTCGTGCTGATCCTCCTGGCCCTGCTCCTGCGGGGGGTGTCCTTCGAGTACCGCAACCAGGTGGACACGCAGCGGTGGCGCAACTTCTGGGACTACATGTCCTTCGGCGGCAGCGTCGTCCCGTCGTTCCTGTGGGGCGTGGTGATGGCGAAGCTGATCGAGGGGCTCCCGGTGAACGAGGACGGCCGGGTCCTCAGCCCCTTCGCCGAGCTCTTCACGCCGTTCGCCCTGGTCGGCGGGCTGGCCACCCTGCTGCTGTTCATGCTGCACGGCGCGAACTTCCTGCTGCTGCGCCTGCACAAGGACACCGACCTGTACGCCCGGGCGCGCAAGGCGGCGCTGACCTGGGGCGCGCTGGCCACCGTGGCCATCCTGGCCTTCGTCGTCATGGGGTACGTGACCGAGGGGTTGTTCGAGGACTTCGGGGTCTTCCCCTGGCTGTTCCCGGCCGCCGCGTTCCTCACCCTGGCCAGCATCTGGCTCGCGCTCACCCGCCGGCGGGACACCCTCGCCTTCACGATGAGCGGCCTGACCATCCTGTTCGCGACCGTCACCGTCTTCATCGCCCTGTTCACCGGCGACGTCGTGCTGCCCTCGACGCTGGACGCCGACTACAGCCTCACCCTCCAGGAGTCGGCGAGCCAGCACTACACCCTGGTGCTCATGACCTGGGTCGGGGCGATCTTCCTACCTCTGATCATCGGCTACCAGATCTGGAACTACTACGTCTTCCGGGAGCGCGTCCGTCCGGACGAGGGCGCCCTCGACCACGGGTACTGAGGTGCGGGGCCCGGCCCGGCGACTGATGACCCTGCGCGGCCCCCGGCGGTTGGTCGCCGCCTGCGCCGTCCTCGCCGTCCTGACCTGGGCGCTGGCGGTCGTGCAGTGGTCGCTCGTGGCCCTCGTGGTCAGCCGGGTCGCCACCGACCGCACGGCACCCGAGCAGATCGGGGGTGCCCTCACCGGCGCCCTCGTCGCGTGGCTGTCCCGGGCCGCGGTGCTCGGGCTGCGCGACCTGCTGGCCGCCGGGACGTCGGCCCGGGTCCGGCGCGAGCTGCGCGCGGCGCTGGTGCGCAAGCTCCTCGCCCTGGGCCCCGAGGGATCCGCCGGCGAGCGCGCCGGGGAGCTGGTCACCACGGCCACCGAGGGGGTGAACCGGCTGGACGGGCTCGTCGGCCGGCTGGTGCCAGGCACCGTGGCGGCCGCGGTCGTCCCCCCGCTGATCGCCGGGACGGTCCTCGTGCTGGATCCGGCGAGCGGAGTCCTGCTGGTCCTCACCGGACCGCTGATCGTGTTCTTCCTCTGGCTGGTGGGCAGCCTCGCCGCCCGCTCGTCACGCGAGCAGTGGGCGAGCCTCGGTCAACTCGGGGCCGTGCTCGTCGACACCGTCCGCGTCCTGCCGACCCTGGTGGCGTACGGACAGGCGCGGTCGAGCAGCCGGTGGCTCACCGCGGTCAGCGAGGCGCACCGCGCCAGCACCATGCGCGTGCTCCGCGCGGCGTTCCTGTCGGGGTTCGTGCTCGAGTTCGGGGCCGTGCTCTGCACCGCGCTGGTCGCCGTCACGGCAGGGGTGCGGTTGTTCGAGGGAGACCTGTCGCTGCAGCGCGCCCTGCTCGTCCTGCTCCTGACCCCCGAGTTCTTCGCACCGCTGCGGGCCCTCGGTGCCGACCACCACGCTGCGCTGGAGGGCCGGCCCGCCGCGGAGCGGGTGTTCGCCGTCCTCGACCGGCCCGAGCCCCCCCGCGGCGACCGGATGCCGCCGGTCGGGGTGCCGCACGTCCGGCTGACCGGCGTGGGCATCGGTTCGGGGCCGGGCACCGTGCTGTCCGACGTCGACCTCGACCTGCCGCCGGGCTCCCGGACGGCGCTGGTCGGGCCCAGCGGCGCAGGCAAGTCCACCCTCGTCCGCCTGCTCCTGGCGTTCGGTGCTCCCGACCGGGGAGCTGTGCTGGTCGACGGAGTGCCGCTGTCGACCCTCGATCCGGAGGCCTGGCGGAGCCGCGTGGCCTACGTACCCGAGCGCCCGTTCCTGCTACCCGGCACGGTCGCGGACAACGTCCGGCTGGGGCTGCCCGGCGCCACGGACGCGCAGGTGGAGGAGGCTCTCCACCTGGCCCAGGCCCTCGAGTTCGTCCGTCGGCTGCCCGGCGGCCTGCACGCACCGCTGGGCGAGGACGGCGCCCGTCTCTCCGGCGGCGAGCGGCTGCGCCTGGCCCTCGCCCGGGCCCTGGTCAAGGACGCCGCGCTGCTCCTCCTGGACGAGCCCACGTCGCAACTGGACCCGGCCGACGAGGCGGAGGTGCTGGCCGCCCTGGCCACCGTGGCGGCCGGGCGGACCGTCGTCACCGTGACCCACCGCACCGCACCCCTGGCCCTGCACGACCAGGTGGTCCTGGTCGGTGCCGGTGGGGTCGTGACGCCGGCGGTGTCCCGGTGAGAGAGCTGCTCGCCCTCGTCCCGATCCCACGGGCGACGCTCGCGATCGTCCTGGGCAGCCTGACGGTTCTCTGCGGCGCCGCGCTTCTGGCCGCGTCGGGAGCGCTGATCACCGGGGCGGCGCAGCGGCCGTCGACGCTGCTCGCCCTGATGCCGCTCATCACCAGCGTGCGCTTGTTCGGGGTGTCCCGCGCTGCCGTCCGGTACGCCGAGCGGCTGGTGTCCCACGACGTGACCCTGCGGCTGGTCGCACGGGTGCGCGCCGACCTGCTGGCGCGCCTGGTCCCGCTGGCGCCCGCGGCGCTCAGCGGTTCGCGGGGCGGGGACCTCCTCGCCCGGGTGCGTGCCGACGTCGACCAGCTCCAGGGCGTGGTCATCCGACTCCTCGCCCCCGCCGGCGTCGCCGTCCTGGCCGGGGGCGTCGCGGTGGGACTGACCGCGCTGGTCTCGCCGGCCCTCGCCGTCGTCCTGTGCGGGCTGCTGCTCGTGCTCGGCGTGCTGGTCCCGGCGCTGGCCTACCGAGCCGGTCGGCGTGCGGCCATCCGGGCGGCGCAGGCGCAGGCCGCCTTCGGCGCCGACACGCTCGACCTGCTCCGGGGCCTGGCCGACCACCTGAGCGGTGACGGGGGTGGCTCCGCGCTGGCGCGCCTCGACGGTTCCCTGGCCGAGCAGGTGGACGCGGAGCGGACGGCCGCGCGCATCGGAGCGGTCACCACCGCACTCCGGGAGGGCGTGCCGGGTCTCGGCGTGGTGGCGGCCCTTCTCCTGGTCGGTGCCCAGGTCGCGGGAGGGACGACCGCTCCGGTACTCCTCGCCGCCTGCGCCCTGGGTGTGGTGGGGGCCTTCGAGGCCGTCGGGGGGCTGGGTGCCGCCTGGAGCGAGGCCGGGGGGATCCGGGCTGCGGCCGACCGGGTCCGGGCACTGGGTGACCAGACGCCTGCGGTCACCGAGCCGCCGCGGCCGCTCCCCCCTCCGGTCCGTGCCACGCTGCGCTTCGAAGGCGTGGGCCTCACCTACACCGGCGCCTCCGGTCCGGCACTGCGCGGGTTCGACCTCGTGGTCGAGGAGGGCGCCAAGGTCGCACTGACCGGGCGCAGCGGGGCGGGGAAGAGCACGGTGCTCGCCCTCGCCATGCGCGCGAGGGATCCCGATGCCGGGCGGGTCACGATCGGCGGTACGGACCTGCGATGGCTGGCCCTCGACGACGTCCGCGGTCGGACGGCGTGGGCGCCGCAAACCCCTCAGCTGCTGGGTGGCACCCTCGCCGGCAACCTCCGTCTGGGCCGTCCCGGCGCCACGGACGGGACCCTGGCAGCGGCTCTGGAGGACGTCGGGCTGGGCGCCCTGCTCGGGACGGTCGGTCTGCACGGCTGGATCGGCGAGTCGGGCCAACGGCTCTCGGCCGGTGAACGGGCGCGCGTCGCGCTGGCCCGCGCCCTCCTCAGCCCCGCCGACCTGCTGCTCCTGGACGAGCCCACGGCCCACCTCGACGCCGAGCTGACCGGCCGCGTCCTCGACCTGCTGGCGCGCGATCGCCGCAGCGTCCTGCTGGTCAGCCACGACGCTGCCGTTCTGGGCGACCGGTGGCGCATCGTCGCACTCGAGCCTGCGACGTGACCCTCACGGCGGAGAGAGCCGGTCGAGCGGCAGGCAGCTCGACGTACCCCTTCGCCCCTCGGCCGCAGACCGGAGCCCACGGTGGACCCGGGTGGGGCCGGTCAGGGGGGCGGACCCGTCAGACCGCTGCAGGGGCAGCGTTCCCCGGCGTATCGGACGGCACCTCGTCGCCAGGCATCGGAACGTCCCTCGCCCGACGCGATGGATCCGGTGCGAGCGGCTGGGCACCGCTGTGCCACGCTCCAGGGACCGTCCTACCCGGGACCACGTCACCGCGCTCCTCGCCGCACGGCCGGCGGGGACGGCCCTGCCGCCACGCGGACCAGCAGAGAGGGACACCGGATGCAGACCGCTGAACCGACGGAGCTGTTCGACCTGCGCATGAGCGAGGAGGCCCGGCCGCTCTTCGACCGCGTCGTCCGCTTCCTCGAGGACGTCGTCGCGCCGATGCAGGAGGAGTACTTCCGCCTCGGCGAGGGGCGCCCCGACCCGTGGTCCTACGCACCGGGTCAGCTCGAAGCGCTCGAGGGGGCCAAGGACAAGGCCAAGGCGGCCGGGCTGTGGAACTTCTTCCTGCCGAACTCCGAGGTCGGCGGCCTGACCAACCTCGACTACGCCTACATCGCCGTCGAGCTCGGCAAGTACCCGCTCGGCTCCGAGTCGCTCAACTGCTCGGCCCCCGACACCGGGAACATGGAGGTCCTCGAGCGCGTCGGGACCCCCGAGCAGAAGGCCCAGTGGCTCGAGCCCCTCCTCAACGGTGAGATCCGCTCCGCCTACGCCATGACCGAACCCGACGTCGGCAGCTCCGACGCCAAGAACATCCGGCTCCAGGCGGTGCGCGACGGCGACGAGTACGTCCTCAACGGCGAGAAGTACTACATCTCCGGCGCCGGGGACCCCCGCTGCAAGATCATGATCGTCATGTGCCAGACGAACCCCGACGCGCCCGCGCACATGCAGCAGTCCCAGATCCTCGTGCCGATGGACACGCCCGGCGTCGACGTGCTCGGCCCGATGCGGGTGTTCGGCCGCGACGACGCCCCGCACGGCCACATGCACATCCGGTTCACCGACGTCCGGGTGCCCGTCTCGAACATGCTCCTCGGTGAGGGCCGTGGCTTCGAGATCAGCCAGGTGCGATTGGGGCCCGGGCGCATCCACCACTGCATGCGCGCGATCGGCCAGGGCGAGAAGGCCCTCGAGCTGATGATCCGCCGGGGCAAGTTCCGGGAGGCGTTCGGCAAGCCCATCCTGAACCTGGGCAAGAACATGGAAACGGTGTCGCGGGCGCGCATCGAGCTCGACGCCTGCCGGCTCATGGTGCTGAAGGCCGCCAAGGCGATGGACGTGCTCGGCAACTCCCAGGCCCGCGTCTACGTCTCGGCGGTGAAGGCGATGGTGCCGGAGAAGGTCTGCCAGATCATCGACCAGGCGATCCAGATCCACGGCGCCACCGGGGTGTCGCAGTGGACGCCGCTGGCCGACATGTACACCAGCCAGCGCACCCTGCGCCTGGCCGACGGGCCCGACGAGGTGCACCACTTCGTCGTCGCCCGCAACGAGGCCGGTCGCTACGCCGAACCCGCTCCCGGTCGCTCCGAGGCTCGCGGGGAAGGCGTCTTCGCCGGCCCCTGAGCGAGCGGAGGCCCGGGAGGGCAGCCTCCCGGGCCTGGGACCGCGGATCTGCGGCAGGACCCCGAGCACTCGTCCTACGGCGTGCGCGCTGACGTCGACGGCGGAAGCGGCACCGTCGACCACGGGTCGGCACGGCGCCTCCCGGGCACGGTCTGCCGCACGGGTCGCCACGAGAGCGGACCGAGCGATCCAGCGCCCTGACCCTCGCTCACGGGCTGGGCCCGTCAGGTGTCGCTCACGGCATCGTGGACGCTCCACGAGGCTCGCGCGAGGTCCACTCGCACGTCGTCGCCGCGGTCCAGCAAGGGGGTGGATGCTTCGAGGAACTGCGCGAGCGCCTCGTGGGCCACGCCTACAACCGGCCGACCCCTGGCATCCACCACCCGCCACCACGGGGCGTGGTGACCGCCGTTGCGCAGGATCTGGCCAACGGCGCGCGCGCCCGTGCCGGCCGCTTCCGCGACAGAGCCGTAGGTCATCACGCGCCCGCTGGGGATCGAGGACACCGTGGCCAGGACCCGCTCCGCCGCTCCGTTCATGATCGCTTCCTCACTGCCCTCGTCGATCGGGTGTCCCCCGGGGCGCTCGTCGACCATCCCGACCGACGCCGGGCACAGCGCCGCGGAGTCGGCGGCCGCTCCCAGCCTCCGGGAAGCAGGCGCCTCACCGCCCGACAGCACCACCGTTCTCCTCCCCGTCCGCCCGCCCCAGGACGAACCCCGCGGGTGGCGACAGGACCCCGTTCGCCTGCACGGTGACGTGGTGCGGCCCCGGGTGGTACGTCCGGGTGGTGATGGGCCGGAACGAGTGGGTCTTCGTGACGACGGTGCTGCCGCCGGCGGCGATGCGTCGCGACCCGAGCTTGAACGTCTTGGGGCTCACGGACCCGTTGGCGCGCCGGAACCCGATGGAGTAGTCGATCGCCACGGTGGCGTCCGTCTCCCCGTCGTTGGTGACGACGGTCGTGAACGTGAGGTCCCCTCCCCAGGGGACGACCTTCCCGGAGATGCGCGGTCGGGCCACGTGCAAGCTGTCTCCGGTGAACCCCACGAGTGCCAGCGCGGTGGGATCGGCCCGCTTGATCAGCGTCCTCAGGCCGTGCCGGAGCACCCAGGCGGTGTTGGCGTCCGGGTCGCCGGCCCACGCGGCGGCGACCTCCGTGACGGCGGAGGGATCGACGCGGCTGAGGTCGTTGAGGTGGTTGGCGACCGAGCGCCGCACGTACTCGGCCGGGTCGCGGTAGGTGGCGTCCAGGATGCCTCGTGTCGCACGAGGATGGGCGAGCAGCCACGGCACCCGCTTCGCCCAGGGCAGGTAGGCGCGAGAGCCCTCCGTAGCGAGTCGCCGCACGTGCTCGCTGTCATGCCCCGTCCAGGTCCGCATGATGCGAAGGGCGCGCTCGGGTCGCGCGTTCAGGAGCTCGCGAACGGCGAACTCGCCCGTCAGCCCGACGGTGAGCCGGGCGAGGAGCGCCATGGCGGCGTCGAAGTCGCGCGTCGAGCCGGATTCGAGTGCTCTCGACGCGACGAACTCGGTGGTGGGCCAGATCATCCACCCGTCGAGATGCGGCTCCTCCAGGACGTCGAGCACCACGCGCTCGGCGGCGGGGAAGCCCGCCGGGACGTCGCTGAGGAGAGCATTCCGGACGATGTCCACCCGGTCCCGGAGGCGGACGCCCCGTACGGCACCTTCCGCCTCGACCAGAGCGGAGAAGTCGCTGGTGGGCGCGACCGCCTCCAACGCAGCCCGTAGCCGTGCCACGACGACGGGGCTGATCAGCTCGTCCATGGTGCCCACGGCGACTCCTCTCCTCTGCGTCCGGTGAAGCCCTGGACGGGCGGCGACTCATCCGGTACAGACCGTCGGGACGGTCCCGCCGTCGACCACGTACTCCGCACCGACGATCGCCGACGCCTGGTCGGACACCAGGAAGCCCACGAGATCGGCGATCTCCTCCGTTCTCGCGCGGCGAGCTGCTCCCGCTGCTCCGGCGAGCGCGCGCGTGGGTGTGCGGGAAGAGGACCACGTCGTCGCTCCACTGCCGCCGCCACAGCAGCGCCTGCACGGTGCTCTGCGGCCCCGAGCCGAGCACGCCGATCGCCCGGTCCCGCACCTCCCAGACCGTGGCAGCAGGGGCAGTGCAGGGCGCCCCTCCCCCACAGCTCCGCGACGCCGGGGAGGTCGGGCAGCTCGTCGGTCAGCGGGGCGGCACCGACCGCCCCGAGACCGCTCCGTCAGCTGGATACCGGAGCGGGGGGGGCGTGGCGGCGTCTCAGCCGGCAGTCACGCGGGCGGCCTCGGCGATCAGGTCGGCGACCGCGCCGGGCCGGGACACGGCGACGGCGTGGGAGGCGTCGACCTCGACGGCGGTGGACTGCGCCCGCTGGGCCATGAAGACCTGCGCCTCGGCGGGGACCGCGAGGTCCTGCCGGGTGACCAGGGTCCAGGACGGGATCGTCCGCCAGGCCGCTGCCGTCGCCTTCTCCTCCAGCGCCTCGCTGGTGACGGGCCGCTGCGTCGCGACCATCAGCTCGACGACCTCCGGGGGGACGTCTGCGGCGAACACCTGCCGAAACCTGTCCGGCCGGATGTACAGGTCGGTCACCGTCCCGCCGCGCCCGTCGGGGACGGGTACGGGGTCCAGCGCGGACCCCAGCTCGTTGCCGGGGAACTTCCCGGCCAGCTCACCGGTGCTCTCGCCCTCCTCCAGCAGGAAGCTGCCCACGTAGACGAGCGCCCGGACGCCGGGGTGCCCGTCGGCGGCCACGCTCATCACCGAGCCGCCGTAGGAGTGGCCGGCAAGCACGATCGGGCCGCGCACCTGGTCCAGGACGCTGCGCAGCTGGTCGGCGTCGTCGCGCAGACCCCGGAGCGGGTTGGCCGCGGCGACGACCGGGTAGCCCTCGCTCCTGAGCTGCTCGATCACCCCGTTCCAGCTCGCGGACTCGGCGAAGGCGCCGTGCACGAGCACCACGGTGGGCTTCTCCCGGGCCGGCTGGCGCTCGTCGGTGTCGGTGGTCATCGTCGTTCCTCTCGATCGGCAGCGACCGCGACGACCGTTGTGGCCGCGTCAGCGCTGGTGGGACGACCGTAGGAAGCGCAGCGCCCGCCTCGCGTACGTCAGATGACCGTCGTGCTGACGGCGGATCGGGCGCTCAGGGACCGATCGCGGTACGCAGGGCCACCCGGGAGGTGATCCCCAGCTTCGGGAAGATCCGGTGCAGGTGCGTGCCGACCGTCCGGTGCGAGAGGTACAGCCGTGCGCCGATCTCCCGGTTGGTCAGGCCCTCCGCGGCCAACTGCGCGATCAGCATCTCCTGCGGGCTCAACTGCTCGCGCGCCTCCGGCGTGCGCGGTCTGCTCTGCTCCCCGGAGGCGCGCAGCTCCTGGCGCGCCCGCTCGCCCCAGGCAGCGGCTCCGAGGGCGTCGAAGGTGTCCCGCGCGGCCCGCAGCGGGGCACGGGAGTCCGCCGCCCGTCGGCACCGCCGCAGCCAGGCCCCCTGGGCCAGCTGCAGCCGCGCGCGGGAGAAGGGCCAGGCGCCCAGATCGGCCGCCAGGGCGGCCGCGAACAGCTCCTCGGCCTCGTCCTCGGCAGCCAGGAGCGCCCTGCCGTACCGCAGCCCGATGTGCAGCACCGGTGACGGCGTCCGCTCCGCGATCGCCTCGAGGTCCGCGAGGATCGGCTCGACCTCGGCCCGGTGCCCGCTGTGGACGGCCGCCTCCACCAGATCGCCGACGGCGAAGCTCCGCACCACGGGGTGGTGGGCCGGGTCGGTCGGGTCGGAGAGGCGGACGAGCTCCTCCCAGGCCGCCCGGTGCAGCCCCAGGTTGAGCGCGATCACGCCCCGGGCGAACTGCACACCCGCCAGGACGGCGTTCGAGTCCACCTGCAGGCCCAGCCGGGCCGCCTCGGCCAGGCGGTCATCGACGTCCTCGCCGCGGCGCACCGCGGAGACCACCGACTGGACCACCAGCGCGACGACCCCCATCAGCGGCTGGGCGGAGTCGGCGGCGAGCCGGGCGGCCTCGTCGGCAGCCGTGGCGGCCAGGTCGAACCGCCCGGCGTTGAGCGCGCTCCACGCCTGCACGGCCAGCGCCCGGCCCAGGAGCCCGAGCCGGCCATCGGCCCGGAGGCCGGTCGCCGCCGACGCCAGGAACCCGACGGCGAGCGGGAAGTCGCCCACGACGCTCGCCGCCTCGCCGGCGGCCTGGGCCCGCGCCGTGTCGAGCGGACCTTCGGACACGGCGCGCAATCGCCCGTGGAGCACTGCCCCCCGGTCGAACGGCGCCACGTAGGAGAGAACCTCCAGCGCGAGCACGTCCTCCAGGTCCAGCGCCTGCTCGACCACCTCCAGCAGGTGGGCGCGGACGTCGGCGCCCGGCTCTGCCCACCAGCACCGCAGCGCGGCGGCCCGGCAGAACTTCAGCGCCTGGTCGGCCCGGCCGTCGGCCGCGGCTGCGGCGGCGACGTCGGTCAGCATCCGGGTCCCCGCGCGGACGTCGTGGATGCCCTCCTCGAACCCCTCCCGGATCACCGTCATGCGGGTCCGCTCCCGCATCGGGACGTCGAGGGTCGCGGTCTCCTGCAGGAGGCGGTCGACGACGTCGGGCCGTCCCCACTCGAACGCGAGCTCGGCCGCCCGCAGGTAGCGGCGCATCCGCTCGACCGGATCCGCGGTGAGCCGGGCGGCGCGCTCGAGCGCCGCCTGTGCCGCCGCCACGCCACCTCGACGCCGGGCGCGGGCACCTGCCTTCTCCAGCTCGGCGGCCAGCACGTCGTCCGGCGCGTCGGAGGCGGCGGCCCGGTGCCACACCTGCCGGTCGGGCTCGCGCAGCGCCCTCGCCAGCGCGAGGTGGGCGCGCTGCCGGCCGGCCAGGGTGGCGTGCTGGCGGATCGCGTGGCGGACCAGCGGATGGCGGAAGGTCAGCTTCCCGCCGTCAGCGGCGACCAGCCCGGCCTCGACGGCCGGGGTCAGCGCCTCGGCGGTGACCTCGCCGCGGTGAAATGCGCTCGCCGCGGCCAAGGACTCCGCCAGGTCGCCCTCGTCCTCCAGAGCGGCGACGAGCAGCAGGTCCCGGGTCGCGTCGGGCAGCCCCGGGAGCCGGGAGGCGAACGCGTGCTCCAGCCGCGCGGTCAGCGTCAGGGGTGCGTAGTCCTCCCGCGCGCCGTCCAGGGGCAGCTCCACCAGAGCGAGCGGATTCCCGGCGGCCACGGCGAGGAGGCGCCGCCGGTCGGCCGCGTCGAGCTGGGGCGCCCGGCGCGCGAGCACCTCCTCGGCGGACCGACGGTCCAGGCGCTCCAGCTGGTGCTCGCCCAGCGCCGGGCCGGCCAGGACGGGTGGGAAGCCGTCGCGCTGGGCCGCCACCACCACCACCGCCTCGGTCTCCAGCCGCCGGGCGACGAAGCCGAGGACGTCGGCGCTGGGCCGGTCGAGCCAGTGCGCGTCGTCGATCACCAGCACGAGGGGCTGGTCCGCGGCACTGTCGCTGATCAGGGTCAAGGCCGCCAGCCCGATCAGGAAGAACTCGGGTGCAGCGTCGTCGGTCATGCCGAACGCCGCCTTCAGCGCGCGCCGCTGCGGGGCGGGCAACGCGGGGAGGCGACCGAGCAGCGACCGGACCAGTTGGTGGAGGCCGGCGAACGGGAGGGTCGTCTCGGACTCCACGCCCGTCGTGCCCAGCACCCGCAGCCCGCGCTCGGCCGCCGCCTCGCACACGTGGCGCAGGAGGGCGGACTTGCCGATCCCGGCTTCGCCACGGACGAGGACGGCGGCACCGCGTTGCCGCACGTCGCGGAGCAGCCGATCGAGCGCGTCGATCTCCGCATCCCGGCCCACCAGGCCGGCTGTCCTCGTGTCCGCGGCCATCAGCTCCACCACCGTCCCGCGCCGCGCGATCCCTCGACGACGGCAAACTAGTGCGCGCGGGACGTACGGGTGCGGGTCCGGGGCGTGGTCCCTGGTGCGCTCGCGGTCGCACGTCCGGTGGGTCACCGCCTCGACCTGTCCTGCCCGACCGCGTCCCGCCGTCGGGCAGCCCGGGAACGGGCGGCCGGGACGAGGCCGTCGGGACGAGGCGGTCGTCGCCGTCGCGCGGGGGCTCACGGGGCGATGACGAGCTCCGTGATCCGGTCGCCGTCCACCACGAAGCGGTAGCGCAGGTCGGCGACGCCACCGGGGAAGTCGCCCTCCAGGTGGTTGACGGCCACCCAGTGCGCGTCGTCGGTGCGCTCGGCGCCGACGAGCGTGGTGGTGTAGCTGAACTGCGCCCCGGCCTCGGACAGGAAGCGGCGGATCCCGTCGGTCCCGCGGTAGCTCTGTCCTTCGTCGACGACCACCGCGGTGGGCGCGAAGGCACGCAGTGCGGTGTCGACGTCGCGGGCCGCGTGCGCGGCGAGGTAGCCGCGGATCGGGGCCGGGAGCTGGTCGGGTCGGATGCCGGTCGGGGTGCTCATGCCCCGACGGTGCGCCCTCCGGGTGCGGGAGGGTCAAGCGCTGGACCCTCCCCCGGGGGGAGGGTGCAGAGTGCTCCCGTGCTGTCGATCGGCGAGTTCTCCCGGCTGACCCACCTGAGCGTGCGGACGCTGCGCCGCTACCACGACGCCGGCCTGCTCGAGCCCGCGGCGGTGGACGACGCCACCGGCTACCGCTACTACAGCGCCGAGCAGATCCCGGCCGCCCAGGTCATCCACCGGCTGCGCGAGCTCGACGTCCCCCTGCCCGACGTGCAGCGCATCCTCCGCTCCCCCGACCCGGGAACCCGTGCCGCTCTCGTGACCGACCACCTGCAGCGGCTGGAGTCGGAGCTCGAGCGCACGCGCGCCGCCGTCGCCTCGCTGCGCCGCCTGCTGCGCCCGGGGCCGGCCCCGCTGGAGGTCGAGCTGCGCTCGGTCCCGGCGACGACGGTGGCGGCCGTGGAGGACGAGGTGGCGCACGACGAGGTCCTCACCTGGTACGCCGGGGCCATGGCCGAGCTGGACGCAGCGGTCGAGGGACCCACCGGCGCCCCGGGCACCCTGTGCGACAACGCCCTGTTCGAGCAGGGCCGCGGCCACGTGCTCGTCTACCGGCCGACCGCCCGCCCCCCGCACCGGGGCCGGGTGCACCCGGTGACCCTGCCGGCCGTCGAGCTCGCCGTGACCACCCACGTCGGCGCGCACGACGACATCGACGTCACCTACGGCGAGCTGGGGGCCTGGGTGGTGTCCAACGCGCTGGCGGTGGCGGGACCGGTCCGGGAGCGCTACCCGGTTGGGCCCCGCGACACGGCCGACCCGTCGGCGTGGCGGACCGAGATCGGCTGGCCGGTCTTCCACGTGGGACCGCGCTGACCGAACCGCAGGCCTACGACGGGCGAGCCGTCCCCGCGGTCGCTAGCGCGAGACCGACAGCTCCGCCGCGTACCCCATACCCCTCACCTCGGCCAGCAGCCGCCGGCCGGCGGCGACCCGGTCGGGGCCGCTGAGCTGGAGCAGCAACTGCACCGGGCCCCTGCGCGGGACCCACAGCCCCGGCGATCCCGGCTGCCCCACGGCCCCCAGAGCAGCGGCGATGTCGTCCGGGACCTCGACCGCGCGGGCATCGGGATCGACCGGCTCAGCGGGTGTCACGCTCAGCACGACCGACGTGGACACCGGCCCACCGTAGCGATGCCGGGGCCCGCCGGTAGCGGTTTCCCGGCTCCGCACCGGTGGAGCGCCGGGCGCACGAGCGGCGCTCACCCGAGACGGTGCGCAGCGGCTGCCGCCAGCGCACCCAGGCTGTTCGTCGCCAGGTGGAGGAGGACGGGGGCCAGCAGGCTGCCGCTCCGGAGCCGCAGCCAGGCGAAGAGGGCCCCGGCCGCCGCCGTGAGGATGCAGCCCAGGAGTACGGCGAGGAGCAACCCCCCGGACCCGTCCGCCACCGTGTTGGCCGTGGCGGCGCTCAGCGTCGGCCGGACGTGCCAGATGCCGAAGAGCGGCGCGTGCACGGCGACGGCCGCGCGCGGCCCCACCAGCCGCAGCAGCGCGGCCAGCAGGACGCCGCGGAAGGCCACCTCCTCCCACACCACGGTGCCGAGCGGGATCCGGACCAGCGCCTGGTGGGCCACCTCGCCGGGACCGGCACCGGCGAGCCGGGCGTCCGCCAGCAGCGGGCGGGTCGCCGGGACGGCGAGGGCGGCGGCGTAGCCGGCGGCGACCACGGCGGCGCACACCCCGCCCCACCGCAACCCGGCGCCGGCACGACGTCGCCCCAGACCCAGTTCGTGCCAGGTGATGCCGACGGACCGCGCTGCCGCGACGAGCAGGGCCGTCGCCGCCAGGTTCACCGCGACGTAGGACTGCGGGTAGCCCGGCGCCCGGGTGATGACGACGTTGTTCCACGCACCGAGGAGCACGACGACGGCAGCGGCGAACAGGACCTCGCCCCGGCGGCCGGCTGCGCGAGCATGCACCGGTGAGGTCTTCCCCCGTGGCGCGCCGGCTCACCTTCGCAGCCTGGGCTCTGCCGTGCGCCGCTGCCGTGGCGGCGTCCGGCGAGCTGTCGGTGGCTGCGCTCGTGGCGGTCGGCACCGCCGGCACCGTCGTCGTCGTCGCGGCGTCGCTCCGGCGTGCGGGCGAGGCCGCTCCACCGGTCGGGCCGCGAGGGCTGCCATGGCTCGCCCTCGCGACCGCCGCCGTGTCCTGGGAACTGGTGACGCTGGCCGACGCCGCGCTGCCGACGGCGAGCGATCTCGCGGATCCCCTCCTCGCATCACCGTTGCTGCGCGGCGCCGCCACCGTGGCCTGGCTGGCCCTCGGCGCCTGGCTGCTCGACCGCCCACGGCGTCGGTCACGACCATGACGGACGCTGCACTCGGCAGCGCAGCCGTCTTCCTGGGGTTGCTCGGCGTCGCTCTGGTGATCGAGGTGTGCGCCCGCCTCGGGCACGGTCCGGCCACGGCGGCTGAGGCCCTGGAGGCTGCGATGCGGACGACTCCCGGCCGTGCGGTCGTGCTGCTCACGTGGCTCTGGGTCGGGGTGCACTTCCTGGCCCGTTGATGCGGCGGCACGGGCGGCCGGGAAGAGCTGCGGAGGTCCATCGGGCGCGCTGGACGCCTGACCGCGTGGGAGGGTGTCGAGCGTGACGTCGCCCGGCGCCCCCAGGTGGACCGTCCACTCGTTGTACCAACCCGTCGTCGACCTGCTCGACGGCACGCTCGTCGCCGTCGAGGCCCTGTCCCGGGGAGCCCCGGGACCGCAGGAGCCCGCCGCAGCGCTGTTCGCAGCGGCACGGGCGTCCGGCGCGCTGGTCGACCTCGACGAGGCCTGCCTCCGCTCCGCCCTGCAGGGTGCCGGGCAGGGTGCCGGCGCCGTCACGGTGTTCGTCAACGTCGAGCCGGCCACGCTGTCGGCCCTGGGCCCGCGGCGGCTGTCGGCGCTGGCGGACGTGGTGGCGGAGAATGTCCGTGTCGTCGTGGAGGTCACCGAACGCGACCTCCTCGAGCGGGCCGCCGAACTGGTCCGTGGCGTGCAGGTCCTCCGCGACCTCGGCTGGGGCGTGGCCCTGGACGATGCCGGTGCAGAGCCCAAGGGGCTCGCGCTGATGCCGTTCCTGCGGCCCGACGTGATCAAGCTCGATCTCGCCCTGGTCCGCGGGCACACGACGTTGCAGACCGCCGCGGTGGTCAACGCGGTACGCGCCGAGGCGGAGCGGTCCGGCGCGGTCCTCCTGGCGGAGGGCATCGAGACCGAGCGGCACCTCGACCGTGCCCTGGCCATGGGCGCCCGGCTGGGCCAGGGCTGGATGTTCGGACGTCCCGGTCCACTGCCCACCGGGGGCATGTCCCCGCTCCCGCTCCCGCTCCCGCCGCCACGTGCGCGTGGCGCCCGGCCCGGGGAGGTCTCCCGGACGCCGTTCGCGGTGCTCGCCGCGACCTCGGCCGTGCAGCGTGCCACCGTTCCCCTGGTCGCCTCGATGACCCGCCAGCTGGAACGGCAGGCCCTGCTCCTCGACGAGCAGACGGTCGTCCTGGCGAACTTCCAGAACGCGCAGGCCATGACCCCGGCGACCCGGCGACGGTACGAGTCGCTGGCCAGCCTCTCGGCGCTGACCGCGGTCACCGGTGCCGGGATGCCCGACGAACCCGCACCCGGCGTCCACGGCACCGCTCTGGCAGCCGACGACCCGCTCACGGAGCAGTGGGTGGTGGTCGTCGTCAGCCCGCACTTCGCCGCTGCTCTCGCCGCCCGGGACGTGGCCCCCGGGGACGACGGCGCAGAGGACTGGCCGACCGGGCGGGACGCCCGCCCGGGGCGCCGGCTGGAGTACGTCCTGACCTACGACCGCCGGCGGGTCCTCGACGCTGCGGGGCTCCTGCTGCAGAAGGTGCGTCCCACGTCCGGCGCCACGGCCGCGCCGTCGCCCGTCGCGCGGCACACCCCCGCGCAGTGCGCCGCGCGGGTACCGCCGGGGGCGCTACCGGACCTGCTCCTCCGCGCGATCGCGACGGCCAGCAACGGCATCGTGATCGCCGACGCGCTCCTGCCGGACCTCCCCCTGGTCTACGCCAACGCGGCCTTCCTGGAGCTCACCGGCTATTCCGAGGAGGAGGTGCTCGGCCGCAACTGCCGCTTCCTGCAGGGCCCCGCCACCGACCCGAGCCAGGTGCAGCCCATCCGGCGCCGGATCCTCGCCGGGCGGGACGTGCACGCCGTCCTGCTCAACTACCGGCGCGACGGCTCGACCTTCTGGAACGAAGTGCACATCAGCCCGGTCACGGGCCCGGCCGGCGAGATCACCCACTTCATCGGCAACCAGCTCGATGTCACCACCCGAGTCGAACGCGAGCGACGGACGGCCTACCTGGCCCACCACGACGAGCTCACGATGCTGCCCAACCGGAGCCACATCCTGGAGCACCTCAACCTGGAGCTGCGACGTGCGCGGCGGAGCGGCACGAGCGTGGCGGCCCTCATGGTGGATCTGGACGGGTTCAAGAAGATCAACGACAGGTTCGGCCACGCGGCCGGGGACTCTGCGCTGACCTGGGCCGCCCGCCGCCTCCGGTCCGCGGTGCGCGCCGGTGACCTGCTCGGGAGGATCGGGGGCGACGAGTTCCTCGTCGTGCTCGCCGGCCTCCCCCCGGTAGGACGACCCCCGGCAGGAACCGCACATGGCCTCTCGGCCGAGGAGACCGTCCACCGGGTCCGCGAGCACCTCCACGCCGCCCTCGACGACCCGTTCGAGCTGGCCGACACCACGGTCCGCCTCCGCGCCAGTTCCGGGGCCGCACTGTTCCCCCTCGACGCCGGCGAGGCGGCGGAACTGATCGCGCACGCCAACGCCGCCATGTACCGGCACAAGGCCGGCAGCTGACCGCGGGCGTCCCCGGACGGGCGAACGGCTCCGGCTCCGGAGGTGTGCTCACGGCGACATGCGGGCACCCCGGGGGGCGGTCCGCGCCCGCCGCGGCCCGACGGCGGCGAGGCCACGTCGCTCCGCCTCGTCCCCCGTGCGCGGGTGCGCCGACGGCGAGAGGAGGGTGCCGTGACCTCGGCGCCACGCGTCCCATGAGCGGGGGCGACGCAGCTCCCGGGCACCGGCCACCCCCGGCCCGGCCTGCTGGCCGGCAGCCGAAAGGGCCGCCCCGGCGGCATCCCGCCCTCGTCCAGCCGCCGACGGACGTCGCCGAGGACACCCGCGGGCTGGACAGGGTGGTGTTCGGCGTCGCCGCGGTGCTGGCCCTCGTGCTCGTGATCTGGGGCTTCCTGTCCCCGGGCACCCTCGGCAGCACGTCCAGCGCCGGCCTGAGCTGGGTGGTGCACAACGTCGGCTGGTTCTTCGTGCTCCTGGCGACGGCCATCGTGGTCTTCGTGCTGTGGCTGGGGGCGAGCAAGTACGGCCGGATCCCGCTCGGCCGGGACGACGAAGCGCCGGAGTTCCGCACGATCAGCTGGATCGCGATGATGTTCAGCGCGGGCATGGGCATCGGCCTCATGTTCTTCGGGGTCGCCGAGCCGCTGGCGCACTTCGTGGAGCCGCCGCCCGGCACCGTCGAGGGCGGGACCGACGACGCCGTGCGCACCGCGATGGCGACCACGCTGTTCCACTGGACGCTGCACCCGTGGGCGATCTACGCGTTCATGGGCCTGGCCGTCGGCTACGGGGTCTACCGGCGAGGTCGCAGGCAGCTGCTGTCGTCGGCGTTCGTCCCGCTGTTCGGCCGCGACGTGTCGGAGCGGCCGGCGGGGAGGGTGATCGACACGCTGGCCGTCATCGCCACCCTCTTGGGCACCGCGGCGTCGCTCGGCTTCGGTGCGCTGCAGATCGGGAGCGGGGTGCAGCTCATCGGCTGGGTCGGCGAGGCCGGCAACGCGGTCATCCTGGTGATCCTGGCCGTCCTGACCACGGCGTTCGTGGTGTCGGCGTTCACGGGCATCGCGAAGGGGATCCAGTACCTGTCGAACATCAACGTCGTGCTGGCCTTCACCCTGGCGCTGTTCGTGTTCGTGCTCGGCCCGACCGTCTTCATCCTCAACGTGGTGCCGACCGCGCTCGGCGCCTACTTCGACCAGCTGGCCGACATGGCGGCGCGCACCGAGGCCGTGGGCGGTGACGCCATGGCGACCTGGCTGTCCGGGTGGACGGTCTTCTACTGGGCGTGGTGGATCTCCTGGACGCCGTTCGTCGGGATCTTCATCGCGCGCATCAGCCGGGGGCGGACGATCCGCCAGTTCGTCACCGGTGTGCTGCTGGTGCCGAGCGTGGTGAGCGTTCTCTGGTTCGCGGTCTTCGGCGGCGCGGCGATCGACGTGCAGCGCGCCGAGGGGGGCCTGGCCGGGCGGTCTTCCACGGAGGCCCAGCTGTTCGGGCTGCTCGAGGGGCTGCCGCTGTCCAGCATCGCCACGGTCCTCGTCATGCTGCTGATCTCGATCTTCTTCATCACCGGTGCCGACTCGGCGTCGGTGGTCATGGCCTCGCTGTCCGAGCGCGGGAATCGCGAGCCCCGATCGAGGGTCGTCATCTTCTGGGGCGTGCTCACCGGTTCGGTCGCGGCGGTGATGATGCTTGCCGGGGGCGACGAGGCGCTCCAGGGCCTGCAGAACCTGACGATCATCGGCGCGGTGCCCTTCGCCGTCGTCATCGCGGTGCTCATGGTGTCGCTCGCCAAGGACGTGCGCAGCGACCCGGCGATGGTGCGCCGGACGGTCGCCCTCGAGGCGGTGCGGCAGGCCGTCGTCGACGGCCTGACCCGGCACGGTGACGACTTCGTGCTCGCGGTGGAGCACGCGGACGAGGCCGACGGCACCCGCGACCGCGGCCCGGCAGCGGGAACCGCACCGACGCGGACAGCGGAGCACCGGACGGGGTCGGAGGGCCGGACGCTCGGTGACGTCGACTCCCCCGTGCCGTTCCGGCGGGGAGCCGACGACCCGGGGTAGACGAAGGGCGCCGCCATCGACGACGAGTTCGTCGACATGGTCGTCGAGGTGCCGCGCGAGACCGGGCCGGGACGCCCCGCGCGCGGTCCGGCGGCTGGACGGCACCCTGCGCACCACCACCGCCGGGAACGCCAGCCGCGGATGACCGACCCGCTCGGCCCCTGCACCTCTCCGGCGAGCTCTCGCTGCAGTGGACGGTACGGGCGTGCAGGTGCACGCCGACGGCGCAGACCTGCGGGCCGTCGCCGAGTTCGTCGGCGCCTTCGTGGCCGCGTCCGGGAGGCGGCCACCGCGCGGACGGGGGTGACGCCCGCCGCGGCCGTGATGTCATCGCCGCCGGGCGCGGCCGCCGTCGGCCTCCCCGGGCCACGGCGACCGCTCCTCGGCGAGCCGGTCGGCGAACAGCGGCGGGAGGTAGCGCAGCATCAGCGCCGACCACACCACGTGGGTGAGGACCGGCGCCTGGATGCCCCCGGTGATCCGGCGCTGCTGCGCGAACAGCAGGCCCATCGGCACGCTCGCCAGCACCAGCGCCGGGTTGCGGGTGGCGGTGGTGGCCAGCCCGTACACCGCGGTCGTGACCAGGACCGGCCGCCTGGTGCCCGCGGCCGCGTAGAGCGCCCCGCGGAAGAACACCTCCTCCGCGACGCCGTTGGCCAGCGTCGTGGTGGCGACGAGCGGCGCCGATCCCTGGTCGGCGTAGCGGAGCACCGACCCGATCGCCCGCTCCAGGACCGGGATCCGCCGGGCGACCAGCGCCGCGGCGTAGAAGATCCCGAACGCCCCGACCCCGGAGGCGATCGGCGTGAGCACCGGCCGCTGAAGCTGGTCACCGGGCCCGAACGTCCGCCCGAGGTGCAGCGGTCCAGACGCGAGCCCACCGACCACCCAGGTGCCGGCGACGCCGAGGGTCAGCCCGTAGAACCGCGGCGACCCCGGCGGCGTCGAGAGCGAGAACCCGAGCAGCGACGCGCCGGTGACCGCGACCGCGCCGGTGACGCGCCGCCGCCGCCGGAATGCCTCGTCGGACTCCCGGTGGTCGCGCGGCACCCTGCGCAGCAGCGGCAGGACGGCCCGGTGCGCCCGTGCCCGCAGCGCCCGGGACACCCCGTCGCGGTTCACCGCCGCGCTCCCCGGCTGAGCCACCCGCCGCGCCGTTCCCCCACCTGCCGCCGGCGCTCCCGCGCCCGTTCGACGAGCGCGGTCATCACCATCTCGTCGTAGTCCACCGGCTCGAACGGGACCACCGAGCGGATCGCGTCGTCGGTGACGACGACCTCGATGGTCATCGAGTCGATGAGCGACCGGCCGGTGGTGACGTCGACGTCGGTCACCAGGGCCAGCCACCGGGAGGACAGCTGCGGGCTGAGCAGCGGCACGGGGACGACGAACAGGTGCCGGTTCTGGATGTCGGCGACCCGGGTCAGCATCTGCAGGTAGGTGAGCACCTCCGGGCCACCCACCTCGAACACCCGCCCTTCGGCGTCCGGGGCGTCGAGGACGCCGACCAGGTACCGGACGACGTCGGCGACCGCGATCGGCTGCGTCCGCGTGCTCACCCACCGCGGGGTGACCATGGCCGGCAGGTGGGCCACGAGCTGGCGGGTCATCTCCCACGACACCCCACCGTGGCCGACCACGATCCCCGCCCGCAGCACCGTCACCGGCACACCGGTGCCGCCCAGCAGCACCTCGACCTCGCGACGGCTGCGCAGGTGTCGCGACAGCCGGTCGCCGTCCCTGCCGAGGCCGCCGAGGTAGACGATCCGACCCACCCCGGCCGCGGCGGCGGCCCGGGCGAAGGCCCGCGCCGCCTCGGCGTCCTTGCGCTCGAAGTCCGGATCGCCCAGCGAGTGCACGAGGTAGTAGGCGGCCTCGCAGCCGTCGAGCGCCGCCCGCAGCGACGCCTCGTCCCCGACATCGCCGGTGACCGGGGTGCCGGCGCCGGCGTAGCGCTCCGGCCGCCGGGTCATCGCCCGGACGTCGTGGCCCGCCTCGTCCAGCGCGGTGGCCAGCCGGCCGCCCACGAACCCGGACGCGCCGGTGACCAGGATCCTCACCGGCCCAGCCTGCCCCGGGTGCGCGCCGGACGCGATTCCTCGGGGCCGGGCAGCAGCCCCGCAGCTCTCAGGCGCGCGGGTCGCGACCGCGGGGCTGCGTGGGCTCGCCGAGCAGCGGGGCCGGGGCACGCAGCGGTAGCCGCACGGGTGCTGCGGCCGTGACCCCCACGGCCACGCCGTCCACGACGACCGTCACCGGCTCGTCGCCTTGCACCAGCGTGACCGTGCTGCCCTCACGCGTCGTCTCCACGCGGAGGAGCCGGCCGCGCCAGGTGATCGAGTAGGCGGTGCGGGAGATCGAGGAGGGCAGCAGCGGTGCGATCTCCAGGTCCTCGTGGTCCTCCCGGAGGCCGCCGAGGCCGGCGGCGAACGCCAGCCACGCCCCGGCGAGCGAGGCCAGGTGCAGGCCCTCCGCGGTGTCACCCCGCAGGTCGCGCAGGTCGACCAGGGCGCACTCGCGCAGGTAGCGCAGGGCGAGATCGGGATGCTGCGCCTGGGCGCACACCACCGCCTGCACGGCGGCCGACAGGGAGGAGTCCCGCACGGTGCGCGCCTCGTAGTAGTCGAGATCGCGGGCCACCTCCTCCGCGGTGAACTCGTCCCGGCACCACCACAGCGCCTGCACCAGGTCCGCCTGCTTGAGCACCTGCCGCCGGTAGAACCGGGCGTAGTGGTGGTGCTGCTCGATCGGGTAGCTGTTCGACTCGGCCTCGAACGGCCAGTCCGCGTACGAGGTGAAGCCCGCGTTCATGGGGTGCACCCCCAGGCCCTCGTCCCACGGCACGCAGACCGCGTCGGCCGCCGACCGCCAGGCGGCCATCTCGGCGGGGTCCACGCCCAGGGCCGACGCCTCCCGCTCCAGCCGTTGGCAGGCGACGGCGGCGCGACGGAGGTTGGCCCGGGCCATCAGGTTGGTGAAGACGTTGTCGTCGACGACGCCGGTGTACTCGTCCGGCCCCGTGACGCCGAACAGGTGCCAGGCCCCGGTGACGTCCGCGTGGCCCATCGACATCCAGGCCCGAGCGGTCTCCACGAGCACCTCGAGGCCGCCGACCGAGGTCAGCTCGTCACCGGTGGCGTTCTCGTGGAGCCAGAAGGCGCGCGCGACATCGGCGTTGACGTGCACCGCCGCGGTGCTCGCCGGCCAGTATGCGGAGACCTCCGGACCGCTGATCGTGCGCCAGGCGAACACCGCACCCGCCACCCCGAGCGTCCGGGCACGGTCGCGGGCGTGGTCCAGGGTGCCGGCCCGCCACCGGAGCAGCCGGGCCGCCGAGTCCGGCTGCAGCAGCGTCAGCGCCGGCAGCACGAACCCCTCGACGTCCCAGAACGTGTGCCCGCTGTAGCCCATGCCGGTCAGCCCCTTGGCCCCGACCGGCGCCCCCGAGATGCAGGCTGCGGAGCAGAACACCTGGAAGACGTCGTAGCGCAGCGCCTGCTGGAGCTCGGGATCGCCGTCGACCTCGACGTCCGCGGTCGCCCAGAACTCGTCGAGCACCGTGCGCTGACCCGCGAGCAACCCGTCCCACCCCAGGTCGAGCGCGGAGTCCACCGCTGCCGACGCCTCGCCGACGAGGGAATCCCCGCCGGCGTCCTCCGACCAGACGTACCCCACCACCTTGGTCAGCCCGAGGGGCTGGCCGGCGGCGAGGTCGGCGGCGACCGTGGTGACGACCCGCTCGCCGTCGGCCTCCGTGGTCACCCGCCCGCCGTCGGCCCGGTGGTCGACCGCGGCCGCGACGGTGATGCCGGAGCGGCGGGTGCGGGAGGCGAAGGCACCACCGGTCGCCGTGCGGGCGCACAGCAGCGGCTCGAAGGCCCGGTCCAGGCACTCGGCGACGCGCGGGTCGTCGTTGGCCACCCCGGTGGGCGTGATCGCCCCGCTGACCAGCTCGGAGCGCACCACGACGTGCGCAGGCCCGTCCACGGCACGGACCTCGTAGCGCACCGCGAGCACCGATCGCTCCGCCAGCGAGACGAGCCGCCGGGAGGTGACCTCGACGGTCGTGCCGCGCGGCGTCCTCCAGCGCACCCGGCGGTCGAGGGTCCCCGCGCGCAGGTCGAGCGTGCGCTCGTGCACCTCCGGGCGGACCTCGCGCACGTCGAGCGGGACGCCGTCGACCAGCAGCCGCACCGGTGTGCCGTCGGCGACCGTGAGCAGCGCCTGCCCCTCCTCCGGGTGCCCGAAGCCGCCCTCGGGGTAGGACAGCGGGTGCGTCTCGTACACGCCGGACAGATAGGTGCCGCGCATGCCGTACGGCTCGACCTCGTCGAACGTCCCCCGGATCCCGACGAAGCCGTTCGACAGGGTGAAGAGGGACTCTGCGGCGGCGAGCGTCCTGGTGCCCACGCGCGGCTCGCGGACGCACCACGGGTCCGCGTCGAGTGTCGGAGCGGTCACGTCAGTCCCTCACGTCGTCCGGTGCGCGGGGTCGCCCGCATCTCCCCCCTGGTCCTACCGGTCGGCTCACCGGGGCGCGATCCCGGGCCGGCCTCCGAGGCGGCCCGGCCGGGTGCCTGCGGCACAATGGCCCGGTGTACGCGCCGCCCTGCGGGGTAAGCGCGCCCGACGAGGGTGGCGCACGAGGACGGCGGCCGCCCGCCGCACCTCACGAGTGGACCTGATGACCGGCAACGCCACGCACCGCTTCAGCAACACCGCGATCCTCACCGTCCAGACGGCGGACGCATCCCAGATCATCACCTCGGCCGCCCTCGACGAGCAGCTGGGTGACACCTACCAGCGCGTCGGGCTGCGGCCCGGGCTGCTGGAGCGGCTCGCCGGCATCAGGGAACGCCGCTGGTGGGCCGAGGGCACCTCGTTCGTCGAGGGCGCCGCCACCGCGGGCGCCAAGGCGATCAGCGAGAGCGGCGTGGACCCGGCGCACATCGGGCTGATGGTGAACACGTCGGTCAGCCGCAAGCACCTCGAGCCCTCCACGGCCGTGGCCGTGCACGACGCCCTCGGGCTGCCGAGCTCCTGCCAGAACTTCGACGTGACCAACGCCTGCCTGGGGTTCATCAACGGCATGGAGCTGGCCGCGGCGATGATCGACGTCGGGATGGTGCGGTACGCCCTCGTCGTCAACGGCGAGGACGCGCGGCCGGTGCAGGAGCGCACCATCGACCTGCTCAACCGGCCCGACACCGTGGCCAAGGACGTCATGGGGCACTTCGCCACCCTCACCCTCGGCTCCGGGGCGGTGGCCATGGTCCTCGGCCGGGCCGACGAGCACCCCGAGGGCCACCGGCTGGTCGGGTCCGTCAGCCGGGCCGCGACCCGGCACCACGGGTTGTGCACCGGCGACAACGACGGGATGCACACCGACCTCAAGGGCCTGCTCGACGCCGGGCTCGCCCTGTCCGGGGAGCTCTGGGCGGACGCCGGAGCCGAGTTCGACTGGGCGCGGGGCATGGAGCGCTACGTCATCCACCAGGTCTCCAAGGTGCACACCGGGGCGCTGTGCGACCGGTTCGGCATCGACCGGGCTCGGGTGCCGACGACCTTCCCGACCCGGGGCAACCTCGGCCCTGCCTCGGTGCCGTTCACGCTGGCGGGCGAGGCCGGCACCCTTGCCGACGGCGACCGCGTGCTGCTGATGGGGATCGGCTCCGGCCTCAACGCCTGCTGCCTCGAGATCGCCTGGTGACGGCGAGCTCACCCGTCGAGCTGCCGGGGCTGGACCCGTCCTGGTCCCGGTGGGTCACCGTGCCCGGCGGGGACGGCGAGGAGCACCGCTGGCACGTCCTCGACAACGGGGTCCAGGACCCGGTCGGCACCCTGCTCTGCGTCCACGGCAACCCGACCTGGTCCTACCTCTGGCGCCGCCTCCTCGCAGCAGCCCCACCGGGGTGGCGGGTCGTCGCCCCCGACCAGCTCGGCATGGGATGGTCCGACCGACCTGCCGCACCACGGACGCTGGCCCAGAGGGTGGCCGACCTGGGGGCCCTCACCGCCGAGCTGGGCGTCGGCGGCCCGGTCGTGACCGTGGCCCACGACTGGGGCGGGATCATCTCCCTCGGCTGGGCCCTGGAGCACCGGCCGGACGTGCGGGGCGTCGTCCTCACGAACACCGCCGTCGCCATGCCCGAGGGCGACCTCGGGCCCGCGCTGATCCGGCTGGCGCACGCGCCCGGCCTGCGCACCGTCGTCACCCAGGCCAGCTCGGTGTTCGTCCGCGGGGCGACGGCGCTGTCCCTGCCTCCGCTCCCCCGGGAGGTCCGCCGGGCCTACGCGCAGCCCTACCGCTCGGCCGAGCGTCGCCGGGCCGTGGGCGAGTTCGTCGCCGACATCCCCTTCCGGCCGGGCCACGCCTCCCGCCCGGCCCAGGAGGCGATCGCGGAGGGCATCCGCACGCTCGACGTCCCGGCCCTGCTGCTGTGGGGTCCCCGGGACCCGGTCTTCGGCGAGAAGTACCTGGCCGACCTGCGCGAGCGGCTGCCCCGGGCGGACGTGCACCGCTTCGAGGGCGCCTCCCACCTCCTCCCCGAGGACGCCCCGCAGTACGCCGAGGCGGTGGCCACGTGGGTGACCGACACGTTCGCGGGGCCGAGCGCTCCGGACCCGGCACCGGGGCGGGCACCGGCCGAGCCGGGACGCCCCTGGGCCGCCCTGGCCGACCGCGCGGACGACGGGTCCCCGGCCGTCGTGGCGGCGGGCGGGGCCTCGGTCAGCTGGGCGCAGCTGGCCCGCCGGGTCTCCGACCTCGCCGCCGGCCTGGCCGCGGCCGGCGTCCGCCCGGGAGACCGGGTGGCGCTCCTGCTGGAGCCGTCCGCCGACCTGACGGCAGCGGTCTACGCCACCTGGCGCGCCGGAGCCGTCATCGTCGTCGCCGACAAGGGCCTCGGCCTCCGGGGCATGCGGCGCGCGCTGCGCGGCGCGGCGCCCGACCACGTCCTCGGCAGCGCCTCCGGGCTGGCCGCCGCGCGGGCGATGGGCCTGCCCGGGGCGCGGATCCTGGCCGGCGAGGCATCGGCGCGGCTCCGCCGGGCCCTCGGCGCCGAGCACGACCTGGCCTCGCTGGAGGCGCTCGGCCGGACGTCGCCCGCGCCGGCGGAGGCGCCGCTGGACGCCGACTGCGCGGTCGTCTTCACGTCCGGGGCCACCGGCCCGGCCAAGGGCGTCGTCTACACCCAGCGCCAGGTCGGCGCGCAGCTGGAGCTGGTCCGGACGGCCTACCGCCTCGCACCGGGCGACTCGCTGGTGGCCGCCTTCGCCCCCTTCTCCGTCCTCGGACCGGGTCTCGGCATCGCCTCGTCCGTCCCCGACATCGACGTCACGGCGCCCGCGACGCTCACCGCCGCGAAGCTGGCGGACGCCGCGGCCGCGGTGGACGCCACCGTGGTGTTCGCCGCTCCGGCCGCGCTGCGCCGGGTCGCCGCCACCTCCGCGGAGCTGACCGCGGAGCAGCGCTCGGCGCTCGGCCGGGTCCGGCTGCTCATGTCGGCCGGGGCGCCCGTACCGGCTCCCCTGCTGCGCACCCTCCGAAAGACCTTCCCGGCGGCCGACCCGCACACGCCGTACGGCATGACCGAGGCGCTGCCGGTCACCGACGTCTCCCTGGCCCAGATCGAGGCCGCCGGGCCCGGGAACGGGATCTGCGTCGGCCGCCCGGTGCCCGGGGTCGAGGTCCGCCTCAGCCCGCTGTCGGCGTCGGGCGTCTCCGACGGCCCGCTCACGACCTCTCCCGGCGTCACCGGCGAGGTCGCCGTCCGCGGGCCGCACGTGAAGGACCGCTACGCCGACCTGTGGGTCACCGAGCGTGCGGCCGGCCGCGACCCGGGTTGGCACCGGACCGGGGACGTCGGGCACCTGGACGGCGAGGGGCGGCTCTGGATCGAGGGCCGCCTGGCGCACGTGGTCACCACCGCGGAGGGTCCGGTGACCCCGGTCGGCCCGGAGCTCCGCATCGAGGCCGTGGACGCCGTCGCCGCCGCGGCGCTCGTCGGCGTCGGCCCGGTGGGCGCCCAGGTCGCCGTGGCCGTCGTCGTGCCAGCCGGCGGCCGCCGGCGCCGGCCGCTCCGGGTCGCGCCGGCTGCTCGGCGGCTCGCCGTGGCGCCGGAGGACCTCACGGGGACGGTGCGGGACGCGGCCGGGGTCGACCTCGCCGCCGTGCTCGTGGCCGGCGCGCTGCCGGTCGACATCCGGCACCAGTCGAAGGTGGACCGGGCGGCGCTGGCCCGCCGGGCGACCCGGGTCCTCTCCGGCACGCCGGTCCGGTGGGGGGCCCGGCGCGGGAGCACGGCGTGAAGGTGCTGGTCACCGGCGCGAGCGGGATGCTGGGGCGGGCGACCACCCAGCGGCTGCTCGCCCGCGGGGACGAGGTGACGGTCCTGCAGCGCCGTCCCGCCGGCCTGCCCTGCGCCGAGGTGCTCGGAGACGTCGCCGAGCCCTCCGTCGTGGCGCGCGCCGCCGCGGGGCAGGACGCCGTCGTCCACCTCGCGGCGAAGGTCGACGTGACCGGCCGGTGGGGCGAGTACGCCCGGGCCAACATCCAGGGGACGAGGAACGTCGTCGCCGCCTCCGCCGCCCAGGGCGTCGGGCGCCTCGTGCACGTGTCCTCCCCCTCCGTCTCGCACGCCGGGTCCCCGCTGTTCGGCGCCGGGGCCGGCCCCGCCGACCCGGCGCGGGCGCGCGGCTCCTACTCCCGCTCCAAGGCGGTGGCCGAGCAGGTGGCGCTGGACGCGGACTCGGCCGCCCTCGCCGTGCTCGCCGTCCGCCCGCACCTGGTGTGGGGGCCGGGCGACGAGCAGCTCGTGGCGCGGATCGTCGCGCGGGCCAGGGCAGGTCGTCTCCCCCTGATCGGCTCGGGGGCAGCGCTGATCGACACGACCTACGTCGACAACGCCGCCGCCGCCCTGGTCGCCGCCGTCGATGCCTGCGGGCCGGTGCACGGCGAGGCCCTGGTGGTCTCCAACGGCGAGCCCCGCCCGGTGGCCGAGGTCCTCCGGCGGCTGTGCGCGGCGGCCGGCGTGCCCGGCCCCCGGGGCCGGGTGCCGGCGCCCGCGGCCTGGCTGGCGGGGGCCATGCTGGAGGGGGTCTGGTCGGCGAGCGGCCGGCGCTCGACCCCGCCGCTGACCCGGTTCCTCACCGAGCAGCTGACGACGGCGCACTGGTTCGACCAGCGGCGGACCCGGGCCGCGCTCGGCTGGCGGCCGGAGGTCGGCCTGGACGAGGGGTTCGCCCGCCTGGCCGCCTGGTACGGCAGCGCGGACCTGGCTGCGGACCTCGGTACCGGCGCCGTCGGCGGCGTCCAGCCGGCAGCCGCGTCCGGGTAGCGGGCACCCACCGGCCCGGGCGCGGACACCGCCGCGCCCGGGCGACGGGTAGCGGGGGTGGATGCCGCCCGCGACTGCTCCCGATGACGCCGGCGACCTCGAGGCGGTGCTCGCCGAGGTCGCCGACCGGACCCGTCACCTCGCCGAGGAGGGCGTGGTCCAGGGGCAGCCCGAGGAGCTCCCTCGGCCCAGTCCACCCGTGATCGCGAGCGTGGTGGAGGTGTTTCGGGACCCACGGCGCCCCCTGGTTGGTCGGCGGGGCCGGCCGCGGCGGGACAGCGGCGCCTGTCACGACGCGGGCATCAGGCCCTGCCGCAGCTCGTCCAGGGCCTGCGCGAGATCCACCCGCGGCGTCCAGCCCCACCGGTGCGCGCGGTCGGCGCGCAGCTGCCCGGTCCACACCGGCTCGTCGGTCCACTCGGGGTCGACGCCGAGGGCGTCGGTCACCGTGCCCAGGTAGTCCCGCCACGTCGCCGGCTCGCCCGCCACGATGACAGGGGTCGTGCCGCCGGCCACGGGGCCCTGCTCCGGGTCCTCGGCGGTGCCGACGGCGCCGGTGGCGACGTCGGCGATCAGCGCCGCGAGGTCGTCGACGTGCACCCACGCCCAGGTCTGGGCGGGGTTGGCCCGGTTCTGGCCGTCGCGGACGGCCCGGGGCCGCAGCGTGTTCCAGACCGACGTCTCGCCGGCCCCCAGGATCGCCGGCGGGCGCACCAGCACCGTCGTCAGCCCGCCCACCTGCGCGAGCGCGGCGTCGGTGGCGTTCTTGGTGTCGGGGTAGTCGCCGCTGCCCTCGGGGAGCAGCGGGCTGTCCTCGGCGACGTCCCCGATCCCGGCCGAGCGGTCGTAGACGCCGGCCGTCGACAGGTGCACGAGCCGGGCGACGCCGGCGTCCCGGGCGGCCCGCGCGATCACCGGGGTGCCCTCCACCCCGACCTGGTGCTGCACCTGCCGGGGCGAGCCCATGGGGTGCACCGTCGTCACGACCGCGTCGGCGCCCTGCGTCACCGCGCGGGCGAGGTCCTCGTCGGCGAAGTCGCCGACGTGCTCGGTGACGCCGTCCAGCACGGGTGCGCTCCCGGCGCGACGGACGACGGCGCGCACCTGCGCCGACCGCTCGGCGAGTGCGCGGCACACCGCGGTGCCCACCAGCCCGTTCGCACCGGTCACCACGACGACGGGAGAGGGAGATGCCATGGCCTCCACCCTGCCAGCGGCCGCACGGCGGCGCCTGATCTGCGGATCCCTGGATCAGCGCCGCAGGACCGCTGCGGCTCCCACGTACGCCGCGGCCGCGCCGTCCGGGTCGTGCAGCTCGCCGGGCCCCTGCACGGCTGCCCGGCGTCGTGCCGCCCGGGCCGTCGAGGACGAGACCGTCGTGGAGCAGCGCCGCTCCTGGAATACCTCGCGAACCGTCTGGAGGGCCACGCCGGGCCAGCCCGGTCGACCGCGTGAGCGGTCGACCGGGACCCGGTTGACGAAGAGGGCAGCTGCACGGCCGGGCGCCATGCCCGGAACCTGCCGGCGCCGGCAGCTCCCCGCGAGCAGGTACGGCGCCATGCGGCGGGCTCGGCGGTGCAGCCGTCGGCCTCAGCGGCCGCAGCCGCCCGTCCCGGCCGACGACGCGGGGAGTCAGAGGGCCCCGTACAGGGCCGTCTCCACGTCCACGTAGACCTGGTGGACCTCCGGTGCGACGAACGGCAGGGTCTGGGTGTAGACCGCCGCCGTGACACCGGTCGTGCGGTCGATCCAGAAGTGGGTGTTGCAGAGCCCGGCCCACGCGCCGCTGCCCGCGCGCCGGCGCCCGGGGAGGTCCTCGGTGTTGAGCATCAGCCCGTACCCCCACTTGTGGCCGGGACCCACGCAGAAGTCCGCGGTGGAACCCGGATCGCTGGTCCGGATCGCGGCGGGGAAGTCCAGGTCCCCGATCTGGTTGGCGAACGCCGCGTCGACCGTCTCGGGCCGCAGGATGCGGGTGCCGTCGAGCTCGCCGCCGCCGAGCAGAGCCCGCTGGAAGCGCAGGTAGTCACGGGGCGTCGAGTACAGCCCGTGCCCGCCGGCGTAGTACTCCGGTTCGGGGTGCAGGTCGAGCTCGCTGGGCTGCCACGAGCCGTCCGGACCGCGCATGTGCACCGGCATGCAGTTCGCCCGGTGCTCGGCGCTGGGGGCGAACGAGGTGTCGTCCATGCCCAGCGGCCCGGTGATCCCCTCCTTCACCGCGACGTCGAGGCCCAGCCCGCTCGCCGCCTCGACGACCTTGCCCACCCAGTCGATGTTGATGCCGTACTCGAAGCGGGTGCCGGGGTCGGCCAGCAACGGCGCTCCGAAGACCACGTTCGACCCCGAAAGCACGTTGGGCGTGCCGGTCACCGTCTCCCAGCGCAGCAGGTCGGCGTTAAAGAACCAGTAGCCCAGGCCGGCTGTGTGGGTGAGCAGCTGGTGGACCGTGGCCTTCGTCGCCGGCGGCCGCAGCCGGGGTACGTCGCCGTCGAAACCGTCGAGGACCTGCAGCGCGGCGAACTCCGGGCAGTACTCCTCCACCGGCGCGTCGAGGCGGAGCGTGCCCTGCTCGACCTGCTGCAAGGCCGCCACCGTCGCGACCATCTTGGTCATCGACATGATGCGGTAGTGCGTACCGACGCTCACCGCCTCGTCCCCGCCGGCCACCCGGTACCCGGCCGCGCTCTCCAGGATCGGACCGTCCCGGTCGGCGGCGACCACCACCACGTTGGGGACCGCGCCCCGCTCCACTGCTTCCTGCAGGACGACGTCGACGGCGTTCGGGTCCACGGGTGCTCCCCGGATCGGAGGGCGACCGGCTGCACCGGCCGATGCCGTGAACTGCGTCACGGCCGTGCACGGCACCCTGCCGCTGCCGGCCCACCACGGCAAGAGGGTCGCCTGCGCGCGCCGTCGTCGGCGGGAGGGGCGCCCGTCGTCGTCCCGGTGACGTCGGCCGGGCCGGAGGTGCGCTCGGACAGCGGCCGTCCACCCACGCCTGCCACCCGGAGGCCCTGCACCGTCGGCCACGGCGGTGCAGGGCATCGGCCGGAGCCCGCGGTCAGGCGACCTTGCCCACCATCCCGTGAGGGTCGAGCACGTACTTCCGGGGCGCACCCTGGTCGAACTCGGTGTAGCCGCGCGGGGCGTCCTCCAGCGGGATCACCGTGGCGTTGACCGCCTTCGCGATCTGCACCTTGTCGTGCAGGATCGCCATCATCAGCTGGCGGTTGTACCGCATGACCGGGCACTGGCCGGTGGTGAACACGTGCGACTTCGCCCAGCCCAGGCCCAGCCGGATGGACAGCGACCCGGTCTTCGCGGCCTCGTCCACCGCGCCCGGGTCACCGGTGACGTAGAGGCCCGGGATACCGAGGGCGCCCCCGGCCCGGGTGAGGTCCATCAGCGAGTTGAGCACCGTCGCCGGCGCCTCCTGCTGCGACCCCGGCCCGTGCCCGCGGGCCTCGAAACCGACGGCGTCGACGCCGCAGTCGACCTCGGGCTCGCCCAGGATCTGCTCGATCTGGTCCTTCGGGTCGCCCTTCGACACGTCGATCGTCTCGCAGCCGAAACTGCGGGCCTGGGCCAGCCTCTCCTCGATCAGGTCGCCCACGATGACGACCGCAGCGCCGAGCAGCTGCGCCGACACGGCCGCGGCCAGCCCGACCGGCCCGGCGCCGGCGATGTACACCGTCGAGCCGGTGGTGACCCCGGCGGTGTAGCAGCCGTGGTAGCCCGTCGGGAAGATGTCGGACAGCATGGTCAGGTCGGTGATCTTCTCCAGCGCCTGGTCGCGGTCGGGGAAGCGCAGGCAGTTGAAGTCTGCGTACGGGACCATGACGTACTCGGCCTGGCCACCCGTCCACCCGCCCATGTCGACGTACCCGTACGCCGAACCCGGCCGGTCGGGGTTCACGGTCAGGCAGAGACCGGTCTTGCCCTCCTTGCAGTTGCGGCAGCGGCCGCAGGCGATGTTGAACGGCACGCTGACGATGTCGCCGACGTCGAGGAACTCCACGTCGGCCCCTTTCTCCACGACCTCACCGGTGATCTCGTGCCCCAGCACGAGCCCCTCCGGAGCGGTGGTGCGCCCGCGGACCATGTGCTGGTCGCTCCCGCAGATGTTGGTCGTGACCGTCTTGAGGATGACGCCGTGCGGTGTTTTGCGCCCGACGTTGGACGGGTGGACGCCCGGCCCGCTCTGGAGTTCCAGCTTGGGGTAGTCGAGGTCCGCGACCTCGACCTTGCCCGGTCCCATGTACCGGACGGCCTTGTTGCCTGCCACGGCGCTCCTCCTCTGGTCCGGGACCGCCCGGGTCGGGCGCGTCCGCTCCGTGATCACCCACGCCGATCGCGCGGTCCTGTGCACCGGTGCGGGGGCAGGGCACCGTGCGGTCCACCTCACAGCGCACGCCGCTCGCCCACCACCAGGTGCCGCCCGACCCGACGCGTCGCACACCGCGAGGTCACGCCCGACGACGGTTGGTGCGCGGGCCGTCGTCGTCCAGCAGGTCGTCGTCGACGAAGCCCCTCTCCGCGCGGATCGGCTCGACCAGCGCGGTCAACCCGCGCCGCGGCTCGCCCTCCTCGCCGGGGTCGCGCGCCCTCGTGCGCGATGACCGCGAGCAGGTGGGGGCGGGTGCCGGTCGGGGTGGTCACCGGATCTCCTCGGTGGGTCGGGAGCAGGGGCGGACGGACGGAGCCGGTGCGTCAGGGCACGAGGATGGCCCGGCCCCGTACCTTCCCGGCGTCGAGATCGCGGATCGCGTCCACGGCCCGGTCCAGCGGGTACTGCTGGGTGTGCAGGGTGACCTTCCCCGCCTGCGCGAGCACCATCAGCTCGGCCAGGTCGGTGTAGGTGCCGACGATGTTGCCGACGACGTTCTTCTCGCCGGCGACGAACTCCAGCGTCGGGATCCGCAGCTCCCCGCCGTACCCGATCACGTAGAGGGAGCCCGCCGGGCCGGTCATGCGCCAGCCGTCCATCTCCGCGCCCTGCTCCGCGACGAAGTCGAAGACGACGTCCGCGCCGCCGCCGGTGAGCTGCTGCACCGCCTGCACCTGGTCGCCGTCGGCGAGCACGGTCTCGTCGGCGCCGATCTGCCGGGCGAGCTCGAGGGCGTCGGGGTTGCGGTCGACGACGACGATCCGGGTACCCGACAGGGCCGCCAGGCACTGGACACCGATGTGACCGAGCCCGCCGGCGCCCTGCACGACGGCCGTGGTGCCCGGGTGCAGCAGCGGCAGGGCCTTGCGCACCGCGTGGTAGGCGGTGATGCCGGCGTCGGCCAGGGCGGCGACGTCGGCGGGGTTGGTGGACGGGTCCAGCTTCACGCAGGCGCGGGCGGTGGTGCGCAGGTACTCGGCCATGCCGCCGTCGTCGTCCGACAGCCCGGGGAAGAAGGCGTTCTCGCACTGCATGTCCCGGCCGGCGCGGCACGCCGCGCACAGGCCGCAGCTGGGCTGCGGGTGCAGGATCACGGTGTCGCCGACAGCGACGTTGGTGACCCCCTCGCCGACCGCGTGCACCCAGCCGGCGTTCTCGTGCCCGATGACGTAGGGCAGGTCGGGGTTCTGCAGGTCGGCCCACTGGCCCTCGAGGATGTGCAGGTCGGTGCGGCAGACCCCGGCTCCACCGATCTTCACGATCACGTCGAGCGGACCCCGCAGCTGTGGCTCGGGGATCTCGTCGATCGTCGGGTCGGCGTGGTACGAGTGCACGCGGACGGCCTTCACGGGCGGGTTCCCTTCGAGACGGTGAGCGGGATGAGCGGTCGGTCCTCGGGCCGGGGCACCTGGTCGGCCTCCGACCCGGGGTATCGGGTGGTGAGCAGCCCCCGGCAGAAGTGCGCGTTGCCGTCGATCGAGACGCGCACCGAGCGGGCCCTGCGCAGGAACAGCGCGGCCGCCTCCGGGCCGGGGCGGGCGCCGTCGGCGTCGACGAGCACGGCTGCGGCGTCGTCCACCGGCAGCCCGAGCGCGACCCGGCGGCGCAGCAGCGCGTCGGTGGTCGGCTCCCGCGCCGGCAGGTCGCCGAGGACGAGCGCCGCCACGTCCACCCCGGGGTCGGCGCGGAGCAGGGCGGTGACCGCCCGCTCCATCGCCGCGGTGTGCGCCTTGCTGGCGAAGGTCGCCCGCAGTTCGTCCAGCGAGTCCTCGGCCTCGTGCCCGAAGGTGCCCCGGTACCCCAGTCCGGCGGCCAGGCCGCGGTTGATCAGGTCGGAGTCGTGGTGGTCGTCGAGCTCCACCACCACGCGCCCGACACCCGGGACGGCAGCCACCGCGTCGTGGGCGTCGGAGACCATCAGCCAGGCGAAGTTCGGCGCGCAGAACGAGGTGGGCAACCGCAGGTGCACCTCGGCGACGGGCGGGTCGGTCGAGCGGTCCACCGAGACGGACCGGACGAAACCGAGGTCGGTGATGGGCTCGTCGAGCTCGGGGTCGACGACGGTGGCCAGGGCGGCACGGACGTCGGCGGCCAGCTCCGGGAGGACGGCGGTCACCGGGCAGCCGCCCCCGCGAGGTCCGCGGCCGCGGGCCGGCGCGGCCCGGTGGCGGTCTCATCGGCGTCGGGCAGGCGCAGCTCCGGCGGGACCGGCAGGTCGTACAGCTTCGCGGCGTTGAGCCCGAGCACCTTCTTCTTGAGCTCGGTGGTGAGCGGCGCGTACTCCGGGCTCATGTCCTCCGGGATCTGGAAGTCGACGAACTTCTCGACCAGCCACTTCGGGGTCCACAACGCGTAGTCGCTGGAGAAGAGGATGCGGTCCTCCCCGAGCCAGTAGGTGAGCTCACCGATGATCTGGGCGAAGTAGCGCGGCCGGGTGTGGATGAACGGGATCGCCACGGCGAGCCCTGCGTGGACGTTCGGCTCCTGGGTGGCGATCCAGCAGAAGTCCTCCAGCCGGGGCAGCCCGCAGTGCTCCACGACGAAGTTGAGGTCCGGGAAGTCGGTGGCCGCGTGGTCGACGTCGGCGACGTCGAAGGCGTCGCGGTCCAGCGGGCGGATCGTCGGGCCCTTGTGGATGTGGATGTTCCGGATGCCGAGCTCCTGCGAGAGCTCCAGGTAGCGGTAGGCCATGGGGTCGGTGAGCTTCCAGCCGCGGGACTCGCCGTGCCAGTCCGCGGTGTAGAGCTTCACGCCCTTGAGGTGCATCCGCTCGGCTGCGGCCCGCAGCGCGGTCAGGCCGTTCTCGCCGTCGCGCGGATCCCAGTAGTGGTTGTAGGTGAGCTTGTCGGGGTGGGCCTGCGCGAGCGTGAACGCCTCCTCGGTCTGACCGAAGCCCCGGTGGTAGAACTCGGCGAGCCGGGCCGGCTGGAAGATCGCGTGGTCGACGATGCCGTCGACGAACACGTCGCGCATCAGCCGCTCGCCGCCCTGGTAGAGGTACTCCTCGTACCCCCACTGCTCGGACTCCGGGCTCAGGTTGCGGTGGTAGTCGTAGAAGCAGTCGATGAACTGCTTGCCGTGGACGTTGCGCTGGTTCTCCGGACGTGCGTCCCACAGCGCGATGTGGGCGTCCACGATGAAGTAGTCCTCGCCGTCCTTGCGGTACATCTGCCGGCCTCCCAGCGGTTCGGGATGTGGCGGCGCTCATGCCGCTGGTGACCGACGCTAGGAAGGTCGCGCACCGCCCGGTAGATGTGGCCTGTCTCACTTTGAGACGTCGGGAAGGCGTACATTCCCGGGCCATCCGGCAACGAGACGGTGCGGGCGCCGGCGCCCGCACCTCCGGGAGGTGCTCCGGCGTGGAGGCAGATCGGCCCGGTTCGCCGCCCGCGACGCCGGTCGCCGGGCGGCGGCCCGACGGGCGGCTGGCGGCGCCGCGCCTGCGGGCCTCCTGGCGGCGCAGCCAGCAGTACGGGGTGCCGCCGGACGAGGTGCTGCCGCGCTTCACCGGCTCGGTCGACACCGGTTCACTGCTGTACGAGTGCGGGTCGCGGGTGCTCACCGGCCTGCACGCGACGATCGCCAACGAGCCGGTCAGCCTGATGGTCGCCGACCGCGAGGGGCTGGTGCTGCTGCGGCTGTGCAGCGACGCGGGGATGCGGCGCTCCCTGGACGCGGTCCACCTCGCGCCCGGCTTCTACTACTCCGAGCGGCAGGCGGGCACCAACGGACTGGGCCTCTCCCTCGCCGACCGCGCGCCCTCGCTCGTCCGGGCCGCGGACCACTACTGCGCCGAGCTCCGCGGGTACACCTGCGCGGCCGTCCCCGTGCTGGACCCCGTCTCCGGTGAGCTGGCAGGCTCGATCAACCTCACCACCTGGTCGGACTCCTCCTCCGAGCTGCTGCTGGCCCTGGCCCAGGCCGCGGCCGGTGCGACGAGCGGGCTGATGCTGCAGCGGGCCGCCGGGCGGCCGGCCGGGTCGGCGCCGCGCGGTGAGGTGTTCCGGGTGGACAGCGGGGCCACCGGCGCGGACGACCCGTGCGTCTCGGCCGGGTGGCGGTCGGCCGTCGCGGCGACCCGGGCGGCCGACGCCTCGGGCCGGGTGGTCGCCGTCGTGGGTGAGCCGGGGGTCGGCAAGTCGACGCTCGCCGTGCTGGCCCGGCAGCGCCCGGGGCGCGGGCGGCGGATCCTGCACGCCCGGGCCCCCGGCGACGACGGCGCCGCGCCCTGGCTGGACCTGTGGACCCCCGAGCTGCGCGACCCCGAGGTGCACGTGGTCGTGTCGGGCACCGAACGGCTGCCGGCGTGGGCGGCGGAGGAGCTCGCCACCGTGCTCGCCGCTGCCGTGCGGACCGACGGGCGCCAGCAGCCGTTCGTCCTGACCAGCCGTGAGTACGCGGCGCTGCCCCCGCCGCTGGCGCTGCTCGTCGACGCCGTGGTCGAGGTGCCGCCGCTGCGCCTGCGCACCGACGACGTGATGGCGGTGGCGCACGCCGTCGCCCGGGCCGAACGGCACCGCCCGGTCGAGTTCACCGCCCGCGCGGTGCGCGCGCTGACCGGCTGCTCGTGGCCGGGGAACACCCGCCAGTTGCGCCGGGTGGTGCGCGAGGCCGTGGTGCGCGCCGACGTCGTCGACGTCCACCACCTCGCCCCGGAGGTCCTCGACGGCGGCTCCCGCGTGCTGAGCCGGCTGGAGCGGCTCGAGCGCGACGAGATCGTCCGGTGCCTCACCGAGCCGGGCACCACGGTCACCCGGGCCGCGCAGAACCTCGGCATCGGCCGGGCGACCCTGTACCGGAAGATCGCGCACTACGGGCTGACCCTGCCCGATGCCCCCGGCTGAACGCCGGGTGCCTCAACCGTGCGCGGCCGCGCGATGGCGGACCAGCACGCCCAGCCCGGAGTCGGCGGCGGGGTCGCGCCAGACCGGGTGCGCGTGGTCCGCCCCGCGCTGGGTGTCGTTCCGCTCGACGAGCAGCCGCGGGCCCTGGACCCGGTAGTAGTGCGGGGCCCTGGCTCCGTCGGGCCCGCCCAGGCGATGTGCACGGCGTCGAGGGTGGCGTCGTCGTCGTACCGGTGTGACGGCGACACCTCCTCGGGCACCGGTCCAGGTAGGTGCCCAGCAGCGCCCGCGGGAGGGCCCGCTGCTCCACGTCCGGTCCGACCCGGCCCCGCGCCCGTCGGGCGCCACCGTGCCGATCAGCGCGTCCAGCGGCGCACCGACTTCCGCCGGGCCGCCTTCCAGGCGTCGGCGAACCGGCGCCGGTGCCGCTCACCGCGGGCCTCCTCGAGGGCGTGCAGGCGGCCGTAGAGGAGGCGGCCTCGGTGGAGGAGGCGGCGGCCGCCAGCTCGCGGAGCCGCTGCCGCGTGAGCACGGAGTCCTGGTGCTCCCCAGGGCCTCCTGCACGCCGTCCATCGCCCGGGCGGACGCGGCGGCGTCCTCGCCGAAGACCCGCTCGACCGACTCGCCGGCGTAGCGGGCCGCCTTCGCATCCTCGCGGGCCTCGTGCAGGAGTTCCTCGCGCCCGGCCGAGCGGGTGTCTGCCTGCTCCGCCAGTTCGCGACCACGGTGAAGCTCCGGCCCACCCGGCGCGGCAGCTCCTTCCCCGCGGGGCGGGCGGCGCGGCCGGTGGTCGGCGAAACCCCCACCAGCTGGTCGAGCGCCTGCAGCAGCTGGTGGTGACGCTCCCCGTCCAGGTCGGCCAGCACCCGGTCGTGCGCCTCGTTGCAGGCCTGGTGCAGCTCGGCCCGCGCCTGCTCACCGGCGGCGCCTGCCGCGTCGTCCGTGCCCACCGCGGCGGCCACGCGCACCCGCAGCACCTCCGCGTCTCGGCCCGCACCGGGCTCCGCCGCGAGCCACTTCAGCTCACCGCGCAGCGGGCCGACCACCTCGGTGTCGAACAGCGGCTCGGAGGTGGTGAGGGCGCTGCGCAGCCGGCGGGTGGCCACCCCCATCTCGTGCACCGCGTCGGGCGGGTCCAGGCGGACCGGCAGGTCCTGGGCGCGGATCTGCTCCACCTGCTCGCCCAGGTGAGCGATGACCGCACCGGCCTCCGATCTCCTCTTCGGCTTCCCCGGGCGCCGCTCCCCGGGATCCCGGGCGTCCCCGCCCAGGACGCGCTGCAGCCCGGACGACGCCGGGCGCGCCGTCAGCCCGCACTCACCCAGCCGGGCCCCGCCCCCGCGCGGGGGGCGAACAGCTGCCACCCGGCGTCGTCCCCACCCCGGCGGCGGCGCGCCGTCACGCCGGCAGCCGTCAGGCGCAGGTCGGGAGTGTGGAGAAGCACGTCGCCACGAGCTCCTGCCGGACCGGCCCGCCCTCGGTCATCGCGGTGGCCGGGTCAGCGGCGCCGTCGGGCCGCGCGAGCTCGAGCAGCGGCGGCAGCGGCACCGCGTCGTCCGGCTGGAAGGCGGTCCCGGCTCGTGGCTGAACGAAGGGCATACCGGAGATGTACCGCGGACCGACCGCAGACGTCGGCTCGCCGGAGGGCGGGGGTCCACGTGGCCATCGGCCGTGACGCCGGACACACTGGCCGTCGTCGGGACCGACCGGACGGGAGCACCCCCATGCGCCGCTGCCTGATCGTCGCCAACGCCGCCGCCCTCGGCCGCGCCGTCCAGGAGCGCCTCGCCGCCGGACCGCACACCTTCCACCTCGTCGCGCCGGCCACCCCGGCCCGCGACGACGCCGACGGCCCGGGCGCCTACGCGACCGTGGGGCCCTCCCCGGAGGACCGGGCCTTCGCGCTGGCGAGGCAGCGCCTCGACCGGGCGCTGGACGAGCTGCGCGCGCTCGGCGCGGAGGTCGACGGCGAGGTCGGCGACCCCGACGCGCTCGAGGCGGTCCGCACCGCGCTGGGGCACTTCGCGGCCGACGAGATCATCGTCTCGACGCTGCCGCACGGGATCTCCCAGTGGTTGCACCGTGACCTGCCGGCACGCCTGCGCAAGGCCTGCGGGATCCCGGTCACCCACCTGGCCGCGCAGGCCGGCAGCGGGGCCCGCGCCTGAGCGCACCCGGGCGGGAACCGCCGGACGGCCCGGGGACGTTGCTCAGGCAGCCGGCACACCGCCCTGCCCGAGGAGCACCATGACAACCCTGCTGCCGACCGACCCCGCCCTCGCCCTGGACGTGGGCGACCTGGGCGAGGACGGCGAGCTGTCGTGGCTGACCTCCCTGGACCCGACGGTGCTCGCCGTCCTCGGTGGCGTCCTGCTGGTGCTGCTGCTGGTCGCGGCGCTCGCCGGGTGGCTGGTGCTGCGGCGGGTGCGGCGCAGCCCGCTCGTGGCGCGGGGCCGGGAGCTCGCCTCGCGCGGGCGGGAGCTCGGCCTGCAGGGGGCGACCGCCGCGGCGGCGCGACGCCTCCCGCCGGGCTCCCGCCGCTCCGCCGCGGAGCTGCAGCTCGAGGTGGCCCGCGCCCGCGATCGCCTGCGCCACCACGTGGCCACCGCCCGGGCCGCTGGTGCCCACCTGGGCGAGATCCCGGACCTGCTGCCCTCGCTCGAGGCCGAGGGGGTCCGCCTGGAGCAGTACCTGCGCCGGCGGGCGCTGGCCACCGACCCGGCGGACCGGGTCGACCCCGAGCCCGAGGCCCGCGCCTACCTCGCGACCGTCGCCGACGTCTGCGACGCCGTGCTCGAGGCGGAGCGGGCGGTGGCGGGGGCCCGGCCGGTCACCGACGTCGCCGACGCCGTGGCCGCGCTGCGGGCGCACACGTCCGCCTACCAGGAGCTCACCGCGCCGCCGGCCGCGCCCCGGCTGCCGTCCCCGGCACCGGAGAACCGCGACCGACGGTGAGCACGACGACGTAGGCCGCCAGGCCCAGCACCAGGCAGCCGGCGATCGCGGGGACGTAGGAGCCCGAGGCGTCGACGGCCGCGCCGGCGAGCGGCGCCCCGACGGCGGACCCGAGGCCGGCGCTGGTGTAGAGGACCCCGAGCAGCCCGCCGAGCCGGGTGGTGCCGAAGCGCTCGGCGACGACGGCGGGCCCGATGGCGACGAACCCGCCGTAGCCGACGCCCAGCACCACGGCGAAGGCGAGCAGCACCCCGTACCCGCTCCCCAGCCACCACAGCGCGAAGCTCAGCCCCATGGTCAGGAAGCACCCCTGGAAGGCGCGCAGCGTGCCGACCCGCGCCGCGACGACGCCCAGCAGCAGCCGGCCGGCGGTGCTCGCCAGCCCGATCACCCCGACCAGCGCGGCCGCCGCCACCCGGTCGACGCCCTGCTGCACGGCGTACCCGGGCAGGTGCACGAACGGCACGAAGAGCGCCACGGCCATGAGCCCCGAGGCCAGGTACAGCCGCCGGTAGTCGGGGTTCCGCACCGCCTCCCGCAGCGTCAGCGCCGCCGGCCCGGAGGCCACCGGCGACGGCTGCACGACCAGCGCGCAGGCGGCCAGCACCACCGCGCCGCCCAGCCCCAGCACGAGGTGCGTGGTCCGCCACCCCAGCTCGCCGATCAGCGCGGCCGCGAGGGGCGCCACGGCGAGCGTGCCCAGGCCGATGCCCGTCACCGACACCCCGACCGCCAGGGTGCGCCGTCGCTCGAACCACCCGCTCACCACGGCGACCATCGGCACGTAGGCGCAGGCGACCCCGATGCCGACCCCCAGGCCGTAGGTGACCAGGCCGATCCACAGCTCCCCGGCCAGGGACGTCGCGGTCAGCCCGGCGCCGAGGGCGACGGCGCCGGAGAGCAGCACCCGGCGCGGGCCGTAGCGGTCCACCGCGACACCGCTGAGCGCGCCGAGGCCGAAGTAGGTGAGCGAGGTGAGGGCGAAGAACGCCGACGTCGCACCGCGGCCGGAGCCGAACTCCTCGGCCATCGGGGCCAGGAAGGCGCCGAACGAGTACGCGATCCCGAACGAGACGAACATCCCGGCGAACGCCGCGGCGACCACGACCCAGCCGCGGGAGGAGTCGACCGCTGCCGGGGCGCGCATGGCTCCGGACGATACGAGACCGCCGGGCGCGGCGGTCGCACGCCGGGGTCCCTGGCCCGACCGTCAGGGCCTGAAGCGCAGGACCACCACCTCCGAGTCCTGCGACGGAGGCTCCTCGTCGAACTGGCTGTCGACCAGGAGCAGCTTCCCGCGGGCGACGTCCGCGGTCGTCAGCACGCGCTCCGGGTCGGTGGGGACCTCGGCCACCACCCGCGCCGCGGTGGCGTCGCGGTCCAGCCGCAGGTAGGTGAGCACGCGCGGGAAGTTGCGGACGGCGACGAGCGTGCGCCCCTGCACGACCAGCCCGTCGGCGGAGGTGAGGTCGGCGTCCCCGGTGTCGACGAGGGTGGGCGCCGTCGTGGCCAGGTCGAAGCGCCACAGCTGCCCGGCCGCGCTGTGCGCGACGACCAGCGACCGGCGGTCGGGGGCGACCTCGATGCCGTTGAGCCCGAACGTCCCCGGCTCCTGCGGGACGATGCCGGACGCGTCCGACCACAGCGCCGCCGTCCAGCCCCCGTGCTCGCGGGCGATCCGGAAGATCCGCGGGGTGGTCGAGTCGGTGACGTAGGCGGCGCCGTCCGGGCCGACGACGACGTCGTTGAGGAACAGCGGGCCGTCCACGGGCATCCGCAGCGCCGCCAGCAGGCGGCGGTCCTCGTCGTAGACCCAGAAATCGGGGGCGTCGGCGGGGGCGCCGTCCTGCGTGCGGTTGCCCCCGCCGGCGACGAAGACCCGCTCCCGCCGGTCGGTGGCGATCCCGACGGCGGTGCGCCGGCCGTCGGCCAGGGCGTCGTCCTCCTCCAGCCACACCTCGGTGGCAGGGTGGTCGAGCCGGCCGCGGTGGATCTCCCCGCCGGTGGTCTCCGTGACGTAGAAGGTCCGCCGCTGGTCGACGACGTCGATGCCCTCGAACTGGGAACCGCCGGCGTCGCCGGACAGCAGGTAGGTGCCGGGCGGGCCGTTCCGGGAGGTGCCGCCGTCGTCCGCGGCGACGGGAGTGGCGAGCGCGAGCACGAGCGGCGGGAGGAGGAAGACCGCCGCGGCGGTGCGGCGGAGCGTCGGGCGCATGCGGCCTCCAGGCGGAGTGGCGGTGGACCCCCGTGCGCTCCTCACGATGACGCCGGAGGCCCGGGAGCGCCAGCGCGTCGTGCACGGGTGACGAGCCGCCCCCCACATTGCGGGGAGCCGCGCCTCCCGGTCTGCGGCTGTGCGCCGGCGTCCGTCCAGGCCAGGGTGGTGCCATGCCACGGGGGGACGAACACGCACCGCACCCCCGGAGAGCACCATGGAGACACCCGGCATCACCCGTCGCGACGCGCTGAAGATGGGGGTCCTGAGCGCCGCCGCGCTCACCTTCCCCCTGGCCGGCCCGCTGCTGGCCAAGGAGGCCTCCGAACTCGACAAGGACCGGATCCCACGGCCGTACACCCTCGCGTTCCGCCGGCCTCCCGTGCTGCGCCCGGTGGGCCACATGGACGGGCGCGACGTGTACGTGATGACCCAGCAGCAGGTGAAGCGGGAGATCCTGCCCGGCATCCGGACGACGGTGTTCGCCTACAACGGCACGGTCCCCGGGCCGACGATCCGGGTCCCGCGCAACCGGCCGGTCATCGTCCGCCAGATCAACGCGCTGCCCGCCGAGCACCCGACCCTGGGCTACGTGCCGTGGACCTCGACCCACCTGCACGGGGCGCCCTCGCTGCCGCAGTACGACGGATACGCCGGCGACATCACCCTGCCGGGCCAGTACAAGGACTACTTCTACGACAACAGCGAGACGGCGCGGACACTCTGGTACCACGACCACGGGGTCCACCACACCGCGGAGAACGTCTACATGGGCCTGGCCGGCCAGTACCACGTGCTCGACGGCCGGGAGAACGCCCTCGGGCTGCCCCGCGGTCGGTACGACGTCCCGATCATGATCAGCGACGCGGCGTTCGCCGCGAACGGTGAGCTGCTGTTCGACGACGACGGTGAGAACGGGGTGATGGGCGACGTCGTGCTCGTCAACGGCCGTCCCTGGCCGGTCCTGCAGGTGGAGCCGCGCAAGTACCGGCTGCGGCTGCACGCGGCGACGATCGGGCGGGGTTTCACCCTCCGGCTGACCCGCGGCGCGGTCATGGTGGTGGTGGCGACCGACGGCGGGCTCGTCCCGCAGGCCCAGCCGGTGGAGCGCCTCCGGCTCGGCATGGCCGAGCGCTACGACGTCGTCGTCGACTTCGCCCCGTTCGCCGGGCAGCGCGTCGAGATGCGTAACGACGGCGTCGACAACTCCATCGACTACGACGACACCGACAAGGTCATGGCCTTCCAGGTGGGCACCGTGGTCAGCGACCCGACGAGCAACGAGCTCCCCGCCGTGCTCAACCCCGGTTCCCCCGTCATGGCGCTGCGCGAGGAGGAGGCGGTGCGCACCCGGCACCTGGAGTTCCACCGGCAGAACGGCATGTGGGTGATCGACGACCACACGTGGGAGGACGTCGTCCGCTCGGGCTACCGGAAAGCCATCGCCGACCCCGCCCCCGGCGACGTCGAGATCTGGCGGCTGACGACCTCCGGCGGCTGGTTCCACCCCGTGCACCTGCACCTCACCGACTTCAAGGTCCTCGACCGGGACGGCCGGCCCCCGGCGCCGCAGGAGCTCGGCGCCAAGGACACCGTCTACCTCGGTGAGGGCGAGGAGGTCCGGATCATCGCCGAGTTCGGGGCGATCCTGGCCACCAACCCCGACCAGAGCGTGGTCCGGCGCGCCGGCCGGTACATGGTCCACTGCCACAACGTGTCGCACGAGGACCACGACATGATGACGCAGTTCTGGGTGGGCGGTGAGGGCGCTGGTCCCGACCCGATCACCGCCGCCCCGCCCCAGCCGCTGCCGGCGCCGCCCGTCCCGCCGGTCACCTGAGCGGTACGCGGCTCAGGGCTGCGCCTCCTCCCCCTCTGCCGTCAGCCACGCGCGCGCGGACCGGTAGTCCTCGGCCACCCCGAGGACCCGGTAGCCGCCGCCGGTCCGCTCCAGCAGCAGCCAGGCGTCGTCGAACGCCTCGAGCACCGTGTCGTCGCAGCGGTCCGGCAGCCCGTGGGGGAAGCGGGCGGAGCGGATCTCGCGCTCGTGCGGAGGCGGCGGTGTCACGGACGGCTAGGACTGCCAGCGTCGCCGCACGTCCTCGGCGAAGGCGGTGTACTCCCGCACCGGGAGGACCTCCTCGAGCGTCAGGTGGTGGCTCATGGGCAGGGCGCCCATCACGACCTGGTCGAGCTGGTCGTGCGACTCCACCTCCACGATGCCGATCACCCGGCGCTGGCCGGCGACCTTGTACAGGCTCTTGATCAGCCCCGCCTGCATCGCGCCGACCGCCGCCTGGGTCTCCCGCTCCCACTCGTCCCAGAACTCCTCGCGGTCCAGGCGGGTGTGGTCGACGCGGAAGCTGAGGTGGAACAGCATCAGGCGCTCCTGGTGTCCGGGCGGCGCCGGGCCGACGCCGCTGCTGCCGGGATGGCCGACAGGGTGCCCGTGCCCCGACTGCCCGACAAGGCATGCGGGCGCGCGCCGGACGTCGTGCACCGATGTGCCCGACGTCCGGCGCCGACCACGTGCTGCCGTACCGTCCCCGGGGTCAGCTCAGGTGGTGCACCTCCGGCAGCCCGTACACCGGCGTCGGGATCCCCTCGTACCGGGCCTTGAGCTGCAGCGCCAGGTAGAGGGAGTAGTGCCGCGACTGGTGCAGGTTGCCGCCGTGGAACCAGAGGGCCTCCTGCCGGGTGGGCTTCCACATGTTGCGCTGCTCCCCCTCCCACGGCCCCGGGTCCTTGGTGGTGTCCGAGCCCAGGCCCCACACCTTGCCCACCCGGTCGGCGACCTCCTGGCTGATCAGGTCGGCGGCCCAGCCGTTCATCGACCCGTACCCGGTGGCGTAGACCACCAGGTCGGCGGGCAGCTCGGTGCCGTCGTCCAGGACGACGGAGTCCTCGGTGAGGCGCACCACCTGGCCGTGCGCCAGCTCGACCCGGCCGTCGGCCACGAGCTCCGCGGCACCGACGTCGATGTAGTAGCCCGAGCCGCGGCGCAGGTACTTCATGAACAGCCCCGAGCCGTCCTCGCCCCAGTCCAGCCAGAAGCCGGCCTTCTCGAGGCGGTCGTAGAAGTCGGCGTCCCGCTGCTTCATCTGCTCGTACAGCGGGATCTGGAACTCGTGCAGGATCCGGTACGGCAGCGAGGCGAAGACCAGGTCCGCCTTCTCCGTCGTCACGCCGGCGGCCAGCGCCTCCTCGGAGTACAGCGCCCCGAGCCCGATCTCCATCAGGCTGTCGCTCTTGACGATGTGCGTCGAGGAGCGCTGGACCATGGTCACGTCGGCGTCGTGCTCCCACAGCGCCCCGCAGATGTCGAAGGCGGAGTTGTTGCTGCCGATGACGACGACCTTCTTGCCGGCGTAGGCGTCGGGCCCGGGGTGGGCCGAGGAGTGCTGCTGGTCACCGCGGAAGACGTCCTGCCCGGGGATGACCGGGATGTTCGGCTTCCCGGACATCCCGGTGGCCAGGACGACGTGCTTCGGCCGCAGCGTGAGCGGCGTGCCCTCGCGCTCGACCTCGACGGTCCACCCGCCCCTCTCCTCGTCGAAGGTCGCCGACGTCGCCGTGGTGCTGCCCCAGTAGGGCACCTCCATGACCTTGACGTAGCTCTCGAGCCAGTCGCCGATCTTGTCCTTGGGCGAGAACACCGGCCAGTTGTCGGGGAACTTCAGGTAGGGCAGGTGGTCGTACCAGACCGGGTCGTGCAGGCACAGGGACTTGTAGCGGCCGCGCCACTGGTCCCCCGGCCGCGGGTGCTTGTCGACGACGAGGGACGGCACCCCGAGCTGGCGCAGCCGCGCGCCGAGCGCGATGCCGCCCTGCCCCCCGCCGATGACCAGGACGTAGGGCTGGACGCGGACGCCGAGGTCGGCCTCCTCCTGCTCGCGGCGCTCGAGCCAGGTGCGGCGCTGCTTGTTCGCGCCGTGCTCGGCGCCCATCGGCCGGGCCGGGCCGCGCGGCTCCTCGTGGCCCTTGAGCTCCGCGAGGGTGGTGAGGAGGGTCCAGGCCTTCATCTCCCCGTCCTCCTCGACCAGCCGCGCCAGCCCGCGCCCCCGGCCGACGGCGGTCTCGAAGGTGAACCAGGCGGTCGTGACCCCGTCGGCCTCCTCGGGTGGCTCGTCGACGGCGAACGCCGAGGGGTCGGTGTGCCCCAGGGTCGCGGTGAGCAGGTCGGCGACGCCCCCGGGGTCCTCGACCGTGGTGATGTTCCAGCTGAAGGAGACGAGGTCCCGCCAGAAGCTGGTGGCGGCGAACATCCCGGCCGCGCGCGCCACGTCCCGCGCGCGCAGCGCCTCCTCGAAGCCGGTGAACCAGCGGTGCGCCCGCTGCTCCGGGGTCTGCGTGGGGGTGTCCAGGGTCTGGGTCATGCGCTGCGCCTCCTCCGTCCGCCGGTCGGCGTGGTGTGATGTGCAGCACACCGCCGGGCACCCGCCGGGGGAAGCGTTGCAGCGCGTTGCAGCCCCCGGCCGCCGCGGCGTCGCGTAGGAGGTGGACGTGGCCGGCTGGTCGGCGATCTCCCCGGGGACCGACTTGTCGCAGCACGCCCGGGTGCTGGTCCGGGTCCACGACGCGGTCATCGGCGGCGGGCGCCCGCCCGTCCGCCCGCGGGAGGTGGTCGCCCGCTCCTGGTCGCGGGTCCTCGGGCTGGGCCTGGACGCGTCCCGCACCAACCCCCGCGCACCGCTGCCCTTCGACGAGGTCGAGCGGCGCCGCCGCGTGAGCCCGCTGTCGCTCGTGGTGGACGAGCTGCGCCAGGTCCTGGTCAGCGCCGCCGACGCCTCCTCCTTCCTCGTGGTGGTCACCGACGCCGACGGCGTGATCCTGTGGCGGGAGGGGTCGGCGCGGGTGCGGCTGCGCGCGGACGCGCTGGGCTTCACCGAGGGCGCCTGCTGGACGGAGGGGGCCGTCGGCACCAACGCGATCGGGACGGCGCTGGCCGAGGCGGCGCCGGTGCAGCTCTTCTCGGCCGAGCACTTCGAGCTGGCCCAGCACCCGTGGTACTGCACCGCCGCGCCGATCCACCACCCGGTCAGCGGGGAGCTGGTCGGCGTCGTCGACGTCAGCGGGCCGGCGCTGACCCTGCACCCCGTCATCGGCGCCCTCGTCGAGACCGCGGTCAAGCTGGCGGAGGCGCAGCTGTGGCGCCACCACGAGCGCCGGCTGGAGCGGTTGCGCCGCTCGGTCCTAACCGCGCTGGCGGCCGTCCGCGGCCCCCTCCTGCTGGTCGACGACGACGGCTGGGTGGCGCACCGGTCGGGCATCGCGGTGCGCGACCGGATCGAGGTGCCGCGGGCCGACCGGCTGATCGCCGTCCCCGGGCTGGGCCTGTGCACCCCCGAACGGCTCGGCGAGGGCTGGCTGGTCCGCCCACGGGACCCCGGAGACGCGATCGAGGCCGAGCTCGACCTGACCGGCCCGCCGGTGCTCCGGCTGCGGGCCGGCACCGAGTCCTGGCGGACGCCGCTGACCCGGCGCCACGCCGACGTGCTCCTCCTGCTGCAGCGGGCCGGCCGCGCGGGGCTGACCGCCGCGGGGCTGAGCACCGCGCTGTACGGCGACGAGGAGCACTGCGTCACGGTGCGGGCGGAGGTGTCCCGGCTGCGCCGGGTGATCGGTGGCCTGGTGGCCACCACCCCCTACCGGCTCGCGGACGGCGTCAGCCTGTCGGTCGTCCGGTCCTGACCCGGTCGCTCCCGGCCGTCAGAGCAGGCGCGTGAACAGCCCACCCGTCCGCGGCGCCGGTGCGGGCTCCCGATCGGTGACCTCCCGCGGCGTTGCACGGGCGGCCGGCGGGCGGGCACCGTGCCCGGCTCCGGTGCTCCACCGGTGCTCGTGGGTGAGCCGTTCGTGGGCCAGGTAGTGCTGCACGGTCTCCTGCGCCGGCCGGCGACCGCGCGCGGCGACGTCGTGCCTGGCCTCCCGCTCGCAGGCCCGTTTCTCCGCCTCGGTCATCTGGAGCGGGTCCCACCCACCGCGCCGCCGGCCGGTGTCCCCGGGGGGCCGCGTCGTTCCGCTGACGACGGTCATGACGACTCCTCTCGTCGATGGGTACCGCCAGGGTGCGCCTCCCCGGGACGGCGGTACAGGGCCCCAGGTCACGAGGTGCGCTGCGGCGCCTCACCGCGGTTCCGGTCGCGCGCGGACCGGGCCCGGGGCAGGGTCGGAGCCGACGTTCCGACGCTGCCGGGAGGGCGAGTGCCGCACATCCACCTGCTCGCCACCGGCGGCACGATCGCGAGCCGGCGGGGGCCCGGCGGGCTCGCCTCGGTGACCCCGGCCGCCGACCTCCTCGCCGCGGCGGGGACCCCGGACGGGCTGGCGGTGACGACCAGCGACCTCAGCACCGTCGGCAGCTTCGCTCTGACGACGGCGGACCTCCGCGGGCTGGTCGCCGAGGTGCGGCGGTGCCTGGCGGCGGACGTCGACGGGGTCGTCGTGACGCACGGGACCGACACCATGGAGGAGTCGGTCTTCCTCGCCGACCTCGTCCACGACGACCCGCGCCCGGTGGTCCTCACCGGCGCGCAGCGGCCCTTCGACTCCTCCGCGCCCGATGGCCCGCGGAACCTCGCCGACGCGCTCCGCGTGGCCGCTGCCCCGGCCGCCCGGGGTACCGGCGCGCTCCTCTGCTTCGACGGCCTCGCCTTCGCCGCGCGGGGCGTGCGGAAGGTCGAGACGCTGCGCAGCGGCGCCTTCGCGGCACCGGGACGGGGGCCGGTGCTGCGGGTCGACGGCGAGGTGGTGACGCCGCTGGCCCGGCCGGTCCGCGGGCCGGCCCTGCCGCTCGACCTGGACGCCGAGCTGCCGCGGGTGGACGTCGTCCCGCTCTACCTGGGGGCCGACGACACCCTGCTCCGCGCCGCGGTGGCCGCCGGCGCCGCCGGCGTCGTGCTCGAGGCGTTCGGCGCGGGCAACGCGACCCCCGCCGTCGCCGCTGCCGTGGCGGAACTCGTCACCGGGGGGATGCCGGTGCTGGTGTGCTCCCGCGTGCCGTCGGGTCCCGTCGCCCCGCTGTACACCGGGGGCGGCGGCGCGGACCTGGCCCGGGACGGCGCCGTCCTCGCCGGCGACGCGAGCCCCTGGCAGGCCCGGCTGCTGCTCGCCGCCGCGCTCGCCGTCGCCCCCCACGACCCGCTGGCGGTCGTGCGCGACCACCTCGCGACCGGGACCCCGGCGTCGGACCGACTGGATGGAGTGCAGGGATGAGCAAGGAGATCTTCGTGGCCTTCGGCGTCGACGTGGACGCCGTCGGGGGCTGGCTGGGCTCGTACGGCGGGGAGAACTCCCCCGACGACATCTCCCGCGGCGTCTTCGCCGGCGAGGTGGGCGTGCCCCGCCTGCTGGAGCTGTTCCGCCGCCGCGAGCTGCCGACCACCTGGTTCTGGCCCGGCCACTCGATCGAGACGTTTCCCGAGCAGTTCGACGCGTGCGTCGCCGCGGGCCACGAGATCGGCGTCCACGGCTACAGCCACGAGAACCCGATCGCGATGAGCCGGGAGCAGGAGCAGGCGGTGCTCGACCGCTGCATCGCGCTGATCGAGGAGCGGGCCGGGCGCCGGCCGACCGGCTACGTTGCCCCGTGGTGGGAGTTCAGCGGCGTCACCAACGAGCTGCTGCTCGAGCGCGGCATCACCTACGACCACTCGCTGATGCACCGTGACTTCGAGCCCTACTACGTCCGGGTCGGCGACTCCTGGACGAAGATCGACTACGCCGCACCCGCGGAGAGCTGGATGGAGCCGCTGGTGCGCGGGGAGGAGACCGACCTCGTCGAGATCCCGGCGAACTGGTACCTCGACGACCTCCCGCCGATGATGTTCATCAAGTCCAGCCCGAACAGCCACGGCTTCGTCAATCCCCGGGACATCGAGCAGATGTGGCGCGACCAGTTCGACTGGGTGCACCGGGAGATGGACTACGCCGCCTTCACCATGACCATCCACCCGGACGTCTCCGGGCGCCCGCAGGTCCTCCTGATGCTCGAGCGGTTGATCGCGCACATCAACGGCCACGACGGGGTCCGCTGGGCGACCTTCGACGACATCGCGCAGGACTTCCTCCGCCGCTCGCCCCGCAGTTAACGCCGGCCACGAGCCGGCTCCCGCCTGCTCCCGGCGGCCGCCCCCGCCCACCCGGGGCGCGGGGCGGCACTGGTGCCGAGGAGCACCGTCGCCGCCGCGACCAGCAGGGCCGCCGGCAGCCCCGGCCCGGTGGCCACCCCACCGAGCGCCACGGCACCGAGCGCCTGGCCGGCGGTGAGGCCCACGAAGAGGAACGCCGCGGCAGCTGCTGCACCGTCCGGGCGGGCACGGGCGCCCCAGGCGATGAGCACACCGCTGAGCGCGACGAAGGCACCGCCGAAGGCGGCGAGGGCTGCACCGGCGAGCCACGGGACGCCGGGCACCACGGCGAGCAGCGCGGAGGCTGCCGCGGCCGCGAGGAGGCTGCCTCGCCAGGCAGCGCGCACCCCGTACCGCTCGACCAGCGTGCCGCTGACCCCGCCGAGCAGCCCCGCCGCCCCGAGGACGCACCACAGCGCCCCGCTCACCCCGGCGGAGAGCTCACCCGCCCCGGTCATCAGGTCGCGCGCGAACGTCCAGACACCGGCGCACCCCGCGCCCGCGAGGACGGCGGCCACCGTGGGCCGGCCCAGCCCCCGCCACGGCCGGCAGGCGGCGCGGGAGGGTCCGTCCGGACCCGGCCAGCGGGCCGACCGGTCGGCGACCCAGGTCACCAGCAGCGCCAGGACGGCGAAGGCGAGCCAGGCCGGGCGCCAGGCCGCGGGGGCGGCGAGGACCAGCAGGCCGCCGGCCACCACACCGGCTCCGGTGCCACTGTTCACGACCCCCTGCGCCCGGCCCTCGGTCGCCGGGGGGACGGAGGCGGCGACGGCGGCGACGAGCGCCGGCGTCGCGGCGCCCGCCCCGCTGCCGGCGACCAGCACACCGACGGCGAGCACCCCCGTGCCCGGTGCGGCGGCGACCACCACCGATCCCACGGCGGCGGTGCCCCCGGCGGCCCACAACGCGACCCGCCCCCGGCCGCGCGCGACGAGGAGCGGGGCCAGCAGCGCGGCGCAGCAGTACGCGAGGTAGCCGCCGGCCGCGAGCGCGCCCGCGGTGCCGACGGAGAAGCCGAACTCGGCGCGGAACTGCGGCAGGTAGAGGCCGAACCCGTACCGGGCGAGCCCGTAGGTGACGGCGATGACGGCCAGGCCCGCACCGATGAGCACTGCCGGCCGCACCGGGTCGGCCGCGCCGGGGGTACGTAACGATCGTTTCGCCATAACGGTCGTTACGGTAGTACCGTGCCCCGGACTCCCGCGACCGCCACGGCGAGGCAACGGTTGCTCTCGGCCGCCGCCGAGCTGTTCTACGAGTCGGGCATCGCCGCGACGGGCGTCGACGCCGTGCTGCAGCGGGCCGGCGTCTCCCCGGCCACCATGTACGCGCACTTCGCCGGCAAGGACGCCCTCGTCGCCGCCTACCTGGAGGAGCGGCACAACCGGTGGCGCGCCGTCTGGGACGAGGTCCTCGCCGAGCGCGGCAGCCCCCGCGACCGGCTGCTGTCCGTTTTCGACGCGCTCACCCGGTTCCGGGACAGGACGGGTGACCGCCGGGGGTGCGGTTTCCTGGCCGCCGCGACGGAGCTACCGGCCGACCACCCCGGCCAGGTCTGGCTGGCCGCCGACACGGCCCTGCTCGCCCACCGGCTGCAGGACCTCGCGACCGCCGCGGGCGTCGACCGGCCGGCGGAGCTCGCCGCGGAGCTGCTGGTGCTCTACGACGGCGCACTGGCCGGGCTCGCCCGGCGGGCGACCACCCCCGGCCCGGTCGTCGACGACCCCCTCGGCCGCGCCCGCGCCACCGCGCAGCTGGTCCTGGACACCCGGCTCCCCGACCGGTGACCCGCCGATGGCCGATCGCCCGCGGGACGCGGAGAGGGGCGGCCCCGGAGTCCGGGACCGCCCCTCTCGTGCGTGCGAGGTGCGTCAGCGGGTCGAGCAGGTGAGGTGGGCGAAGCCCTCCTCCGCGGCCTCGAACGGGTTGTAGCTCGGGTCGCCGAAGCGGGGGTCGTGCTCGACGACGTAGTACCGGGTGCTGCCACCGGCGGCCCGGAAGATGGACGCGAAGTCGATGTCACCGCGGCCGACGATCTCGATCCGCCGGTCCAGCCCCTCGTTCAGGTCCTTGACGTGGAACAGCCGGATCCGGTTGCCGTACTCCTGGATCACGTCGATCGGGTCGGTGCCGGCGTAGACGACCCAGTACAGGTCGAGCTGCGACAGCACGTGCCGCCGCTCGGTGTGCTGCATGAGGATGTCGAAGGCGGAGCGATCACCGAAGGTGGTCTCGAACTCCCAGTTGTGGTTGTGGACCATCAGCCACTGGCCGGCCTTGCGGGCCTGCTCGCCGACCTGGTCGAGGTACTCGGCGTAGGCGGTCCACTCTGCCTCGGTCGTGTACTCCCGCGGCGTCGCCCCGGACCCGAAGTACTTCACGCCCAGCACGCGGTTCTCCGCGAGGATCTGGTCGATGTCCGCGGGCGCCCCCGGGGTGCCGACGTCGACGTGCCGCGCCGGGGCCTGGAGCCGGTACTTCCGGAGGAGCTCCGCGTACTGCTCGGCCGTCATCCCGCTCAGGGTGAACGGTTCGACGTTCCGGTACCCCATCTCGCTGAGGCTGCGGAGCACCTCCTCGTGCCGCGCCTGGGCGGCCGCATCGGTGCCGAAGCCGATGTACTCGGCGAACGTCCACAGCTGGATCGACACCATGCGGGCCGGCACGGGCCGGCCGACGCACGAGGACTCCCCGTGCTCCTCGGCGGCCGGCGGCGCCGCGCTCGCCGTGCCGACCAGGCCGAGGAACAACAGGGAGGACAGGGCGGCGAACAGCGCGGCCCGCAGGGCGTGGCGCAGGTTTCTCTTCACGAGCGGGAATCCTCTCGGGGTGGGGTGGCGATCACGGGCCGTCGACCGCAGGCCACCCCCACCCGTGCCGTTGGCTGCCGGGCCCCGGGGGCGCCCGGCCGTCGCGGGTGGATCCGCGCCTGCGCCGAGGTCTGTGTGCTGCGCCACAGAAGCTAGCAACACTTCTGCGCAACCGACAACGCAAGTGCGATCAGGCCTGGTCGGATGTCCAGGCCGGCCTCCACACGCCGGTGGGCGCACCGCCGACCAGCGAGGCGCGGCACGATGGGGCCCATGAGCACCCCGCCGACGCGCTCGCGTGCGTTCTCCGCCCTGGCGGGCGGGGCCACCACCGCGCTGTGGTACGCGACACCCGACCTCATCCCGTCCCGCACCGCCCGGGGCTGGGCGAAGGCCGCGATCCTGGCCGCCTCCCTCACCGCCTCCACCCCCGACCTGCGCGCGGCACGGGCCGCGGTGCGGGACGTCCGCGACGAGGTGCGCCCCGGGGAGCTCCTCCGCCCACTGCCCGCCACGCGCAAGGCCGCGCTCGCCGGGATCGCGGCCACGGCGCTGGCCGGCTCGGTCGCCGGCGTGCTCGCCGGCGAGCGGTGGGCCTTCCGCCGCGGGGAGGCGCGGGCCGCCGCCGGCAAGCGGTGGCCGCACGCGGGCCCGGCACTGCTCTACGGCGCGCTGGCGAGCACGCTCTGGCTCACCCCTCCCCCGCCGCCGACCACGGACGCCGGCAGCGAGGACCGCCCACCCGCCTGACCGACCCCTGACCCGGCGCGCCACCGGCCCGCCCGGCGGTGCGGCGTCAGCCGAGCCGGCGCTCGCGCTCCTCGGGCCACCGGGCCACGGCGTCGGCCAGCACCTCGTGCAGGAACGCGAGGAACTCGCGGGTCTCGGCGAGCCGTCGCCCACCCGGCCGCTCGGTACCGAGCAGCTCGATGCCCGAGGCGACGATGTCCTGGAACCGATGCAGGGCCTGCAGCTCGGCGGTGACGAACCGGGTCCAGAGGTGGGCGTCGTCCAAGACGTACAGGTCGCTGCGCGTCCCGGGCTCCCGCTCGCGCACCAGGAAACCGATCTGCACCAGCTGGCGGACCGCCCCGCTGATGGCCGCGGGGCTGACCTGCAGACCGTCGGCCAGCTCGGCGGCCGTGTACCGGTCGGCGTCGTCGGCCAGCGCGTAGGCGAAGACCCGCGCCGGCATGGGCTGCATGCCCGACTCGCGCAGCACCAGCGCGAAGCGCTCCACGAAGCGCAGGAGCGTCGCCCGCTCGGCGTCGGTGTTCCCGGCGACCGTCACGCCGTCCACGGTACCCGACGCGTCGGCCGATCAATGACCTTCACAACTTCCTGAAACTTCTGTAGCTTCGCTGGCATGACTGCGATCTCCGTCTCGGGGCTGGTCAAGACCTTCGGGACCACCCGAGCGCTCGACGGCCTCGACCTGGAGGTGGTGACCGGTGAGGTGCACGGCTTCCTGGGACCCAACGGCTCCGGGAAGTCCACCACCATCCGCGTGCTGCTCGGCCTGCTGCGGCCCGACTCCGGCAGCGTCCGGCTGCTGGACGGCGACCCCTGGCGGGATGCCGTGGCGCTGCACCGCCGGCTGGCCTACGTGCCCGGGGACGTCACGCTCTGGCCGAACATCTCCGGCGGCGAGTCGATCGACCTCCTCGGCCGCCTGCGCGGAGGTCTGGACCCGCGCCGCCGCGCCGAGCTGCTGGACCGGTTCGACCTCGATCCGCGCAAGAAGGCGCGCACCTACTCCAAGGGGAACCGGCAGAAGGTCGCCCTGGTCGCCGCGCTGGCCTCGGACGCCGAGCTGCTCGTGCTCGACGAGCCGACCTCGGGCCTCGACCCGCTGATGGAGGCGGTGTTCCAGGAGTGCATCCGCGAGGTCCGCGCCGAGGGCCGCACCGTCCTGCTCTCCAGCCACATCCTGGCCGAGGCCGAAGCGCTGTGCGACCGGGTGAGCATCATCCGCCACGGCCGGACGGTGCAGAGCGGCAGCCTCGCCGAGCTGCGGCACCTCACCCGTACCGCCGTCACGGCCGAGACGGTCCGCCCGGCCACCGGCTTGGAGTCCCTCGCGGGCGTCCACGACGTGCGGCGCGACGACGGCCGGCTGCGCTTCGACGTCGACACCGAGGCCCTGGACGGCGCTCTGCGCCACCTCATCGGCTTCGGCGTCGTCAGCCTGACCAGCACACCGCCGACGCTGGAGGAGCTCTTCCTGCGCCACTACGGCGACGAGCTCGCCGAGGACGGCGCCGTCGTGCGGGAGCCGGTGCGGTCGTGAGCACGCAGCTGTCCGAGGCCCCCGCCCGGCCCGCCGCCCCCGCGCGGCGCAGCCGGGCCTCGACCACCGCCGGCACCGCCGCGCTGTTCCGCTTCGCGTTGCGCCGGGACCGCCTCCGCCTGCCGGTCTGGGTCGCGGCCGGCACGGCCATGGTCGCGCTGCAGTCGGTGTCGAGCCAGTCGTTCTACGACACCCCCGGGGCGCTGGCCGCCTACCGCGCCTCCGTCGGGAGCAACGCCGCCACCATCGCGCTGGCCGGGCCCCCGGTGGGGCTGGACACCGTGGCCGGGGCGGTCGCGTTCGAGATCTCCGCGACGGTGATGCTGATCGCGGCGCTGATGGCGATGTTCACGGTCACCCGGCACACCCGCGCCGACGAGGAGGCCGGGAGGACCGAGCTGGTCCGCTCCGCGCGGGTCGGCCGGCACGCGCCCCTGCTGGCCGCCGTCCTGCTGTCGGCGCTCGCCTGCGCCGCCCTGGCCGTGGCCGTGGGAGCCGCCGCCACGGCGACCGGCCTGCCGACGCCCGGCTCCTTCGTCCTCGGCGCCTCCTTCGGCGCCTGCGGGCTGTTCTTCACCGGCCTCACCGCCGTGGCCGTGCAGGTCACCGGGCACACCCGCTCGGTGTACGGAGTCGTGGGCGGCGCCTTCGCCGTGTTCTTCGTGCTCCGCGCGATCGGCGACATCGAGGGCAACGGGCTGGTGTGGACCTCGCCCGTCGGCTGGGCGCAGGCCGCCCACCCCTTCTCGGGGAACGACCTCCTGCCCTTGCTGCTGTGCCTCGTGGCGGCCGTCGGGCTGACCGTGACGGCGATCGCCCTGCTGGACCGGCGTGACCTGGGTGCCGGCCTGACCCAGCCGAGGCCGGGTCGTGCCGGGGCTGCGCGTTCCCTCCGCTCCCCGCTGGGGCTCGCCGTCCGGCTGCAGCGCGGCGCCTTCCTCGCCTGGGCGCTGGGGCTCGCGCTGCTCGGCGTGGTCTACGGCGCGCTGGCGGACTCCGTGGAGACGCTCATCGCCGGCAACGAGCAGGCGCTGGCGGTGTTCGGCGACCCGGACGTCGGCGAGCTCGTCGACGCCTACCTCGCCACCACGTTCAGCATCACCGCGCTGCTCGCGGCGGCCTACGCCGTCTCGTCGGTGCTGCGCGCCCGCACCGAGGAGTCCGACCAGCGCGCCGAGCCGGTGCTGGCCACGGCGACCAGCCGGTCGGCCTGGCTGGGCGGCCACGTCGCCGTCGCGCTCGCGGGCTCCGCCCTGGCCATGACGGCGTCCGGCGTCAGCACCGGCGTGGTCCGCGTCCTGCAGACCGGTGAGGCGGCCGCCCTGGGCCGGATGGTGGGCGCCGCCGTGGCCTACGTCCCTGCCGTCTGGGTGGTCGCCGGCCTCGCCGTGGCGCTGTTCGGCCTGCTCCCCCGCCTGGTGACCGCGCTGTCCTGGGCCGCCGTGGGGCTGTTCCTGGTGATCACGATGTTCGCCGGGTCGTTCGACTGGCCCGGCTGGGTGAGCGACCTCTCCCCCGTCGGCTGGGTGCCACTCATGCCGCTGGAGCCGTGGACCGCCGGCCCCGTCCTGGTGCTCACCGGCATCGCCGCCGCCCTGCTCGCCGCCGGGTTCGCGGGGTTCGGCCGCCGCGACCTGGCGACCGGCTGACCACGCGCACCCCAGAACTAGGGGTCGGCCGACCCCACGGACGTGTCTGCCCGGCCGCCGCCGCGCTGGCGACGCTGGTCCTGCAACGGACCGCAGGGCCCGGATCACGCATGGAGGCGATGAGGGTGCAGGACTCCCAGGCTGCAGGCGGCGGGTGCCCGTTCAGCGGGGCCGGCCAGGACCGGGGGGTGGGTCGCCGCGGCTTCCTCGCCGGTGCGCTGGCGGTGGCGGTCGCGCCCGTCGTCGGCGGCGTCGGGGGGGCACGCGCCGAGGTCACGACCACCGACCCCGTCACCGACCCGGCCGCCCCCGCACCGGTGACCGAAGGCCCCGCCGAGACCGCCGCGCACGCCGTCGGTGACCCGCGGGGCGCGGAGGTCGCCGCCCGGATCGACCGGAACCTCGAGGCCCGCTTCGGGCTCATGTTCAAGGACCTGCCGCCGTTCGCCCCGACCGACGGGCTCCTGCGCGGCCTCGCGGCGAGCATGAACGACGGCAAGGCGCCGCTGTCCGACGTCAGGGACAGCGACGTCGCCTTCGACAACCCGGGCATCCCGGCCGGCTACATCTACTTCGGCCAGTTCGTCGACCACGACATGACCCTGGACAAGACGCCGCTGACCCACCGGCTGCAGGACCCCATGGCCATGCGCAACTACGACACCCCGTGGTTCGACCTGGGCAGCGTCTACGGCAAGGGCATCAAGGGCAGCCCCCAGCTCTACGACCCCGAGCGCTACGGCTACCTGCGGCTCTGGGAGCACGACGGCCTGGTGGACCTGCCGCGCGACGACGTCGGGGCCGCCCACCTCGGGGACCCGCGCAACGACGAGAACCTCATCGTCGCCCAGCTGCACACGGTGTTCATCCGGCTGCACAACTCCTTCATGGACCAGGGCATGACCTACGCCCAGGCGCAGCGGCAGACCCGGTGGCACTACCAGTGGCTGATCGTCAACGACTACCTGCCGCGCATCGTCGGCAAGCCGGTCGTGAGCAGCCTCATCAAGCGCGACTACACGATCAAGTTCCTCGGCACCCTCTACAAGCCCGAGCACCCCGAGAACCCGTACATGCCGATCGAGTACTCGGGCGCGGCCTACCGGTTCGGGCACAGCATGATCCGCGCCGAGTACGAGATGCAGGACGGCCACACCGTGCCGATCTTCGGGGCCGACGGCTACGAGGACCTGCGCGGCAACCGGCCGATCCCGGCCAACCTGTGGTGCGACTGGAACTACTTCTTCGACATCCCCGGCCTCGAGCCGCCGGACGACCGCAACATGGCCCGACGCATCGACACCCAGCTGTCGCTGCCGCTGTTCACCCTGCCCTCCACCGTCGTGGCGCCCACCAGCAAGGCGATCGTCGCCCTCGCCGAGCGCAACCTGCTGCGCGGCAAGCGGCTGGGCCTGCCCTGCGGCCAGGACGTCGCCACCGCCATGGGCATCACCCCGCTCACCAACGAGGAGCTCGGGCTCAAGCAGCCGGGCTGGGGCGGCAAGGCCCCCCTCTGGTACTACGTGCTCAAGGAGGCCGAGCTCCTCAAGGGCGGCCGCATGCTCGGCCCGGTCGGCGGCCGGATCGTCGCCGAGACGATCCTCGGCATCATGGCCCTGGACCCGGACTCCTACTTCAACCGCCGGTCGTCCTTCCAGTGGCAGGAGAAGAAGACGGTCGGCGACCTGATCCTCCTCGCCGGCGCGCTCGACCCCCGGTCGCGCATCGTCCAGCCCGAGGACGAGGTCGAGGAGACCGGCCCCCTCCTGCTGGAGCCCGACGAGGAGATCAACCCGGACGCGACCTCCCCGGTCGGCTCGGAGAACCTCCTCACCCCCTGAGCCCGGGATCACCCGGCCGGCCGGCCGGAGCCCCGGCCGGCCGGACGGTTCAGCGGCGGCGCAGCGCCTGCGCGACCGTGACCGCCCCGGCGGCCAGCAGCAGCCCGGCGAGGACGCCCACGGCGACGCTCTGGGCCAGCGAGCCGTTCGCCCGCGCCTCCGGCAGCTCCGCCGCACTGCTGACGTAGGCGAGCGCACGGGGGTCTGCCATCACGCGGAGGTCGACGTCCAGGCTGGAGATCTGCGTGTTCAGCCGGCGCAACTCCGACTCCACGGGGTCCAGCTCGGTGCCCAGCGTCCGCTGGATCGCCAGCCGCTGGTTGAGCAGCCGGGAGAGCTCGACCGGGTCGGTCTCCACCGCCACCGCCTCGTCCAGGGCGGCGACCGGCTGGAGGATCTCCTGCTGCCGGGCCCGCAGCGCGTCGCGGTCGGCGACCAGGAGGTCCCGCAGCTCGGTGGTCTCGGCCACGTCCTCGGCCAGCCGGACCGCCACGTAGGTCTCCGCCCAGGTCTGCGCGGCCTCCTGGGCCGCCTCCGGCCCGTCGGCCTCGGCGGCGAAGACGAGGGCGCTCGAGTCGGGCGCGGCGCGCACCTCCACCTCGGCGTCCTCGCCCGCGGCCTCGGCGGCGAGCCGCTGGAAGGCGTCGCTCTGGACGTAGACGAGCTCCGCCTGGGGCGAGCGGATCAGCGCGCCGGCCGAGGTGCCCCCGGTCCGCGGGAACAGCTGCCGGCTGTCCTCCGTCCGCACCAGCACCTCCGCCTCCGACCGGTACACCGGGTCGATGACGTAGAGGGATCCCACCGACGCCCCGAGGACCAGGAGGAAGGTCAGCAGCGCCAGCCACCACCATCGCCGCAGGGCCGCGAGGTTCTCGCGCAGGCCCGGCCCGTCGTCGGGCGAGGTGTCTCGGGCGTGGGCGCCGTGCGCCCGTTCCGCGGACGCATGCGACGCGCCGTCACCAGCAGTCTCCAGCACGCCCGCCAACGTAGCGGGGCGTTCCCGGTTCCGGAGGTCACAGGATGATCAGGATTTCCAGGTGGTGAACGACGGGCCGAGGAGACGGGCGAGCTCCGCGTCGGGCGCGGCGAACCGCTCCCGCAGCCGGGCCTCGGTCTCCGGCGACATCGGCGGGACCGGGCCACGGCCCTCGTTCAGCCGGTTCACCAGCCGCCGGGTCCGGTAGAGCGCCCGGCTCGGCACGTAGCGGGAGGCGAGCGAGCGCAGCGGATTCCCCGGCTGCTGGACGGCGAAGACCAGCCGGGCCAGCCGCGGTGAGCGCGGGACGCGCCCCTCGTTGTGCTCCCGCACGACGGACGGCTCGTGCGGCGGGAGCCCGGCGAGGGCGAACAGCTCCGCCGTGATGCGCCCGGCGTCCTGGCGCATCCGGCCCGAGGGGTAGATGCGCAACCGCTCGGGCGGCACGAGCTCCAGCAGGTTCCGCACGTGCGGCGCGTAGATGCCGTCCCCGACGTACTGCAGGTCACGCGCGAGCGGCGGCGAGCTCACCGGCCGGGCCGCCTCGCGCGCCAGCCCCTCCTCGAACGTGGGTGCGTCCTCCCACCCGCGCAGCCGCGCGTACCGGTAGTGCGAGTAGGCCCGCGGCACCGGGTCCCGCAGCACGGCCACGACGACGGCCGACGTGGACCCGGCGATCCGGCGCAGCGACTCGGGGTCGTACATCGCCATGGTGTGCTTGGCGACCACCGGGCCGTCGTCGGGCGACGGGTCGAAGTACTTCCGCAGCGCGAACTCCCAGCCGCGCGCGAACTCCTCCGGCCGTCCGAAGAAAGGCATCTCCGGGTGCACGTGGGTGCGCAGCCGGGGGTGGTCGGCCAGGTGGTGCAGCAGCGCCGTCGAACCGCTCTTCGGCGCACCGACGACCACCAGCGCGAGTTCCCCGGGCATGCCGGGAGACTAGGGCAGAACTCCTCCTGCGCAGCGCTTTCCTGGGTTAGCCTGCCGGCTCCCGTGCCACGCACGGTCAATCGAGGCCCGGAGGCGGACAGCTGGCTCCCTCCGCCGACGCGAAGGAGCGGAGTTGATCGTCCCGCTGCTGGCCGTCGCGGCGTCCGCCGTCGTGTGGTGCGGGGTGTACCGGCGGCTGGTGGGGCACCCGCTCGACCCGGTGGCGCTCACGCTCTACTACGTCGCGCTGCTCCTGCTGTGGCGCCCGTTCACGATCGCGGCCGGGCTGGACACCCCCTTCCCCACCGAGGTGTTCGCCGGGCGGGACGTGGGTGGCCTGGTCGTGGGGGCGCAGGCGGCGGTCGTGGTGTGGCTCCTGGCCATGCTCGTGGGCGCCCGCTGGATGACGCCGCTGGTGCGGCCGGCCACCCTGCTGTTCCCCCGGCAGCGCAGTTCGCTGGCCCCCCACGTGGTGCTCGCTCTGGCCGTCGCGCTGAGCATCGCGGCCCTGGCGGCCACCGCCGTGCTCTGGGCCCGCTACGGCGGCCCCACCGGCCTCATCCAGGTCTCCAAGGTCGACCGCAGCATCGCCGAGAGCCGGGCGCTGCGCGCGCTGCCGCTCATGGGGGCGCTCGCGTCCGTCGCGGCGTTCTGGACGGTCCCGCGGCGGGCGTACGGCCGGCGGCTGGTGGCCCTCGGCCTGGTCGCGCTCAATGGCTACGTCAACTTCACCTGGGGCGCCCGCGACGTGCAGGTCGTCTCCCTGGTGGCCCTCGTCGCGGGCTCCCTCCTCTTCGGGCGGCGGATGCGCGGCCGGGCCACCGACACGCGGGGGCTGGGGTGGGTGCGCGACCCGCTGTGGCGGCGCCGCCTGCTGCTGGTCGCGGCCACCGCGCTCGGCGCGGCGTTCCTCCTCCGGCTCGCCCGTGACACGGCCCTGTGGGGTGCCGCGGCACCCAGCATCGAGGGGCAGGGGCCGCTGCGGGCGTTCGCCGTCGCCACGAACAACACGCTCTACGACACGCTGCTGCTGATCCTCGACGACTGGCCCGACCGGCAGCCCTTCCAGGGCGGGCGCGACTTCGTCGACGCCGCGGTGGCGGCGATCCCCTCGGCGCTCGCCGGCGCGCAGGAGCCCTTCGTCTCCCCCGCCGTCCGGGTCGCCCAGACCTACGTGGAGCGCAACAACGGCTTCCCCGCGACCGCCGTCGGGGACTGGTACCTCAACCTCGGCTGGGTCGGCATCGTGCTGGGCGGGCTGCTGAGCGGGATCCTCGCCCGCGCCGCCCAGGTGGCTCTGCACCGCTTCCGGGAGGACCCGCTGGTCTGGGGGTTCAGCCTGGTCTTCATGCTCCGGATCTTCCCCGGCGGGGTGTGGGTCACCTCGCTGCCGCGGTGGGTGGCGATCGGCCTCCCGCTCGTCGCCCTCGCGTTCGCCCTGGACCTGCTGCGGCGGCGCCCGGCGCGCGTTCCCGGTCCCGCGCCCGGCGCCGCGGACCGGCCGGGCCCTGGCGGCACGCCGACCGGCAGGTCGCCGGTGCCGGCACCCCCGTGAGCCGGTCCCGTGGCCGGCACGTGGCCGTCGCGCCGCCGGGCCGGCTGCGACGGGACGTCGTCCTGGTGGCGGCGGGGCAGGTCGGCGCCGTCCTCAGCGCCTTCCTGTTCACCGTCGTCGGAGCCCGGCTGCTCACCCCGGCGGGCTTCGGCGCGCTCTCGTGGGCGCTGAGCTGGCTGGCGTTCCTCGCCGTGCTGGGCCAGTGGGGCCTCACCCAGGTCGCGACCGTGACGCTGGCCCGGCAGGACGGCGGTGACGCGACGACGGTGGTGCGCCGGCTGCTCCTCGCCCAGGGGGCAGGGGTCGGCGCGGTCGCCCTTCTCTGGTGGCTCGGGATCGGGCCGCTCGCCGCGGCCGCCGGCACGCCGACCGGGGTGTACGCGCCGCTGGTCGCGCTGGTGGCCCTGTGGCTGCCGGCGGCGGCGGTGGGGCCGGTGGTGGTCAACGCGCTGCGGGCCCGCGGCCGGTTCGGGTGGGCGCTGGTCTTCGGCGAGCACGTCCGGCGGCTGCTCCTCGTCGGCCTGATCGCGGGTACGGCATCGACCGGCATCCCGCTGGCGACCGTGCTCTGGTGGGCGGTGGCCGCGGAGTCCGCCGTCAACGGGGCCGCGGTGCTGGTCCTCCTCCGCGTCGCCGGGACCGACCCCGGCGGGAGCGGCCCGGTCGCCTCGCCCTGGTCGCTGCTGCGCCTGGGGAGCGCCTTCACGGTGGCCACGCTGACCTCCGCGGCGGTGCCGCAGGCCGGGGTCTGGCTGCTCGCCGTCTTTGCGCCGGTCGCGGAGGTCGCCGTCCTCTCGGTGGCCGTCCGGGTGGCGCTGCTGCTGCTCGCCCCCGCCGCGATCGGCATGCGCACCCTGGCGCCGCGGATCGCGGCCGCGCACGAGCGCGGGCGCCTGCCCGCGCTCGAGGGCACGATCCGCCGCTTCACGCTCTGGACGACCGCGGTCACCGCCGCCGGGGTCCTGGCGCTGGCCGCCACCGGCCGCTGGCTGCTCCCCGCGGTGTTCGGCGAGGGCTACGGCGCGGCGTTGGGCCCCACGCTGATCATCTCGGCCGGCGCCCTCGTCAACGCCTGGACCGGCCCGTGCTCGGTGCTGCTGTCCCACGCCGGCCACCAGCGCACCGTCGCCCTCAGCTCGGCGCTGGCCGCGCTGGCCTTCTTCGGCCTGTCGGTGTGCCTGGCCCCGTTCTGGGGCGCGTCGGGGGTCGCCACCGCCGCCGCCGTGGCCATGTGCACCCGCAACCTGCGCCTGGCCCGCACCGCCCGGCGGGCGCTGGGCGTGACCACCGTTCCCGAGCTGCCCCGGAGGGCGAGATGACGACGACGCCGCTGGGCCCGCAGTTCCTGGTCATCGGCGCGGCCCGGTCGGGCACCACGGCGCTCTACCAGCACCTGGTGGAGCACCCGGACCTGTTCCTGACGACCCCCAAGGAACCGCACTACTTCGCGCTCGCCGGCACCAGACCAGCGTTCACCGGCCCAGGAGACCGGCAGACGATCAACCGGCTGGCGGTCACCGACCCGGAGCGGTACCGGGCGCTGTACCGGGACGCCCGTCCCGGCCAGCTGCGCGGCGAGGCGTCGGTCTCGACGCTGTACTACCCGGAGGCGGTCACCCGCCTGCGCGCGGAGGCACCGGACGCGCGCCTGGTCTGCATGCTCCGCGACCCGGCCGACCGCGCCTTCTCCGCCTACGGCTTCATGCGGACCCGTGGCTGGGAGCCGTGCCAGACGTTCGAGGAGGCGCTCGCCGACGAGGAGCGCCGCATCCGCGCGGGCTGGCACCACATCTGGCACTACGCCGCCATGGGCCGGTACGGCGAGCAGCTCCGCCACGTCCTGGATGTCTTCCCCCGAGAGCAGCTGCTGGTCCTGCGCTACGAGGAGATGGTGGCCGACGGGGCGGCTGTGCTGGCGCGGGTGCACGCATTTCTCGGCGTGCCGGTGCTCCCGCCCACCGTGGAGCCGGACCCGCACCGCTCCGGCGAGCCGCGGAACAGGTTCCTCAGTCGCGTCGTGAGCACCCACCACCCGCTGAAGAAGGTGGTGTCGCCGCTGGTCCCCCGGCCGCTGCGCCGGCGGCTGCGACGCCAGATCGTGCGCCGGAACGTCGTCCGCACGACCTACGGCGAGCAGACCCGGCGGGCGCTGGTGGCCCGCTTCGACACGGACATCGCCGAGGTCGAGCGGCTCACCGGGTTCGACCTCTCGGCCTGGCGCAGCCCCGAGCGGCCGGCGGACCGCTCGTGACCGGGCCGGCCGGGCACGTGCACATGACCCTGCGGCTGCCCGACCGCACGGGAGCAGCCCGGATGGCGCTCGGTTTCGGGCGCGCGCTGCGTGACGCCGGCTTCGACCTGACGCTGCTGCACGGCCCCGTCCCCGTGGACGGGCCGAGCATCCTGCCGGACTTCACCGCGATGGGCGCCACGACCGTGCTGGAGCCGCGGCTGGACCGCCCGTGGGAGCCCCGGCTGGTGCCTGCCCTGGCCGACCGGGTCCGCCGGGACGCCGGCCGGTGCGTCATCGGCGTCAACCAGCGCGACCGGTCGCCGGCGCTGCTGGCCGCTGCCCGCGCCGGCGTGCCCGGTGTCCTCATGGTGGGCAACCAGCACCACTTCTGGGGCCCGCGCCCGGTCGCCGCGCTCAAGCGGCGCAGCTACCGCGCCGTCGTCGCCGCGCGGACGACCCTGGCCGTGTGCACGTCCCCCGTCGTCCGGGACGAGATGATCGCCTTCGGCGTCCCGCCGGACCGCGCGGTGGTGCTGCCCAACGGCATCCCGGTGCCGCCGCCGGTAGAGCTCCCCGCGGCCGAGCGGGCGCGGCTGCGCGCCGAGCTGGGCGCGCGCGAGGACGAGCTGCTGCTGCTGAACGTCGGGCGGCTGGACCCGCAGAAGGGCCAGGACGTGCTGCTGGCAGCGCTCGCCCGCCCGCCGGGCGTCCCGCCGGTGCACGTCGCCCTCGTGGGGTCGGCGCGGGGCGCCGGCCGCCCCACGACGGGCTTCGAGGCCGGCCTGCGCCGGGCCGTCCGCGACCACGGGCTCGGCGGCGCGGTGACCTTCCTCGGCTGGCGGGACGACGTCGACCGGCTCCTCGCGGCGTCCGACGGGTACCTGCACGCGGCCCGGTGGGAGGGACCGGCACTCCCGCTCGCGGTGATGGAGGCGATGGCCGCGTGCCGGCCCACCGTCTTCACCGACTGCTCGGGCGCGCCGCCGGAGTTCGCCGACGGGCGGGACGGGCTGCTGGCCCGCGCCGGTGACCCCGGCTCGCTCCGCCGGCGCATCGACGAGCTCGTCGCGATGAGCCCGGCGCAGCGGGCGGAGATGGCGGCGCAGGGGGCGCGGTTGGTCCGCGAGCACTACTCGCTGGAGCAGTGCGGGCGCGCGTTCGTGCAGCTCATCCGGGACGTCGTCGAGCGAGCGGGGTCCTGAATCCGCGCCGCCGGGAGCGGGCCAGCAGCTCCTCGTAGAGCCGCACGTGCGCCCCGACCATGCGTTCGGGGGTGAACTGCTCGAGGAATCGGCGCCGCCCGGCCGCACCGAGCCGGGCGGCGAGCTCCGGATCGGTGAGCACCCGGACCAGGTCGCGCGCCAGGGCCGCGACGTCCCCCGCCGGCGAGAGCAGCCCCGTCTCCCCGTGGACGACGACCTCCGGGATGCCTTCGACGGCGAAGCCGACCACGGGCCGGGCCGCCGCCATCGCCTCCAGGTTCACGATCCCGAACGCCTCCCACCGCGAGGGCAGGGCGAGGACGTCGATCGCCCGCACCACGTCGGCGAGGTCGTGCCGCCAGCCCGTGAAGTGGACGCTGTCCGCCACGCCGAGCTCGGCGGCGAGCGCCTCGCACTCCGCACGCCGGGTGCCGTCACCGACGACGACGACGTGTGCCCGGGGGACCTGCGCGACCAGGGCGGGAACCGCGCGCACCAGCAGGTCGACGCCCTTCTGGTCCTCGATCCGGCCGACGAGGGCCACCAGCAGCGCGTCCTGCGGCAGGCCGAGCTCCTCGCGCAGCCGGGCGCGGTCGGCTGCCGAGGCGTCCCCGACGGCCATCCGGCTGGAGTAGTGGATCACCGTCACCGCCCCCGGCCGGAGGACGCGGGTGCGGACGCCGACGTCGCGGATGAAGCGCGAGCCCGCGACGTGGTGGGTCGTGATCAGGCCCAGCGCCCGCTCGACCGCCCGGAACAGCGAGCGCTTCGGCTGCGGCACGCCGGCGTGCCCGGCGTAGGCGTGCAGCATGTGCACCCGCACCGGTGTGCCCGCCGACCACGCGGCCAACCGGCCCATCGCACCCGCCACCGAGGTGTGCGTGTGGACGACGTCGTAGCGGTGCCGCCGGATGTGCGCCCGGATGCGCAGGAACTGGCGGAGCAGCTCGACCGGACCGTCCGGGGTCGCCTGCTTGAAGTGGCCACTGCCGTGCGCGGGCGCGTAGTCGAGCACCGGCAGCCCGCAGGCGCGGATCTCGTCGTCCAGCGGGCCGCCGCCGGAGAGCGCGATCGCCACGTCGAACCGCTCCGGCGGCAGGGCGGTCGCCAGCTGCAGCAGGTGCTCGGCCGAGCCCCCGACGGTGATGCCGGTCAGCTGCAGCACCTTGATCCGGGGCACCGGTCCGCTGCCGCGGGCCGCTCCGCTCACGACCGCCCCCGGACGTGGGCGGCGGTCGGCCACACCGCCAGCCGCCGGCCGAGCAGGTCCTGCAGGTCCGCGACGTCACCGGCGAGGGCATCGGCCAGCCGGGCCCGGGTCGCGGGGGCCGGTGTCGCCGGCCCCAGGTTCGCCGCGCGGACCCGCTCCCGCTGGCGCTGCGGCACCGCCGCGGTGACCAGGCGTCGCAGGGCCGGGGATCGGCGCAGCACGTTCTGGGCGGCGGTGACCGCGCGGCTGCGCGGCAGGCCTGCGGAGTTCACCCTGCGGGTCGGGTCGATCTCCGCCGACGGGTCCACCTCCAGGAACTCCAGCACCCGCCGCAGCTGGCCGGCCGGGTCCGCGGCGAACTCCTCCTGGACGACGACGAGCAGCCGGTCGCCGAACGCGGCGGCGAACGGTGCGAGCTGCCCGGTGTAGCGGCTGAGCCGGGTCAGCTGCCACATGTGGCTCCACCCGGCCTCCGTGCGCTCCTCCTCGGCGGTCAGGCACTCCTCGAAGGTGCCGGCGTCGTAGCCGCGCGAGCGCAGGTACAGCCAGCTGGAGAACGCCCGGTCGACCGGGTCCCGGAGCATGACCACCAGCCGGCAGCCGGGGGCGCAGCACCTCTCGACGGCGGGGATCGCAGTGGCGGGGTGGGCCAGCGTGGTCACCGACCCCTCGCCGAGGCGCCGCTCGGACCGCCCGTCGAACAGCGCGCGCCAGGCCGCCTCGTCGCGCACCGCGGTCCGGTTGACCAGGTCGTCGTCCCCGAGGCCGGTGAAGCGGGGGGCGCCGCCGGGGAAGGCGAGGAAGTGGGGTTCCTTCGGGCTGGACACGAAGACGTCCGGGTGCTCGCCCAGGAAGGAGGTGAGCGCCGTCGTCCCGCTGCGCGCTGCACCGATGACCAGGAAGTTCGCGGCTGCCGCCATCGTGGGGATGCTAGCGGCGCGGACCCGGGAGCGGATCTGCCGCGTACCCCCCGCTTTGGGGGGTGGGCGGCCCCCACGGGTGGACCTGTCCCGAGCCGGTGCGGCGACCGAGGCTGTGTCCACCACGAAGGAGACGGGGGCGCGATGACCGAGGTGTCCTACCAGGAGGGCCGCACCGGCCTGCCGGCGCTGCCGCGGCCGCGGTCGCACCCCGGCGTCCGTCCTCGCCCTTCCCGGCCCGGCGCGGCGGCCGACCTGCACCTGCCCGAGCAGGAGGTCCGCGACCGGACGACGGCGGTGCGCACCGCGCTGCTCCTCGTGGACGCCACCGCGCTGGCCCTGCCGCTGGCCTGGCTCGCAGGCGCGCGACCGGCCGGCGCGGCCTTCGCGGTCGTCGCGCTGCTCGTGCTGGCGGCCGGCGGCCACCACCCGCGGATCACCCTCTCCGTGCTCGACGAGGCGCCCCGGCTCCTTCCCCGGCTCGGCGTGGCGCTGCTGCTGGTCGCCGTCGCCGCCCCCTCCGTCGCCGCGGCGGCCGCCCTGCACGCCGCCTGGGCCGTGCCGTGCGTGGTGGTGGGCCGCGGCCTCGGCTACGCCGCCCTCCGCAGCGCGCGGCGGCACCGGGTGGTGGAGGACCCCACGCTGGTCGTCGGCGGTGGCCGGCTCGGCATGGAGCTCCTGGCCACGATGCGGGCGCACCCCGAGCTCGGGATGCGCGGCGTCGGCTTCCTCAGCGACGGCAGCCCGCTGGACGACCGTGAGCCGCTCGGGCACCTGGAGGACCTGGACCTGGTGCTGGACACCTACGGGGTGCGCAAGGTCGTCGTCGCCTACGGCCCCACGCGCGAGGCCGAACTGGTGGACCTGGTGAGGAGCGCGGCGCTGCGCGACATCGAGGTCTACGTCGTGCCCCGCTTCTTCGACGTCGGCATGGCCCCGAGCGGCCCGGACGTCGAGGACCTCTGGGGGATCCCCCTGCACCGGGTGCGCCGGGCCGCGCTGCGCCGCGGCGCCCGGCGGGTGAAGCGGCTGATCGACGTCACGGCCTCGGGCGCCGCCCTGGCCCTGCTCGCTCCCGTGCTGGGCCTGCTCGCCCTCGCGGTTCGGATCAGCAGCCCCGGCCCGGTGCTGTTCCGGCAGCCGCGGACGGGGCAGGACGGCGCCCGGATCGAGATGCTCAAGTTCCGCACCCTGCGGGTGGTCGCGGACGCGGGGCCGGTCGCGGCCGGGTCGACCCGCAGCACGATGCACGCGCGGCAGGTCGACGTCGAGCAGCGGCAGACCCGCATCGGCACCGTGCTGCGCCGGACGAGCCTGGACGAGCTGCCCCAGCTGTGGAACATCCTGCGCGGCGACATGTCGCTCGTCGGCCCGCGGCCGGAGGAGTGCGCGTACGCCGCCCGCTTCGCCGACTCGGTGCACGGCTACCGCGACCGGCACCGGCTGGCGGTCGGCCTCACCGGCTGGGCGCAGGTGCACGGCCTGCGCGGCGACACCTCCATCGAGGAGCGGGCCCGCTTCGACAACGCCTACATCGAGCAGTGGTCGCTCTGGCGCGACCTCGTCATCCTGATCCGCACCGTGGCCGCCGTCCAGCGGCAGGCCTTCCGCACGGCGGTCCGCACGGTCGCCAGCTGCTAGCCGCACCCCGCGCGCACCGGCGGTGGCCGGCGCGCCGTCCGAGACGAGACTCCCATGCGTGATCACCCCTCCGGCGCCGGGTCACCCGACGCCCCGCAGACCCCGGCCCGGCCGGCCGGTCCCTCGCTGAGCCGGCGGGGGCTGCTGCTGCTGGGCGGCGCCGGGCTGGCGTCCCCCCTCCTGGCCGGCCTCACCTCCTCCGGTCCGCTGCCGGCCCGCACCACCCCCCTCGTGCCGCGCGGGGACGACGACGACGTCCTCGACGCCCGTGACTACGGCGCCGAGGGCGACGGCCGGGCGGACGACACGCGCGCCCTGCAGCGGCTCCTCGACGCCTCGGCGCGGCGCGGGCGGGTCGCCTACGTGCCGGCCGGCACCTACCGCTGCACGGCCGGGTTGCTGCTGCGCTCGGACGTGCAGCTGCACCTGGCCCGGCGCGCCCGCCTGGTGAAGGACTGGGCCGCGCCCCCCGGGATGACCGACGCCTTCCTGCGCAACGCCGACTTCGCCGTGAAGTCCGACCGGGTGCGGATCACCGGGTCGGGCACCATCGGCGCCCGGGACCACGGCATGACCGGTGTGGTGCTGGCCCTCTACGGCGACGACGTGACGATCTCGGACATCACCATCGACACCTACGCCGGCGGGCAGGCGGTCATGTTCGCCGGCGACCGCGGCCGCATCGACGGCATCACCGTCCGCGGCAGCGCCCCCGTCTTCGGCACGGGCGGCATCCGGGTCATCGGCGGCGCGGACTTCCTCGGCACCGGCTGCCACGTCGAGTCCGGCGACGACTGCTTCCAGTTCGTGCCGATCGGCAACCCGGCGGCCGAGCCGACGCTCTACGACCAGAGCATCACCGGTGGCCGCTTCGTCGGCTGCACCGGGACGAGCACGGCGAGCCGGTTCCTGGTGGCCGTGCTCGAGTGGACCGGCGGCGAGACCGGCATGACCGGCGCCATCCGGGACTGCTCGTTCACCGACTGCCACGGCGCGGGTGCCGGGAGGGGCATCGGCATCAAGAACACGCACAGCAGCGGCGGCATCGAGCGGCTGCGGTTCACCGACTGCTCCGTCGAGGTGTCGAACGCCGCCGACGAGCAGAGCCAGGGCATCCGCGTGCAGACCGGTGAGGGCGTCGGCGCCGCGATCCGCGACGTCACCTTCACGCGCACCCAGGTCCTCCGCCCCGCGAACACCGCGATGCGGGTCGGCGGGCCCGGCATCAGCGGCCTCACGTTCGACTCCTGCACCTTCGAGGCCCCCTCGGGTGCGGCGCCCACGGTCGTCGTGGTGGACGGGACCGAGCGGCCGCTGTTCCGCGGCTGCACCTTCACCGGCGGTCCCGGGAAGCGCCTGCTCGTGGCCGGGCCCGTGAACCCCGTGACGGCGCTGTCGGTCGAGGACTGCCGGTTCACCGGGATCGACGGCGCCTGGGCCGTGGACGTGGTCCGCGCCGACGGTGCGAGGATCGCCGGCTCCACGTTCCAGGAGGCCCCGGGTGCCACGACCGCCCGCGCGGTCCGGCTGGCTCCCGGCGCCGTCGGCGCGGTGGTCGAGGACAACGACTCCACCGGCATCAGCCACCCCGAGCCGGTGACCGACCGCGGCACCGGCACCGTCGTGCGGGGCAACACGGGCGCCTGACGGCCCCTCCTCCTGCCGCGGGACGCCGGCCGCGGGACGCCGGTCCCGGGCGGCCCGCACGCGCGGGCGTGCGCTGCTCCGGCGACGCTTCCGTGAGGGGTGCCGCCGCGACCGGCGACAGCCGCGGCATCCTCCGCGGCACCGACGTGCCCGTCCTCTGCCGCGCCGTCCCACCGCGCCTTCCCACCGCCCGCGTCGAGCGACGAGCGGTCGTGATCGCCGTCCGGACGCCGACCTCGGTTGCGAGACCATTCCGGACGCTTCGATGAAGCGGGAGAAGTCACCCATCGTCCGTTCTCGACAACTGTGCGTCATGCATTTTCCACCGCATACTCCGGTCGACGGGTCAGCTCGCGCCAGGTCGGCGCCCTCCGCAAAGCCGCTGGTCAGCCCCAGCTCGGCCGCCTCGTGACAGCACGGACTGAATGGCTTCCGTTGCACTGCGTCAAATGCACCGGGCGTTTCCGGAATGGACCCCCCAAATGGTGGGCCCGCCCATCCCCCTCACTTCGGCTGTGGTGGGTGGGGTTCCGAGCAGGAGCATTTCCGCTGCACACAGCGGATATGCCGAGGAGCCGTACCGATGGAAACGCCCAGCCTGAACCGACGCGACGTCCTGAAGCTCTCCGCGGCCGGCGCGGCCGCGCTCACCCTGCCCCTGCAGCGCGTCGTGTCGGCGGCCTCGGCCTCCGAGCTCGACGAGAGCAAGATGCCCCGGCCGTACACCCAGGCCTTCAAGGCCCCGCAGGTGCTCGAGCCCGTCGCCCGGGACGACGTGCGCAGCGACGTCTTCGGTCACGTCCCCGACGACTACGTGCCGGAGCCGGGCAACAGCCACTACCCCGGCGAGCCGATCCGGGGGTCGGAGTACCTCGGCACGGACTACTACGCCATCACGCAGAAGACCGTGATGGTCCAGCTCATCCCCGGCATCTGGACCAAGATGTGGGGGTACAACCGCCAGGTCCCCGGCCCCACGATCCGCACCTACCTCCAGCCCGACCCGGACAACCCGGGCCGGAAGATCCCCCGGCGGACGGTCATGCAGGTGGCCAACGAGCTCCCGCGGCGTCACCCCACGCTCGGCTACATCCCCTGGACCTCGACCCACCTGCACGGCTCGCCGTCCAAGCCGCAGTACGACGGCTACGCCGGGGACCTGACCAACCCGGGCGAGTGGAAGAACTACCAGTACCCGAACTCCTGCACGCCGCGGACGCTCTGGTACCACGACCACGGGGTGCACCACACCGCCCAGAACGTGTACATGGGGCTCGCCGCGCAGTACCACATCGTGGACGAGGAGCTCGAGAAGAGCCTCGGCATCCCGCGCTGGGACCGGCAGAAGGCCGTCGAGGGCAAGCCGCAGTACGAGTTCCCGCTGGTCCTCAGCGACGTCATGTTCACCGAGGACGGCCAGCTGATGTTCGACGACGACAGCGAGTCGGGCCTCTACGGCGACGTCATCCTGGTCAACGGCGTGCCGTGGCCCAACATGAAGGTGGAGCCGCGCAAGTACCGGTTCCGCATCCTCAACGGCTCACTGGCGCGCGGCTACACGCTCCGGCTGAGCAACGACATGCCGTTCAAGGTCATCGCCACAGACGGCGGTTTCATGCAGTACGCCCAGATGGTGACCCGGGTGACGCTCGGCATGGCCGAGCGGCTGGAGATCATCATCGACTTCAAGGAGCTCAAGGGCGCCAAGATCCAGCTGCTCAACGACGGCGTCGAGAACGCCCGCGACTTCGACCACACCGGCAAGGTGATGCAGTTCGAGGTCGGCAACCGGGTGACGAGCACCGACGGCAACGCCTGGCCGAGCGTGCTGGGCCCGGCGCACCCGGTGATGACGCTGCGGGCCGCCGACCGGACCGCGGTGCGGAAGATGGAGCTGCACCGGAGCAACGGCCTGTGGAAGATCAACGACACGACCTGGGACGACGTCGTGCGGTCCAACTACGAGCGGGTCTTCGCCACCGTCGAGCGGGACGCCGTCGAGATCTGGGACGTCGAGAACAGCTCCGGCGGGTGGTTCCACCCGCTGCACATCCACCTGATCGACTTCAAGGTGCTCAGCCGCACGAACACCGAGACCGGGGTGAGCCAGCCGCCACGTCCGGAGGAACGCGGCCCCAAGGACGTCGTCTACGTCGCCGAGAACGAGACCGTCCGGCTGCTCATGCGCTTCGAGCACGAGGACGGCCGCTACATGATCCACTGCCACAACCTCTCGCACGAGGACCACGACATGATGGTCCAGTACCAGGTGGGTCACCACGACATCGACTGCGACTCCATCCGCAGCGACCCGCCCAAGCCCCTGCCGGCGCCCCCGCTGGTGCCCCAGGAGCCCCCGGCGGAGCCGGTCGCCCCGGAGAGCACGGAGACGGTCGAGACGACGACCGAGCCGACGACGACCGAGCCGACCGCCACCGCGGAGCCGACGACCACCGCGGAGCCGACGACCACCGCGGAGCCGACGACCACCGCGGAGTCCACGGCCACCGCCGAACCCACGGCCACCTCCGAGCCGGCCAGCACCACGGCGCCGACCTCGACGGGCACCACGGACGGCGCGCCGTGAGCACGGTGGCGCCCACGGCCGCGCCGGCCGCGGTGATCTCGGCACCCCGGCGCGGGCACGGCCGGCGCGTCGCCCGGTGGCTGCGGGCCGGCGCGCTCGGGGCCGGGGTGGCCGGCGGCCTGCACCTGGTCGCCGCCGTGGACCACCTGGAGGCCGGCGAGCTCGCGGTCGGGTTCTTCCTGCTCACCGGGCTCGCGCAGCTCGGGCTGGCCGCGTGGCTGCTGCTGAGCAGCTGGACGGACTTCCGGCCCGGCCCGCGCCTGGTCACCCTGGCCCTGGCCGGCACCGTCGGGCTCATCGGGCTGTACCTCGTCGCCCACACGACCAGCCTGCTCGACGCCTACGCGGTCCACGACGCCTCCGCCGCCGGGCACGGCGGGCACGGCAGCGCGGCGCACCTGCCCGGGTTCGACCCCGTCACCGGGGTCGACCTCTCGCAGGGCGTGGCGGTACGGGGACCCGGCCCGGTCGCCATGGAGGGCGAGGTCTCCGCGGCCCGCCACGCGCCCGGGATCCTCGGCCAGGCCGCCGTCGCCGCGGAACTGCTCCTCCTCTCCGCACTCGCCGCCCTGCAGCCCGCCACGTGGCGGCGCCGCACCGTCGACGCCGTGCTCGTCCTGGGCTGCCTCGCCTGGGTCCTCTGGTTCACCGGCGTCCTCGCCTGAGCCTCCCGACCTCCGCCCGGCACCGCGGTGCCGGACCCCAGCACCGACCCCGTGGAGTTCCCCGATGTCCCCTCTCACCCGACGCCGGAACCCGGTGACCGCGGACTCGCGGCGCCCTTCGCGCCGCCGGCCGGTCCTGCTCGCCGTCGCCGCGCTGCTGCTGCCGGTGGGCCTGGCACCCACCTCCCAGGCGGCGACCGAGATCACCGTCCCCAACCCGGGCCACCTGGTGAAGGCCGGGCCGGTGAACCCCGCGCACGGGTTCCCGGCCTGGTACGAGGACAGCGCCGGGCGCCGGCTCGAGCCGTGCGTCGACCACATGGACCCGCTGTGCGACGTCCCGCCCGACCACGTCCCGAACCCGACGGCGCCGCTGTCGTTCCCCTCGAACTTCCCGGTCGAGGTCTTCTACCAGCTGGTCTCGGCAGAGGTGCCCCTGCGCGGCGGGGGCGAGGCCGAGCTCACCCTCGGCCTCGAGGGGGCCTGGCTCAACGAGGAGGTCCGGCCCGGCGACCAGACCGTCTTCGCCCGCATCCGGGTGGACGTGGACGACGCCGTCCCCGGCACCACCTACCGGGTCAAGCACCCGTTCGGCGAGCTGACCGTGGACACCGACGAGCGCGGCCGCGGCCGGCTCGTGCAGGACGTCTCCCCGGCACTGGGCAACTTCGACACCCCGCTGGCGGGCAACTTCGGCCCGTTCCTGCGCTGGCGGCCGGGCGTGCTGCCCAACCCGCCGGCCGGCTACCTCGGCGACCCCCGCGTGCTGCACCAGGTGGCCGGCAGCCCGACCGGCTTCAACCGGTTCACCGTCTGGCAAGGCCCCCTGCAGGAGGGCACCACCGACCTGTTCAGCCTCTCGGGCAAGGTCGCGACGAACACCGGGCTCACCGTCGACCGCGCCGCGGTCAACGGCGGCCACCTCGACGTCTTCGCCTCCAGCCGCGGCACGCAGCTCGAGGTGGTCGGTCAGGACGGGCGCTTCGCCGCCACCCCGATGGTCCACGACCCCGGGAGCGAGCGGCACTACGCCCGCATCGCGTTGCAGCCCGGCGCCGCCCTGCCCACCGAGGTCACCGTCCGCAACCTCGGGGACAACCCCGTCAGCAGCAGGACCTACCGGATCAGCGGGCTCACGGTGAACCAGGCGACCTTCGACGGCACGAACCTCACGGTGGCGGCCACCGCCGTCGCCCCGGCGAGCTACCCGCTGGAGGTCGTCGGTTACCGGACCGGCGGGGGCGCCGCGGTCACCCTGCCGTCGGCCGAGCCGGTCACCGTCCCGAGCGCCGCACCGCCGGCGACGGTGACGGTCAAGGACGCCACCGGCGCCACCGCGTCCCTCCCGGTGACCGTCCTGGGCGGCGCGACCACCCCGCCCGGTGGCGAGGGCACGGCACCCGACCCGGCCGCCCTCCCCGGTGCGCCGACCGGCGTCCAGGCCACGGTCGAGGACGGGCGGACGACCGTGACGTGGACCGCCCCGGCCGAGCTCGGGAGCACCCCGCTGATCCGGTACCTGGTGACGGCGGCCGACCGGGCCGGCACCGTCGTCCGCGTGGCGACTCCGCCGGACGCCCTCCAGGCGGTCGTCGAAGGTCTCCTGAACGGTGAGCGCTACGCGGTGCGGGTCCGCGCGGTGAACGGCGCCGGGGCGGGCGCCCCGTCGGCACCGGTCTCCGTCACCCCGGCGGCGCCCTGACCGCGCCGCACCGCAGCAGGCAGCGAGGCCCGTCACCTCAGCGGTGGCGGGCCCCGCTGCCGCCGGCTCGTCACCGCGGCAGGGACGGGGTGCGGAGATGCGGCCGGAGCCCGCCGGTGGCCACCAGGGTCGCGGCGACGGCCGCCAGGAGCCCGGCGAACAGGAACCAGGGGCCCCACCCGCCGGCGGCACCCGGGAGGGGCGTCCCGAACGCGCTGAGCGACGCGTGCAGGACGATCGCCGGCAGGAGGGCGCCGCCGGTCTGCAGGAACACCCAGGTCCAGACCACCGCGGCGGCCGGTAGCTGCACCAGCAGCAGCCACGTCGCCGTGCCCCCGAGCGCCGAGCCGTCCGTCCAGTGCAGGGGGGCGTGCCACACCGCCCAGACCAGCCCGAGCAGGAGGCTCGCGGCCAGCGGTGCCCGGAGCCGGAGGAGCCGGGGCAGCGCCCAGCCGCGCCAGCCCAGCTCCTCCCCCAGCCCGTCGGTCAGCGCGAGCAGCAGGAGCAACGGCACCAGACCGGGGAGACCGGCCTCGACCGCCGGCGGCCGGACCTCGTCCCAGGCGCCGCCGAGCCCAGCGTGGAGCCCTGCCGCGAGCAGCCACAGCAGCGCAGGGCCGGCGAGGACGACGGCCCACCAGCGGGCGCCGACCCGCCACCGCAGCACCCGCGCCCCCAGTTCTCGCAGCTCCACGCGGCCCGTGCAGGCGGCCGCGAGCACCGCGGCGACCGCCGGGCCGTACGTCCACGCCGTCCCCAGCTCGGTGGCCCACCGGCTCCCCAGCACCCCGGCCGACTCCAGCGCCCGGGGCACCCACACGGCCCAGGTGACCACGAAGACCAGCACGAGGAAGAGGCCGAGCCCCCGCTGGTCCCGGGCCGACCGGGCAGCCGGGGCCAGCGTGCCGGTCACCGGGAGCCCCGGCCGTCGTCCGCAGGGGCGCCCAGGACCTGCTCGGCCGTCCAGGCCGGGTCCTCGAGCGCGAGGAGGTGGCCGACGCCGTCCCGCGCGCGGAACGACCAGCCGGGTCGTCCTGCGGCGAGCGCGGCAGCACCGCCGACCGCCACCAGGGGGTCGGCGGCGCCGTGCAGCCACAGCGCCGGGACCGCGACGGCGCCGATCGTCCGCCGCCACGCCCGGGGCCGGGCCAGGAGCGCCATGGTGCCGAGGAGCGCCGCCCACTGCTCGGCGCGGCCGGCCGCCGCGTCCGGGCGCGCGGCCCGCTCCGCCGTCTCGGCCACCGCCGCGGCCACGGCGTCATCAGGGATGCGGCCGGCGTGCGGCGTGGCCCGGTGCAGCTGCTGCGCGACCTCCTGCTCCGGTGACAGGGCCGCGAGCCGGCGGGCGACCGCCCCGGCGACCCCGGGGAGCCGGAGGAACGCCCGCTTCGCCGCGATCGCCGCGTCGAGCCGGCCGGCCGTCCCGGGCACCGGTGGGCTCAGCAGCACGAGGCGGCGGACCGTCGCGGGGGCCCCGGCGGCCTGCAGCACGGTGACGACGCCGCCCATGGAGTGCCCGAGCAGGACCACCGGCTCACCGACCACCTCGCGGACGAAGCGGTCGACCAGCCGCCGGTCGGCGGCCAGCGCGTCCAGCCGGGGTGCGGCGGGGACCCCGCTGCCCCCGTGCCCGAACAGGTCGACGGCGAGCACCCGGTGCCGTGCCGACAGGAGCGGTGCCAGCAGCCCCCAGTTGAGCGCCGACCCGCCCAGGCCGTGCACGCACAGCAGGACGGGTGCCCCGGCGGGGCCGCCCAGGTCCAGGTAGCGGACGGGTCCGTCGAGGTCGACGACCGCGGACCGGGCGCCCGGCGGCCAGGCCACCGGTGCGCCGGGACGGGTCGGGGTGGGGTGGACGGCCACGGTGCGCTCCTCGGGTCGGGTGCCGGCACGCTCCCGCCCACCGGGGTGGGCGCGCACCACCCCACCGCCCTTCCCACCCCGGGTGGTCTCAGCAGAGCCCGAGCTCGCGTCCGCGGTCCACGGCCTCCACCCGCGAGGCGACGCCGAGCTTGCGGTAGAGGCTCCGGGTGTAGCCCTTGACCGTGTTGACCGAGAGGTGGAGCTCCGCGCCGATCTCCCGCTGGCTGAGGGGCCCGCGCAGCGCGCGCAGCACCGCCACCTCCCGCTCGGTCAGCGGTTCGGGCAGCACCGAGCGCGTGCGCACCGCGGCCCGCCGGCCGGCCTGCTCGGCCACGGCGCGGATCCGGGCGTCGAGGGCCGGCGAGGGAGGTGCGCCCGGTCGCAGGGCGCGGGCACGGTCGAGGTGGCGCAGCGCGGCTGCCGGGTCGCCGTCCGCCAGCGCCGTCTCGGCCGCGCTGGCGAGCACGAGCAGCGTGATGGCCGGGTGCGCCTGGAGCCCGGCCAGCTCCGCCGCCCGGTCGGCACGCGCACGCGCCTCCCCCAGCCGGCCGGCACGCCGGTCGAGCACCCCGGCCGTGGCGTGCAGCAGCGCCAGCGCCGACGCGGCGGCGTCCCCCAGCTGCGCCTCCAGTGCGGCCGCGTCCTCGGCCGTCGAACGCAGCAGGCGGTCGGCGCGCTCGTCGCGCTCCGGGTCGGCGTCCTCGTCCCCGGGTTGCACCAGGCACCAGGCCAGCAGCCCGGCCACCTCCAGCCGCGAGAACACCGGGAGCGCACGGGCCGCCGGCGCCCGCCAGGCGGCGTCGAGCGCGGCCAGCGCCTCCGCCCGTGCGCCGGCGGCGAGCAGCGCGCCGCCGAGGGCCACCCGCGCCACGACCCAGCCGGGCAGGCGGTCGTCGGTCTCGGCCGCCACCGCCGCCCGGGCGGCGTCCACGACGACCCGGGCATCCGCCTCCCCCGCCGTGCCGTACACCGAGCGCATGGCGGCGATCGCCCCCTCGGGGCGGGCGAAGCCCGGGAAGGCCGCGTCGGCGCGGCCGGCGCTGACGAGCTCCGCGGCGCGGTCCAGCAGCGGCGGCACCCGTCCCGCCCGGCCGGTGACCCCCGCCGCCCACGCCAGCGACAGCAGCAGCGCGACGGACCCGGAGACGACGGCCGGGTCGAGCCGGGCGCCCAGGTCGGCGAAGACACCGACCCGGGCCGTGGCGAGGAAGACGCCGGTGCTCCGCACCAGCCAGTGCGCGGCGCCGGCGGAGTCGCCGGCGTCGATCCGCGCGCGGATCGCCTGCTCGACGAGGCCCTGCCCCCAGAACCAGGCCGCGGCCCGGCGGTGCACCTCGGCGACGGCCACGGCGTCGTCGCGCTCGCGCAGCAGCGCGGCGCGGAACAGCGGGTGCACGCGGTACCAGCGCCCGTCGGCGTCCACCGCCTGCACGAAGACGCCGTCCCGCTCCAGGGCGGCGAGCACGTCGCGGGAACCGGTGCGCCCGAGGACTGCGTCGCAGAGCGGCCCTGAGAGCCGGTCCAGCGGGGCGGTGCCCAGGAGCAGCTCCCGCCGCTGCGCCCCCTGGCCGGCGAGCACCTCGGTGAGGAGGAAGTCCACGGCGTGGCGCAGGCCGGGGGCGCCGGGCGGGATCGCCCGGCCGCGGGCGCGGTCCCGCAGGGACAGCGCTCCCAGCACCAGCCCGGCCGCCCAGCCCTCGCTACGGGCGACCAGGTCGTCCGACGCCGGCGCCGCGGGAACGGCACCGCCCGGCCCCGTGGCCAGCGTCGCGGCGACGAGCGCCCGGGCCTCCCGCGGCGTGAACCGGAGGTCCTCGGCGGCGATCTCGGCCAGCCGGCCGCGCGCCCGCAGCCGGGCGAGCCCGACGGGCGGCTCCGTGCGGCCGGCGAGGACCACCCGCAGCCCGGCCGGCAGGTGGTCGAGGAAGAACCCCAGCGCCTCGGTGACCCGGACCTCGGTGATCTCGTGCAGGTCGTCGAGCACCAGCACGGTCGGCTCGTCGCGCGCGGCGAACCCGTTGAGCAGCTCCGGGACGGCGACGTCGAGAGGGTCGACCGAGGGCACGGTCAGGGCGCGCAGGGCGGGCCCGGTCGCGTCGGGTGCCGGGCCGGAGAGCGCGGTGGCGAGATAGGTCCAAAAGCGCGCCGGGTCGTTCTCGTCGTCCTCGAGGGTGACCCAGGCGACCGGCACGCCCGCCGACCGCGCCCACGAGGCGAGCAGCGTCGACTTCCCCCACCCGGCACCGGCGACGACCGCCGTCACCGGGGTGCCGCGCAGCGCGTCGAGCCGGCGCAGCAGCCGCGCCCGTTCGACCAGGTACGCCGTCGGCGGTGGGACGGTCAGCTTCGCGGTCAGCAGCGGCGCGGCGGCCGCCCTCGGACCCGTCACAGCCGCTCCTCCTTCCACCTTCCCGGGCAGGTGTACCGGTGCGCGCCCGCCGCGTCCACGGGCGGCACCCCGGCACGCGGCCGGACGAACGGGACCCGCGGAGCTAGACCCAGTAGGTGTCGTGGCGGAGCATGAACTCCGCGCGCTCCTCCGGTGCCATCCGCTCGCCCCGGGCGAGGGTCTCGAAGTACTCCTCGCGCGGACCGCCCGGCGCGAACATCAGCAGCATCGTGGCGTGGTCACCGCCGCGGAACCCGTGGATGCCGCCCTCGGGCACGTACAGGAAGTCACCCGGTCCGGCGTCCTCCCACGACCGGCCGTCGAAGATGCTCACCCGACCGGAGAGGACGTAGAACTGCTCGGAGATGGAGCGGTGGAAGTGCGGAGCCGGCCCGGCCTCCTCCTCGCCGAACGTGTACCGGTACAACCCGAACCGCCCGCCGGTCTCCGCCCCCGTGGCGAGGAACTCGCAGGTGACCCCGTTCGCCGAGGTGGTGTCGGGCTCGCCGCCCGCGGGGCGCAGCCAGGCGCTCACCTCCCCGGTCGTGCCGCGGTAGAGGTCCGGTGGGTAGTGGCGGTGCAAGGACACGGTCGCTCCTGTCTCCCCGCCCGGCCGCGCCGGGGGCGTGGGCTGGTCACGCGAGCGCCGCGAGCACCTTCTCCACGCGGCGGGAGGCGGTCTCCGGCGTCCGGGCGCCCGCGACCGACTCGGCGTGCGCCCGCTGCTTGCTGTGCGAGAGAGCCGCCCACGCCGCGGCCGCCGCCGGATCCGCGGCCAGCGCCCCGGCCAGGGCCGGCGGGACCGCGACCGTGCGGGGTGCGTCGTCGACGTCGAGCCGCACCTCGACCTCGTCGCCCGCTCCGCGGCCGGTGGCCGCCCGCGTCGCGGCGTTGAAGGACACGAGGAGCCGGCCGCCCATCGAGGCGGTGGTCGTCCGGTACGAGTGGCCGCCGTCCACGGTGACGACCACCGGCACCCGCTTGCCGCGGCCGAAGGCCAGCACCACGTCCTCGGGGACGACAATGCCGACGTTGTTGCCGCCGCTGGCCACCAGCGTGGTCCGGAACGTGCTCGAGGTCCTCGGGCTGCTGGTCACGGGTGCTCCTCGGGTGCGGGGTCGCTGACGAAGGGTGGACCGCCGGTGCGCCGGGGACTCATCGGTGCGGCGCCCGGCCCGTGCAGCGCGTCACGCGCGGGTACGGCTGCGCGGTCGCCGGCGGCGGGCGAAGAAGCGCTCGACCCGGCGCCAGCGGTTCGGCGTCTTCTCCGGGTCCATGACCTCCGACTCCGCGAGCGCCCGGTCGGCCGGACCCAGCTCCGGCGGCTCGAAGGGGACCAGCGACCGCCCGCTCGGCCGGCGCAGCTGCTCGATCCCCCGCACCAGTGAGCCGGTCGCCTCGACCGCGGCGGCGACCTCCTCCGGCGTGCAGCCGAGGTGCTCGGCCAGCAGCCGGTCGCGGAACCCGCTGATGGTGGCGGCGAGCTCCCCGGCTCGCGGCGTCCCCTCCACCGCCTCGATCGCCAGGTCGCACTCGGTGTCCAGGCCCATGGAGCGGTTGTTGACGTTGCTCGACCCGATGCGCAGCAGGCGGTCGTCGACCACGGTCACCTTGGCGTGGACGTAGATGTGCGCGCGCCGCTCTGTCACCGGCGTGTACAGCCGGAACCGGTCGTGGACGTCCGCCTCCCGCAGCATCTCGAGCACGGCGGCGCGGGCGGTGCCCATCGCCTTCTCCGAGAGCCACCCGTCGGCGGTCCAGGGGTTCACCACCACCACGTCGGGACCGTCGGGCTCGCGCAGCCGCTCGGCGACGGCCTCGGCGATCCGCCGGCTGGCGAAGTACTGGCTCTCCACGTACAGCGACCGCCGGGCGGCGGCGATGACGGCCAGCCACAGCAGCTCGACCTCGTGCACGAGGGGCGTGCCCCCGTGCTCGGGCCGGGTGCGGGAGATCGCCACGTCCACGTCGGTCAGGAGCGGCTCGACGTCCTCGGGCCAGCAGTCCCGCTCCTCGTCGAGCGGTTCGAGCCGCTCCCCCGTCCCGCTCTCCCACCGCTCGCGGGCAAGCTCGGCGAGGGCCCGGGCGGCCGGGCCGGTCATGATGCTGGTCGCGTCGTGCCACGGCCCGGTCGGCCGTCCGGGACCGCGGCCGTTGACCGGGCGGCACCGGTCGGGGTTGTCGTCGGCGTGGTCCGAGGTGTCCCAGCGGTCGGCGGTCACGTCGATGCCGCCGGCGAAGGCGAGCGAGTCGTCGATCACCACGATCTTCTGGTGGTGCGCGCCGCCCACGGGGTGGTGGGTGTCGACGGCGAAGGTGAGCCGGTCGGGAGCGCGCCGGTCCAGGAGCACGATGGGCTTCAGCCCCCGGCCGAGGGCGCGGAGCATGCCGAGGTCCCACTGCAGCACGCCGATCTCCAGCCCGGGGCGGCGCTCCACCGCCTGCTCCAGGACGGCGCCCAGGCGGTCGTCCTCGGGCCGCCCCCCGCCGAGCGGGTCGAGCCGGATGCGCGGGTCGAAGTCCCACCCGATGAACAGCACCCGGCGCTCGGCGCACAGCACCGCGCGCTTGAGCGTGGCGAAGTAGCCGGCCGCGTCGACGAAGATCGCGAACCTGGCGGCCCGCTCGATGCGCCAGCAGGTCTCGCCGGGGATCAGCAGCGGGGCCCCGGGTGCCGACCGTCCCCCGGGCCCGTCGGGCTCGGGGAGCCTGATGCCGGGATCGGTGCTCGCCTCGCCGCCACCTCTCACATCGGCAGTGTGCCCGTCGCGCCCCGCAGGTACCAACGTCCCACCTCCTTCCGGGTGCGCCGGACGGCCGTCGGGACGACCGGTCAGCGGCGGGCCAGGACGGCCATCGCCGCCGCGCACGCCCACCCGGTCACCACGACCGGCGTCTCGAGCGGATCGGGTTCGCGCACCCGCAGCCGCACCGCCCGCTCGCTCGCGTAGCCCGCCGTCATCCCGGTGCCGACCCAGCGGAGCACCCACCGCGCGCGGTCGTCCGGCCCCCGGAGGAGCCGGGCCACCGCCCAGGCCTGCAGGGCCACCAGGTAGGACGGCGCGCTGAACGCGGTTCCGAACCACAGCCAGTCCCGGCCGACGTGGTCGGGGCTGCCGGTCATCAGCGGGACGTCGAAGTGCCGGCGACGGCGCACGGCCAGCACGTGGCCGGCCAGTTGCGCGGCGAGCTGCACGCAGGAGACCGCCACGAGCGTGGACCGGCGGGCCATGCCGCGGCAGCGTAGGGGCTCGGAGCCCCTGGCGGGAGCCCTGCCGCACCCGCCGAGGGATCGAGACCGTCCCGGTGCCCGGGTGCGGTTGCTCTACGCGGCCTTCGACGCCCGGGACCGCGCGGGCATCTCCTCGGACCAGCGACGTCCGCCACGTGTCCGCGTTCGAGGACGGGCTGGTCGGCCGCACGGGCACCGAGGCGTGGGGCCGCCGTCCCAGGTTCCCCGCGCCGGGCGGCGCACGTGCCGGCCGGCCGCTGCGGCGCCCGCCCGACCCGGGGGGCGGCACCTCCCCAGGTCACTCGCTCTCCGCCCCGCCGGGCGGGGCAGAGAGCGACCACCCGTCAGCGCCTGCCGTGGTCCCGCCCCGGCCCCGGGGGTCGCGCAGAGGCGGCGCGTCCCGGACCGCGCCGCCGGGGACGCGGTCCCTGTCGGTGGTCCGCGCCAGCATGTCGACACACCTCACCCGTCCGGGCAGGAGGAGCCGATGGAAATCGTCGTCACCACCACCCCCACCACGCTCGCCGCGTGGGCCTCCGAGCACCTGCAGCGGCGGTCGGGCCGGCCGTGGGTCACCGGGCTCCGGTGAGCTCTGGGACCGGCACGGCGGCGACCCGCTCCCGGACGTGCCGGAGGGTGGCGGCATCGAAGACCTCGCGGGCCCGCCGGCCCGTCCCGTCGCGCAGCGGCCCGGTGTTGTCGGCCTTCCAGTGCTCGAAGTCCTTGACCAGCCGGCCGGCCGCGGCGGCCCGCCCGATGACCATCTCGTCGGTGTACGGGAGTCCGACCTCGGCGCACAGCGTGGCCAGCGCCGCCTCGGGGTCCCGCACGAGCCGGTCGTAACCGACCACGGAGTGGCGCGGTCGGCCACGGTGCCGCTCGGTGATCGCGATGCACTCCGCCCACTGCTCGATGGCGGTGTCCACGGTGTAGCTGGTGCCCCAGCCCTCGGCGACGGCGCAGAGGCTCGCGACGACGTCGACGCCGCTGCGCACGATGTGCACCACGTGCGCGCCGGGAACGAGCTGCTCGACGAGGTCCAGGGCGTAGAGGTTCGCCGGTGTCTTCTCGACCCAGGCGTCCGCACCCTGCTCCCGCGCGGCGGCGTCGGCCATCGCGACGAACGCAGCTCCGTAGCCCCGCACCGTCGGGAGCACCGGACCGCGACGGCGGGTGCCGAGCCAGCCGGCGACGTCGTCGAGCCGCCGGTCCGTACCGGCCGCGGGGAGGCCGACCGCCCGCCGGACCCCGCGCGGGGCCCGGAGCTCGTGGAAGAAGTGGGTCTCGGGGAAGGAGTGCACCCGCGGGTGCGCCGCCAGGAACGACTGCAGCAGCGTGGTGCCCGACCGCGGGCAGCCCACCACGAAGATCCGCCGCACCGCACACCCTCCCGGAACCGTGCCGTCCCCGCCGCGGGCGGTCGGCGAGAACGCTCGAGGCCACAACCTAGCCAGCCGCGCGGGCCGCGGCCGGTCGAGATCAGCGCAGCAGGGCCGCCAGGGCGGCGTCGGAGGCGGCCAGCGCCGCCCGGTCGTAGGTCGCGCCGCTCGCGAGGAGCCCGTCCGCGCCGGTGCGCTCGGCCAGCTGCTCGAGGCGGCGGCGCACCGTCGCCGGCCGGCCGGCGGCCGCGCCTGCGAGGCCCTGCTCCACCCGGCGCGCGTCCAGGTCGTCCCAGCGCCTGCCCCGGATCTCCGCCACCGGCTCCAGGGCGTCGAACACACCGGTGCGCCGCGAGCGGGCCATCGCCCACACCTCGGGCAGGGCCAGCTCGCGGGCCTCCTCGTCGGTGTCGGCGACCAGGACGTCGAGCGAGACCGTGACGTGCGGCCGGCTGTCGCCGTGCGGGCGGAAGTCGCGCCGGTAGCCCGCGAGCAAGTCGGCCAGCTCGGGCCGGTCCAGCAGCGGGCCGCCCAGCACCAGCGGGAGGCCGAGCGCGGCGGCGACCCCGGCTCCCCGTCCGGTGGCGAGCACGAAGAGCGGGATCGGCGTGGCGGTGACCGGCCGGGCGGTGACCTGGCCGGTCCGCTCGAGGTACCCGCGGAGCTCGGCGACGTCGTCGGCGAAGGTGTCGGGCTCCTCGCCGGTGCGGCGCAGCGCCCGGCGCACGGGCGGGGTGAAGCCGAGGGAGCGCCCCACCCCGAGATCGACCCGGCCCGGGTGCAGGGCCGCCAGGACCAGGAACTGCTCGGCCACCACGAGCGGCTGGTGGTTGGGCAGCATCACCCCGCCCGATCCGAGCCGGATCGCCGACGTGGCCGCGCCCACGGCCGCGAGCAGCACCGCCGGGGCGCCCGAGGCGATGCCCGGCACGCCGTGGTGCTCGGCGACCCAGAAGCGGTGGTAGCCCAGCCGTTCGGCCGCGACCGCCCGCTCCACGGTGTGCCGCAGCGCCGCCGCCTCCGGCTGGCCGGCACGGGTGCGGGAGCGGTCGAGCAGGGAGAGCCTCACGACGGGGTGCAACCGGGGACCCCGCGCCCGGCTTCCGCTACGCCGGGTGCGTGCCCCGCTCGGCCGCCGACGTGGTGGCGACCCAGTCGTCGATGGTCTCCCACCACCGGTAGAGCCAGTCGACCTGCTCGGCCGGGTCGCGCGGGACGTCGGCGGCGGGCACGAACCACCAGCGCAGGTGCAGGGTCTTGTCCAGCGGGAGGCCGCGCCAGACGTCGCGCGGGGTGTTCAGGTGCTCCAGCCCGGTGTGCGCGACGAAGACGACGTCGGCGTGCGGCGCCGCCCCGAGGGCCGCGGCCACCCCAGCGGGTCGTGGCGGCAGCACGTGCCGCATCTCCTCGGCCCGGCGCACCGCCGCCAGCAGCCCCCGCTCGCGCAGCCGTTGGATCGCGCGGGTGCGGCGCCGGGTCGTGAAGTTGGCGCCCTCGGGGAAGATCAGCAGCGCGTCCTCCTCGCCGAGGTCGCGGGCCAGGTCGGCGATCGCCTGCTCCGAGCTGTACCCGCCCGCCCGGTCGGCCGGCACGAAGTGGTTGGGCAACCGGTTGAGGTACACGTCGATCACCGGGTCCAGCTGCAGCACGTCCTTGAGCACGATCCGCGGCCGGCGCAGGTGGTCCCGGTCCATCAACGTGTGCACCAGCAGGAACGAGTCGCCCGGGCCGGCATGCCGCGACAGGACGACCATGGCGTTGGTCGAGCCGGGGAGCCCGTCGTCCAGCGGTGACCACGACTCCCCGTCGGTGACCAGCCGCAGTGCGAAGAGCCGCCGCGCGATCCGCATCAGCGCGTCGAGCAGCAGGCGGAGCACCGTGTAGTGGGCCGCGCGGGACCACGGCCCGCCCAGCCGGCGGCCGAACCCGCTGAGCACCCACAGCCCGCCGGCGGCGACGAGGCCGGCGACCTGCAGTGCGAGGTAGGCCAGCGCGAGGCACAGCAGCCGCAGGCCGCGCCAGTGGCCCGGCAGCCACAGCGAGGCGACGGCTGCCACCGGCACGAGCACGGGCAGCAGCAGGACCGCGGCCACGAGCGCGACGACCAGCAGGGGCCCGGTGATCCGGCGCACGCGCCGAGGGGGCAGCACCTCAGGCCGTCCCGGTTCCGGAGCGCCCCAGGTACTCGCACGCCGCCGTGTACGCCCGGTCCACCCTCGCGGGGACACCGGAGAAGTCGCGGTAGCGCAGGTCCCCGGCGCCGGGCGCGACCGCACCGCCCGAGGGCAGCACGTGGACCGTCACCCCCGGGGGCAGCGCGGCCAGGTCGGCGGCGAACCGGTGCCGGCGGGCGATCTCGAAGGCCACGAGCCCCACCTCCCACGGGCGGGCGGGCGGGCGCAGCGGCCGGTCGATCCGGCCGACGTGGAGCACGTAGATGGTCCGGGCCCCGAGGGCGACCGCCCGGCCGACCGGGATGCTGTGCACCAGCCCGCCGTCGAGGAAGTGCTCCCCGTCGATCTCCACCGCGGGCAGCAACCCCGGGACGGCGGAGGAGGCGAGCACCGCGTCCACGAGCGGGCCGTCGGCGAACCAGTGCTCGGCGGCCCGCTCGATGCTCGCGGCGACGCACTGGAAGGGGACGGCGAGCTCGCCGAAGGTCCGCACCGGCAGGTGCTCCTCCAGCAGCTCGCGCAGCGGTTCGCGCGGGTGCAGGTGGGTGCGGGTGCGGGCCAGGGTGCGGAGCCGGGCCAGCACCGAGCCGGCGAAGACCCCGCGCTCGGCCAGGTCCTCCCAGACCGCGCGCAGCCGGCCCACCGCACCAACGGTCGGGTCGGCAGCGAGCACCGCCCCGTTGATCGCGCCCACCGACGTCCCCACCACCAGGTCGGGCCGGATCCCGGCGTCCACGAGGGCCTGCAGCATGCCGACCTCGGCCGCACCCAGCACCCCGCCACCCCCGAGGACGAAGGCCGTCGTCCCCTGCCCGGCCGCGGTCCCCGATGACATGCCCGCATCGTGTCACCCCGCACCGGCCGGAGCCCGATCGGCGGCGCCTCCCCGGCGGGGCGGGACGGCGCCGCGCGGACGACCCGGACGTGCTCCCCCGACGGCGGCACCCGCAGGGCTCGGGCCGGAACACCTTGCTGACAGGGAGCCCGAGGAGTGCACTCGTGCGGTGACGACGGAGCTGGAGGCGGGCCGCCGGCACGTCCGTCGCCTGGGTGACGCCCCCGGCCGCCGCGGCGGCTCGCCGGTGCACCGGCACCCCGTGGACCTGGTCCGCGTCCTGCTGGGCGCCGCCGTGCTCGGGCTGGGCTTCCTCGTCGCCCAGCGCGGTGAGCTGCCCACCTTCGAGCGGGACCTGTTCCAGCTGGTCAACGGCCTGCCGTCGGTCGTCTTCCCGCTCGTCTGGGTGGTCATGCAGCTCGGGAACGCGCTGGCCGTCCCGGCGCTCGCGGCCGCAGCGCTGACCGCACGGAACGTGCGCGCGGCGCGCGACCTGCTGATCTCGGGGCTGCTGGCCTACGTCGCGGCCGACCTGGTCAAGGGCGTGGTCGGGCGGGAACGGCCGGGTGGTTTCGCCGTCGAGGTGAACTTCCCGGAGGGGCCGGTCGGGGGGCTCGGGTTCGTCTCGGGGCACTCCGCGGTCGCCGCCGCCCTGGCGACCGCGGCGGTGCCCTACCTCTCGAGGCGGACCGGGCGCGTCGCCTGGGGGCTGGCCTGGTCGGTCGCGCTGGCCCGCGTGTACGTGGGCGCCCACCTGCCGCTCGACGTCGTCGGCGGCGTGGCCGTGGGCTGGGCCATCGGCTCCCTCGTGCACTGGGCCTTCGGCGTGCCCCGCCGCGAGGTCGACCCGCGCCGCCTCGGCCGGTTGCTGTCCCGCCTCGGCCTGCCCGTGGTCGACATCCGGCCGGCCGCGGTCGAGGCCCGCAGCTCGCACCCGTTCGAGGCCACCACCGGGGCGGGCCAGCGCCTGTACGTGAAATACCTCGAACCCGACCGCGCGGAGCGGGACTGGCTGTACCGCCTGTACCGGTTGCTCGCCGTCCGGGACGTCAAGGACGCCGACGCCGTGGCGCCGCTGGGGCAGCAGGCGGAGCACGAGGCGGTCGCCGCCATGACCGCCCGCGAGCGCGGGGTGCGGACCCCGCGCATCCTGCTCGCCCGCGGGGACGACCGGGGCGCCGTGGTGGTGCAGGACTTCGTCCCCGGCCGGTCGCTCGACGACCTGCCGCCCGGGACGGTCGCCCCGCAGCTGCTGGCCGAGGTCTGGGCGCAGGTCGGCCTCCTGCACCAGGCGCGGGTCGCCCACCACGACCTCGTGGCGCACAGCATCGTGGTGGACCGGGACGGCCGGCCCTGGATCGTCGAGTTCGGCAACGCCCTCACCGGCGCGTCCGACGACTCGCTCGCCGGTGACGTCGCCGAGCTCATGGCCTCCCTCTCGCTGCTCGTCGAACCCGGCCTCGTCGTCGGCACGGCCCTGGACCAGCTCGGGCGGGACCCGGTCGCGGCGGCGCTGCCCGCCCTCGCGCCGCTCAGCCTCTCCTCCGCGACCCGTCTCGGGCTGCGCGCCCGGCCCGACCGGCTCGTCCGGCTCCGCGCGGAGGTGCGTGCGCGGCTGGGCCTGCCCGACCCCGACCGCCCGGAGTTCGCCCCGGCCGGCTGGCCGGCCCGGACCGCCGTGGCCGTGGGCTCGCTCGGCGCGCTGGTGGGGGTCCCGCTGCTGGCCGGGGCCGGTCCGATGGCCGAGACGGTCGGCCGCGGCGGCTGGCGGTGGCTGGGTGCGGCGGTGGCGCTGGCCCTCCTCGCCCGCACCGCCATGGCCGCCGGTGCGCTGCTCACCGTGGAGCGGCGGATCGCCCTGGGCCGGACGTACGGCGCCGGCATGGTCGCCGAGAGCGCGGGGCTGCTGCACGGGCACGACGGCCGACGGCACGCCGCCGCGCGCTTCCTCGAGCGGGCGGGGGTGCTGCCTGACGCTGCCGCGGCCGCGCTGGCCCGCTACACCGCCGGTGCCGTCGTCGCCGCGGTCGTCGTCGCCGCGGTGACCTCCGTCCTCGCCGCGGTGGAGGGCCGGCTGACCGGCTGGCGCACGCCCGAGGCGTTGGTCCCCGCCGTCCTGGTCGGGCTCGGTGCGTGGGCGCTCGTGCTCACCGGGCAGTGGCTCGCCCTGCGCCGGTCGGGGGCGGAGCCGCTCCGGACCGAACTCCGGGGTGACGTGGGACGGGCCCTGGGCGATCTGCTCTCCGTCCGGCGGTCCGGCTCCGACGGCGTGCCGCGGGGCCGCGGCGCCCAGCTGGCGTGGACGGTCGCGGGGGTCTTCCTCGAGGCCGCCGTCCTCGCCGCGGCGCTGCACAGCGTCGGCGGCCGGGTCGCCCTGCTGGCCACGGCGAGCGTCTACTGCGCCCTGCACCTGCTGTGGTCGGTCGTGCCCGTCACCGCGGCCCCCGGCGCCGCCGACGTGGCGCTGCTGCTGGCGCTCACCGCGCTGGGAGCGCCGCTGGCCGGCGCCTGCGCCGCCGTGGTCGTCTTCCGGCTGCTCACCTTCTGGCTGCCGGCCGCGGCCGGTGCGGCTCTCACGACGAGGTTCGAGCACCGCCCGCACCTGTGAGGGCCGACCTCGTGCCCCGCGGTCGCCGGGCGGGGGCGACGTCTCCCCGGCGGACGGGGCGGTCGGGGAAGATCGGACCTCCCGGCAGGTCGCCCGGCCGCCGGCCCCGAGCAGAGGGCGAGCCAGCATGCCCGAGACGTCGACCGCCGTCCCCGCCGAGCCGGGGACCAACTGGGCGGGCAACGTCGCCTACCGGGCGGCCCGGCTGCACCGCCCGGCGAGCCTCGCCGAGCTGCAGTCGCTCGTGGCCGCCAGCGGGCGGGTCAAGGCCCTCGGCTCCCGGCACTGCTTCAACGACATCGCCGACACCCCGGCCGACCTGGTGGCCCTCGACCGGCTGCCCGGCGGGGTGGAGCTCGAGCCGGCCCCGGACGGCGACGGCGGCACCGCGTGGGTCCCGGGCGGCGCGCGCTACAGCGCGGTGGTTCCCCGCCTGGCCGAGCACGGCTACGCGCTGCACAACCTCGCCTCGCTGCCGCACATCACCGTCGCGGGCGCCACGGCCACCGGGACCCACGGCTCGGGCAACCGGAACGGCTCGCTCAGCACCGCCGTCGTCGGCCTGGAGCTGGTCCGCGGCGACGGGGAGCTGGTGCGGCTGACGCCCGGGGACGCCGACTTCGACGGCGCGGTGGTCCACCTCGGCGCCCTCGGCGTGGTCACCCGGCTCGCGCTCCGCTACCAGCCGGCCTTCCAGGTGCGCACGGACGTCTACGTGGGGCTGACCTGGGAGCGGCTGTTCGCCGACCTCGACGCCGTCGCCGACGCCGCCTACAGCGTCAGCGTGTTCACCGACTGGCACGAGGTGACCCAGGTGTGGGTCAAGTCCCGCACGGACGAGCACGACGTCGTGCCGGAGGAGTTCTTCGGGGCGCGGGCCGCGACGGAGCCCACGCACATGCTGCCGGGCACCCCGGTCGAGAACCTGACCGACCAGCTGGGCCTGCCCGGCGAGTGGCACGAGCGGCTGCCGCACTTCCGCACCGGGTTCACCCCCAGCAGCGGGGAGGAGCTGCAGACCGAGTACTTCGTCCCGCGGCCGCACGGTCGGGCGGCGTGCGAGGCGCTGCGCGCGCTGGCGCACCGGATCGCGCCGCTGCTCCAGGTGAGCGAGCTGCGCACCGTGGCCGCCGACGAGCTGTGGCTGAGCCCGGCGTACGGCCACGACGTGCTGGCGCTGCACTTCACCTGGCGTCCCGAGGAGGAACGGGTCCGCGCGCTGCTGCCCGCGATCGAGGCGGCGCTGCGCCCGTACGGCGCCCGCCCGCACTGGGGGAAGCTCTTCACGACCGGCGCCGACGAGCTCGCCGCCCTCTACCCGCGGATGGCGGGGTTCCGCGAGCTCGTCCGCCGCTTCGACCCCCGGGGGGCGTTCCGCAACGACTACCTCGACCGGACCGTCGCCGCCTTCACCTGACCGCCGCCGTCAGCCGGTGGCCGCGCCGCGGGCGATCCCGAGGTGGTGGGCGGTGGCCTCGGCGAGGGAGCCGGCGTCGACGGCCGCCGTCACCACGGTGGCGCCCTCGGCGGCGAAGCCGGCCGCCTCCTCGCCGCTGCGCGCGTGCACCCCCACGGGCACGCCGGCCGCCCGTGCCCGCGCGATGATCGAGGACAGCACCGCGCGGAGCTCCTCCCGCCCGCCCTCACCGGTCAGCTCCAGCGAGAGCGCGAGGTCCGCCGGTCCGACGTAGAGCCCGTCCAGCCCCGGCACCTCGAGGACGGCGTCGAGGTCGGCGAGCATGGACGCCGCCTCCACCATCACCAGCACCAGCGGCTCGTCGGCGCCGCCGGAGAGCCGCCCGATGGACCGCCCGCCGGCGGGTGCGTACCGGCAGGCGGCGACGACCTCGCGGGCGTGCCCGGCGTCGCGGACGTTGGGCACGATGACGCCCCGGGCGCCGAGGTCCAGCGGCCGCCCGAGGTCGGGGAACAGCGGGCTGCGGGTGCGCACCAGCGGCACGGAGCCCGCCGCCGTGATCGCCGCGCACGTGCCCGGCAGATCGGCCTCGGCGGTGGCCCCGTGCTGCAGGTCCACGACGACGTAGTCGGCGCCGGTCCGGGCCAGCACCTCACCGGTCACCGCCCCGGGCAGCAGGCTCCACAGCCCGTGGCAGGGCCGGCCCTCCGACCACCGCTGCCGCAGCTCCGCCTCGCTGCCCGCCATCCGGTCCTCCCCTGTCGTCGTCCGAACCGGTCCGATCCTGCGCGAACGGCCCGCCGAGCGCGACCGAGGGCCCGGGCACCCGCGGTGAGGGCACGTCGAGCCGCGCCGGCCGACGTGGAGCCGCGTCACGGTGCGGCCGGACGTCGGCCGGTGCGGCTCAACCCTCGGGGGAAGCCTTCCCTCCCGGCCGCCCCGCGGCGCCGACCTCCACCCGGGCGGTCTCGATGCGGCCGGCGCGCGGCCCCGGGCGCCAGCTCGGCGCGGTGCAGACGAAGAGGCTCCGCCCGTCGTCCCCGCCGAGGGCGCAGGCGTAGGAGAGCGATCCGCTGCCCACCGCGACCCGGGCGGTCACCTCGCCGCCATCGCGGACCCGGAGCACCTCGGGCGTACGCGCCGTGGCCACCCACACCTGCCCCTCGGCGTCCAGGCAGATGCCGTCGGGTGCGACACCGGGCAGCTCGGCGAAGACCCGCCGCCCCGACAGCGACCCGTCCGCCGCCACGTCGAACGCGGTGAGCCGCGCCCCGTAGGTCTCGGCCACGACCAGCGTGCGGCCGTCGGGGCTGAGCACCATGCCGTTGGGGAAGACGACCTCCGGCGCGGCCACGGACACCGAACCATCGGGGTCGACCCGCACGAGGTCGGTCGCCGCCGGCTCGGCGCCGGACTCCAGGTCGAAGCCGAAGCTGCTGACGTAGGCCCGCCCCCCGGCGTCGACCACCAGGTCGTTGGCGCGGAACCGGGTGGCGGCCGAGAGGTCGGCGTGCACCCGCGTGCCGTGCTCCCCCACGCGCAGCAGGGCCCGCCGCACCATGGAGACCACGAGCAGGTCGCCGTCCGGCAGCCAGCCGAGCCCCGAGGGGCTGTCGTCCAGCTCCAGTACCACCTCGGGGCCGCCCGCGGCCGGCATCCGGCGCACCACGCGGTCGTGGAAGTCGGAGAACCACAGCCGGCCCCCCTTCCAGCGCGGAGCCTCCGGGAAGCCCAGGTCGTCGGCGAGCACGGTCGTCGTCGGGTCGGTCACCGGCGGACCGTAGCGGGCCCCTGGCCGGCGTCAGGCGGGCGGCACCTCGGCGCCGCGCGGCAGCCGGCCCATCAGGAAGAACTCCGGGTTCGGCGTGATGGCCGCGAAGTGCGCCAGCCGGTTGGAGAGCGCGAAGAAGGACGTGATCATGCCGACGTCCCACACGTCGTCCTCGGTGAGCCCGTGCCCGGTGAGCGACGCCAGGTCCGCGGCGGTGACCGACGCCGGGTCGGCCGCGAGCCGGGTGGCCACCGCGAGGACGGCGTGCATGCGCGGCGACAGCGGGGCCTTGCGCCAGTCCACGGCGACGTGGTCGGCGATGTGCGGGTCCTTGGTGCGGATGCGGGCGACGGCGCCGTGCGCGACGACGCAGTAGAGGCAGTCGTTGCCGGCGCTGGTGGCCACCACGATCAGCTCCCGGTCGGCCTTGGACAGCCCCGGCGTCTCCTTGTCCATCAGCGCGTCGTGCATCGCGAAGAACGCCCGCGCCTCGTCCGGCCGCCAGGCCAGCGCGGCGAAGACGTTGGGCAGGAAGCCGGACCTCTCCCGGACCTCCGCGTAGCGCTCGGCCAGGTCGGGCGGCAGCTCGTCGGCGGGCCGGAGGGGAAAGCGGCTGATCGGCATCTCGGTCACCGGCCCACCCTGGCAGTGCGCGGCACCGACGTCACCCCGCGGTGGTGACGGCGGCCACCACCGCCGGGTACGCCGCCTCGGCGGCGGCCCGCAGCTCTGCGTCGGTGCGGTCCTGGACAGGGTGCGGGACGAGCACGCAGGGCGCCGGGAAGCCCAGCGCGGCTCCCTGGGCCCGGGCCGCCTCGGCGAAGGCCTCGCTGGCGAGGAACACCCCGACGACGCCGCGGCGCTCGAGGTCGGCGATGTCGTGCACACTGCACGACGTGCAGGAGCCCTAATCGGCCAGCGCCTCGATGACCACCTCGCACCGCTCGGCGATCTCGTGGCGCAGGTCCACCGGGGCGGTGCGGGCGAAGGTCGGTTTGCGGTAGCGGCGCACGACCGCGCCGTCGGCGGCGAGCAGCTCGGCCAGGCGGTCGAGGACGACGTCGCCGCGTGCCTTGCTGATGTCGAGCAGCCCGACGCTCCGGCCGCGCAGCGAGGCCGGGCGGGGCAGCAGCTCCCGGGCGGACGCCTGCCGCTCGCCGGTCGGGTCCAGGACCGTTCTCATGCGCGCACCTCTCTCGTCACCGGGGCGCTCCCGGTCTCCCCGGCGACCCAGCCGCCCACGATCGCGCTGAACAGCCCGGCGTCGCCACCGGCGTGCGCGACCAGCAGACCACCGGGCCGGAACTTCGGCAGCTCCGCTCCCGCCAGGCCGGCGGGGACCCCCTCGGCCATGCCGCCGGCCCCGCGCACCAGCTCCTCGCCGGGCAGGGTCAGCAGCTCCGCGAGCTCGCCCAGCAGGCGGGCGCGGTCCCACCCCGCCTCGCGGAACACCCGGCCGTGCTCCGGCGAGACCACCAGCATCGCGTCGAAGGCCATCGGCAGCTTGGGGTGGGCGTTGACGCGCAGGCAGGCGGCGAAGGTCCGCGCCAGCGACGCCGGGTCGCGGCTGAGCTGGTCGACCACCGGCTGCACGCCCGATCCCGCGAACACCGTCACCGCGTCGCCGGGCACCCCGCGGTCGGCCGCCAGCGGCGCGAACGGGCTGCCGTGCTCCCGCTCGGCGAAGCAGAAGGTGAACTTGCCCGGGTTGCCCAGGGTCGCCCGGTCCACCTCGCCGGGACGGCCGCCGCCGACGTTGCGCACCACCAGCTGCAGCGCCCGGCCGATCGTGGCGTTCGCGCGGTTGCCCTGGCCGAGGGCGTTGACCCCGCTGTTCATGCCGATCCGGGCGGCGACCGGCCCGTTGACCACGACCACCGGCCCGGCGAAGTACGTCGTCGCGAGCAGCCCGTGCAGGGCGAACTCCTCGGCGGCGGCCGCCTCCAGCGCGGCCAGCACCACCGGCAGGTGCTCGGGCAGGCACCCGGCCATCACCGCGTTGACGGCCACCTTCTCGACGGTGCACTCGACCAGGTCCGGCGGGACGACGGCGACGACCTCGGCCGGGTCGCGGGTGGTGCCGCGCAGCATCCGCAGCACCCGCTCCGGCGTCGGCGGCACGACGGGCAGCCCGTCGGTCCAGCCCCGGTCGAACAGCGCCTCGTGCTCGTCCTCGAGCTCGGCGAGCTCGATCCGCCGGCTGGCCAGCCCGCTGCCGCCGTAGCGCGCCTCCAGCGCGTCGATGCGGAACGGGTCCACCGAGAGCGAGCCGCAGCCCGGCCGGTGCTCGGGCAGCCCTTGGCCGAGGTCGGCCACGCCGGTCAGCTCGGCCCACTGCTCGCGGCTCCACCCGACCACCCGGGCGGTCTCGGCGCCGTCGACCACGCGCAGGAGCGTGGGGACGGTCTCGATGCCCAGCCGGTAGGAGAGCTCCAGCTCGGTGTCGTCGCCGTCGAACCACCCGGCGTCGTCCTGGCACCAGACGGCGGCGCCGAGCCGCCGCAGCACCGGCTCGACGAGCACGCAGGTGGGGCAGTCGCGCTTCACCACGGCCACGAGACCGTCCGGGAGCTGCACGCAGGCGAACCTACCGAGCGCCCGCCTCCCTGGCGAGGGAGGTACCCGGGTCAGCGCGCCCGGGGGCCGAACCGCATCAGGCGCACGGCCTCCGGCAGGGCGGTGAGCGCCGCGAGCAGGTCCGCCGGCAGGGGGGCGCTGACGTCGGTGACGGCGTAGCCGTACTCCCCGCGCGTGGCCAGCACCTGGGCGTCGACGTTGAGGCCGTGCTCGCCGACGAGGGCGTCGACCCGCGCCAGCACCCCGGGCACGTTGCGGTGCAGCAGGGCGAAGCGGTCGGTCGAGGAACCGTGCAGCACCACCGTGGGCAGGTTGACGCTCAGCGTCGTCGTCCCCGTGGCGGTGTAGTCGACGAGCTTGCCGGCCACGAACCGCCCGATGTCGTGCTGCGCCTCCTGGGTCGAGCCGCCGATGTGCGGGGTCAGGATGACGTTGGGGAGGCCGCGCAGCACCGAGGTGAACTCGTCGCCCTGCTCCCGCGGCTCGTGCGGGAAGACGTCGACCGCCGCCCCGGCGATGTGGCCGCTCAGGATGCTGTCCCGCAGCGCCTCGTGGTCCAGGACGAACCCGCGCGACAGGTTGAGGAACAGGCTGCGCGGGCGCATCCGGGCGAACTGCTCGGCGCCGAACAGACCGGCGTTCCCGGCCCGCCCGTCCACGTGCAGCGTGACGGTCTCCGCCCGCTCGAGCAGCTCGTCCAGGCTGTCGCAGCGCTCGGCGTTGCCCAGCGCCAGCTTGTCCTCGAGGTCGTAGAACAGCACCCGCATGCCCAGCGCCTCGGCCAGCACCGACAGCTGGCTGCCGATGTTGCCGTAGCCGACGATGCCCAGCGTGCGCCCGCGGATCTCGTGGCTGCCGGCGGCCGACTTGTCCCAGATGCCGGCGTGCAGCGACCGGTCGCGGTCGACCAGCCGCCGGGCCAGGATGATGATCTCCGCGATCGCCATCTCGACCACGCTGCGGGTGTTCGAGAACGGCGCGTTGAACACCGCCACGCCCGCGGCCGCCGCCGCGGTCAGGTCGATCTGGTTGGTGCCGATGCAGAAGGCGCCCACCGCCTCCAGGCCGGGACGGCTGCGCAGCACCTCCGCGGTCACCTGGGTCTTCGAGCGGATGCCGAGCAGGTCCACACCGTCGAGCGCGGCGATCAGGTCCGCCTCGTCCAGCGCCCCGCGCATCGACTCGACCTCGTAGCCGGCCGCACCGAGGATCTCGGTCGCGACCGGGTCGATGTTCTCCAGCAGCAGCGCTCTGGGCACGTCCAGGACCTCCTCGACCGTGGGACCGCCGGCCGGTGCGCCGGCGCGTCGCCGGGCGTGCGCGACGCCGACCAGTATCCCGGCGGCGCCCCGACGCCCTGCGACGGGTGCCCCTGGCAGGTCCTGCTGCGCCCGGCGCCCGGCGCTGGTCTACTTCCCGGGCGGCCGCACCCGGCGGTCGCGGAGGGAGGCGGTGCGACGTGTGGGCCCAGCGGTTGAGCGGACCGTTCGCGTTCGAGCGGGTGGAGGTCGCCGCCCCGCGCGCGGAGGACCTGGCCGCCGGGCAGGTGCTGCTCGCGACGAGGGCCGGGGGCATCTGCGGCAGCGACCTCCCGTTCTTCAAGGGCGCACCCTTCCTCCACGCCCCCGACCCGGCGGACCGGACGGCGACGCCGGTGCCCGGCTTCCCCCTGCACGAGGTCGTCGGCGAGGTCGTCGCCAGCCGGCACCCGGCGCACTCCCCCGGTGACCTGGTGGTCGGCTGGGCGGCCGCCTTCGACGGCATCGCCGAGCTGGTGGTCACCGACGGCGAGGGGCTGGCCGGCTACGACACCGCGCTGCCGCCCACCACCGCCGTCATGCTGCAGCCGCTGGCGTGCGTGCTGTACGCCGCCGAGCAGCTCGGCGACGTGCGGGGGAAGACGGTCGGCGTCGTCGGCCAGGGCCCCATCGGCCTGCTGTTCAGCCACGTGCTGAAGCAGCGCGGCGCCCGCCGCGTCATCGGCGTCGACCGGGTGGACCGCAGCGCCGCGGCCGGCGTCTTCGGGGTGGACGAGACCGTCACCGCGAGCGCGAGCCGCTGGGCCGCGATCCTGCCGGACGCCGACCGGCCGGCCGTCGTCGTCGAGGCGGTCGGCCACCAGGTGACGACGCTGCAGGACTGCCTGACCGCCGTCGCCCCCGGGGGCGACGTCCTCTACTTCGGCATCCCGGACGACCCGGTGTACCCGCTGGACATGATCACGTTCCTGCGGAAGAACCTGACGCTGCGCGCCGGGGTCACGCGCGAGCGGGCGCGCGTGCTGCGGGACGCGGGCGCCTACCTCGCCGAGCACCCCGGGCTGCGCGACGTCTACGTCAGCGACATCCACCCCGTCGACGACGTCACCGCCGCCTTCGCCGCCGCGATCCAGCCGCGGGCGGGCCAGTACAAGATCGTGCTCGAGACGGCCTGACCGGGGGGCGCGACCGGGACGACGGGAGCGCCGGCCGGGAGGACTTCCCGGCCGGCCGGGAAGCCGCCCGATGACGGCGGGAACCGCCGGGCGCGACCGTTGCCCCGTCCACGCACCGCCGGGGCCGAGGTCACGCCGACCAGCCTGCGGGCGGGCGCCCTCCGCAGCCACGAGGCCGACCATGCCCCTCCCCACCTCCCGACCCGCCCTCCTCACCGCCGCCGGCGGGTTCGCCGTCCTCGCCGTCGCCGGCAACACCCTGCAGGGCGCCACCCCGGCGCCGCACGCGGCCGGTGCTGACGGCGCTGGCGCACCAGCTGGCCCCGGTGGTGCGGGCGCTGGAGCTCTCCCGCCAGCTGCAGGCGTCGCGCGAGCGGCTGGTCCTCTCGCGCGAGGAGGAGCGGCGCCGCCTGCGCCGCGACCTCCACGACGGCCTCGGTCCCGCGCTCGCCGGGCTGACGCTGCGGGTCGACACGGCGCGCAACACCGTGGGGGGCGCCCCGGCTGTCGACCGGGTGCTCCTCGAGCTGCGCGACGACGTCCAGGAGGCGGTCGCCGACGTGCGCCGGGTGGTGGAGGACCTGCGCCCGGCCGCGCTCGACGACCTGGGGCTGCCCGGTGCGCTGCACGCGCTGGCCCGGCGGGTGAGCACCGGCCGCCTCCCGGTGGTCGTCGAGGCCTCCCCCACCGTGCCCGCGTTGCCCGCCGCTACCGAGGTGGCCGCCTACCGGATCGCCCAGGAGGCGGTGACCAACGCGGTCCGGCACGCGGGGCCGTGCGCCACCAGCGTGCGGGTGGTCCTCCGCGCGGAACGCCGTCCGGCTGGCGGCCCTGCACCGGCCGGACGTCGCGCTGATGGACCTCAACCTGCCCGGGATTTCCGGTGCCGAGGCGACCCGGCGGGTGCTGCGGGCCAGCCCCTCGACGGCCGTGCTGGTGGTCACGATGGTCGAGGACGACGACGCGATCGTCGCCGCCCTCGACGCGGGGGCACGCGGCTACGTGCTCAAGGGGGCGGGCCAGGAGGAGCTCCTGGCGGCGGTGCGGGCGGTGCACCACGGCTCCGCCGTCTTCGGGCGGTCCCTGGCCCCGCGGCTCCTCGCCCGGCTCACCGAGGTGCGGGAGGCCCAGCCGCCCGCGGCACCCGGGCTCAGCGAACGCGAGAACGAGGTCCTCCGGTTGATGGCCGAGGGCCTCGACAACGCCGGCATCGCCCGGCGGCTCGGGCTGTCGGTCAAGACGGTGCAGAACCACGTGTCCCGTCTGCTCAGCAAGCTCGACGCCCGCAACCGGGTCGATGCGGTGCTCCGGTTCCGGGGCGGCGCCTGAGCGGGGACGCGGCCGGTCAGCCGTCCGCGCGCGGTTCGCCCGGGGCCCGGTGCGACCGCCCGGCGAGCCACCGCTGCCACTCCGCCCGCTCGCCGGCTCCCGGCGCGGCGGAGAGCGCGATCACCGCGACCACCGCCAGGACCGCCGCCAGCACGACGACGGTCGCCACGACCTCCCACTGGAACAGCGGGGGCACGGTCAGGTTGCCGGGGACCGGCGCGGGGCTGGGCGCTGCCATGGGGCACGGTGTGCCCCCCGCCGCCGGCCGGGGAACCCTCGCCGCCGGCGGCTCACCCGAGCGGGCGATGTCACGCAACGCGACGGCGCCCGGGGCTCCCGACCGGTCCGGGTGTGCACCCCACCCGGGCGGGTGAGCGGCCCCCACCTCGGCGCGCGCACGCACGTCCGCCCGCAATAGCGTCGGCCCGATGCGAGCCGGACACGCACGGGAGGAGGCAGCCGGATGAGCACCGCGACGCAGCTCGAGGGCCCTGCCGAGGTCACCGGCGGCGCCCCGCACCCGAACGTCTCCGGCGACCTGCCGACGCTGTTCCGGGCGGCGCCGATGTTCCGCCGGGTGCTGGCCGGCTACGACCGCTTCCAGGTCGACACCTACGTCCAGGGGGCCGAGGACGAGCTGGCGACGGCGGAGCGCGAGCGGGAGCACCTGCTGGACCGCTGCTTGCGGACCCGGACCGCCCTGGACGAGGCGCACCGGCTGCTCGACCACTCCGCGGGCGGCGGTGAGCTGCTGCGGCTCTCCGAGCGCATCGGCTCGATGCTCGCCGCCGCGGCCGACCAGGCCCAGGGCATGACCGCCGAGGCCGAGCAGCTCCGCGCGGCTGCCCGGGCCGAGGCCGAGCAGCTGCGGGCCGACGCCGCCGAGGAGCTGGCCCGCGCCCGGGCCGGCGCCCGCGAGACCGCGGCGGCTGCGACCGCCCGGGCCGAGACGCTGCTCACCGTCGTGGGGCGCACCCTCGATGCCGCCGAGCAGATCCGCGCCGACGCGGTCGCCGAGGCCGAGCGCCGCGGAGCCGAGGCACGGGAGGTGGAGCAGCGCGCGGCCGAGCGGGCGGCCCGGTCCGCGGAGGAGGCCGCCGCCGAGGTGGCCCGCGGCCGGCTGCAGGGCCACGCTGAGGTTCTCCGCGTGCTGGAGGCCGGCCGGGAGCAGCGGCGCCGGGCGGACGACGAGGCGGCGGCCCACCGCGACCGCCTGGACCGGCAGGCCGCCGACCGGCGGGCGGCGCTGCTCGCGGAGGTCGCCGCCCTCGAGCACCGCCGGGCCGAGCTCGCTGCGGAGGTCGAGCGCACGGCCCGCGCCGTGCCGCCCCGGACCGACGACCCGCCGGCCGCGGCGAACGGCCGGCTCCGCGACCGCCTGCGCCGCCTCCGGTCCCCGCGGGCCGGCACCGCCTAGCCTCGGGGCGTGGCCTTCACCGTCCCGGACGCGCACCTGCTGGCGCTGGCCGCGCACGAGGGCCAGGTGGACCGGGACGGCCACGACCACTACCTAGCCGTCCTGCGGCCGCTCGCCGAGATGCTGCGCCCCCACGGCCCGGAGGCGGAGATGGCCGGGGTGCTGCGCGACGTGCTGGCCCTCACCCAGGACCACCCCGATCCCGCCCGGCGTTACGACGTCGCCCGGCTGCGGTCCCTGGGGGTGCCGGAGGCGGTCGTCGCCGCCGTCGACGCGGTGACCCCGCGGCCCGGCGAGCCCTACATGGGCGGCTCGGTCCGCCGGGCCGCCGCCGACCCCCTGGGCCGGCTGGTCATGCTCGTCGGCAACGCGCTCGACCTCGCCGCCAGCGAGGCGCTGGCCGGCACCGACCCCGACAAGGCGCGCACCCTCCGCGAGGGGCGGTACCGGCCGGCCCGCCGGATCCTGCTCGCCGCCGAGGCCGCCGACCGCCTGCACGGCCGGCGCATCCTCGTCTGAGCCCGGCTCACCGGCCTTCAGCCGGGAGGCTCGGACCCGTCCGGCCGGAAGGTGGCCAGGGCGGTGGCGAGCATGGCGTAGTACCCGACCAGCCAGACCAGCGCCGCCAGCGCCTCGACCCCCAGGACCGACGTGGCCTCGGCGTAGCCGTCGTCGTCCAGCTCGCCGCCGTCGAGCAGCCGCCACGTCGTCGCGACGACGACCTCCTCGACCGGGTCGAGCCCCTCGGGCACCCGGCCGTCCAGCAGGGCCTGCAGCGAGGCAGTGGCGACGCCGGCGGCGCGGGCGGCCTGCTCGTGCGCCAGCCACTCGAAGTGCGACCGGCGCCGGGCCGCGACGGCGAGGATCGCCAGCTCCCGCGCCCGCGGGCCCAGCAGCTCCTCCCCGCGCAGCGCCGCGCCCACCGCCTGCACCGCCGAGCCGATCTCGGGGACCAGAAGCATGGCGGCGAACGGCCCCAGCAGCCGGCCGGCGTCGTCGGTGATCGGGACCACCGACGCCTGGGCCTGCCGGGGGCCCTGGGTGATCTCGGCGTGCAGCCGGGCGCGCTCGCCGTCGAGCTCCGCCGGGCGCAGCAGCGGGATGCGGGCCGGCCCACGGGGCGCCGGCCGGCCGGTCAGGTCCTGGGACACGGGGCACCTTCCTGTCGCGGCGCGGGATCCTGAGCCTAGGGGCCGCGGGCTACGCGGCAGGACGCAGCAGGGCGGCCACCTCCGGCCGGGTCGCGTGCGCGCCGGCGGCGAGGAACGATCGCGAGACCACGTCGTCGAGCCGCGCGCGCGACATCATGTCGTTCCCCATCACCTCCTGCTCCTCGGGGCCAGGGGTGAAGACGACGGTGCGCACGCCGTCGGCCTCCAGCGCCCGCACCTCGCGGCGCAGCAACCGGTCGGCGTAGCGGCGCGCCGCGGCGAACACGCCGGGGCGCCAGCCGGTGGGCCCGCTCATCGGGGCGACGACGACCACGACGTCGAGCCCCTGCCCGCGCAGGACGGCGGCGTTGGTCGGCGAGTGGGCGCCGCCGTCGACGTAGGCGTGCCGGCCGATGGCCACCGGCGCGAAGTACCCGGGCACCGCGCAGGAGGCGCCGATCGCCCGGTGCAGCGGGGCCGGCGGCGCGCCCGGCCGCCCGAACACGACCCGGCGACCGTCCCGGCGGCGGACGGCGGTGATCCACAGGTCGCGCGCAGGCCAGTGCGGGCCCTCCAGCTCCCGCAGCGCCGACAGCTGCTCGAGGACGTCGTGCCGCCCGGGCGCCATGAGCGCCATGCCGGCGGCCAGCGGCCGGAAGAGCAGGGGGCGGGTGAGCGCCCGCTGCACCATCTGCGGACCGGGCGGCCGCATCGGGCGGCGCAGCAGCTCCCACGGCCGGAAGGGGGCCAGCTCCGGAAGCGGTGTCTCGGTGATCTGCCGCAGCACCTCACCGTCGCCGGAGAGCGGCGCCTTGACCGTCCAGGCGGCGAGGTCCTCGGGCGAGACGCCCAGCCGCAGCAGCGCGCCGGTGATCGAGCCGGCCGAGGTGCCGACGACCATGTCGGCGGACCGGGCGTCGAAGCCGACGTCGTGCTGCAGGACGGCCAGGACACCGGAGTGGTACGCCTGCCCGACGACCCCTCCGCCGCCCAGCACCAGGCCGACACGGGTCACGGCCCGAGCCTGCCACGGCTCCACCGGGCGAGCAGGTCGTGACCGGGCGCGGAGGGAGCGGCGTCGGAGCGGGCCGCGGCGGGCGCCCGGCTGCCGCGTCCCGCGCGTACCGCCGCGCGGCCACCGGGGATCAGTGCAGGGCGGCGTCGGGCGGGCCGGTGACCCACCGCCGGAAGCGGACGACGAGACCCGCCCGGGTGGGGGCGCAGCAGTACGGTCCGGCGGCGACCGGCACGTCCTCCGGGAAGGCGCAGAGGCGCACCAGCCGGAAGGGCTCGTCGTCGACCCGGGCCCGGACCGTCACCGCGTCCCCGGCTCGGCTCGCCCGCCCGGTCACCCGTCGCCCCGCCCAGCCGGGCACCGGGGCCACCGACCAGCCGAGCGCCCCAGCGTGACGACGGCGCCGACCTGGGGCGACCCGTCGGAGACCTCGACGCCGGCCTGGATCCAGGTCTCCGCCCCCGCCCGGAGCACCAGCCCGGCCTGGTCGAACTCGCCGTCCGAACCCAGGTCGAAGGTCACCTCCACCGCGCCCGGCGACGGCAGCGGCGCGAGCAGCGCGTGCGCGTCGTCGTGGACGAAACCGGAGGCGTGCCGCCACGCGTCGCTCCCCCTGCACGGCGGTGACCAGCAGGTCGGGGCCGTCCTCCCGCGCGGCAGCCGGCGGAGCCGTCCAGGCGCCGGCGCTCCACGGCTGCCGGCGCAGCCCGTCGTCCGCCACGCGGCCGTGCTACTCGAAGTACCGCCGCGGGGTGTCGACGAGCATCTGCCGGATCTGCTCCTCGGTCATCCCGCGCTCGCGGAGCATCGGCAGCACGTCCTTGCTGATGTGGGTGTAGTTCCAGTTGGGGGCGATCTGCCGCTTGGCCTCCTGGGCCTGCGCCCCCGGGAAGTAGTCGATGTAGCAGCTGGCGTCGTGGGCCAGCACCATCTTGTCCGCGTAGCCGCGCTCGGCCAGGGCCACGATGGTGTCGACCCGCGAGGACGTCGGGTTGTAGATGTCCAGGCCGAACCGGTCCATCCCCAGCAGGCAGCCGGCCTCGGCGAGCTCGCTCAGGTAGTCCAGGTCGTTGCTGTCGCCGGCGTGCCCGATGACGACCTTGGCGAGGTCGACGCCCTCCTCGCCGAACACCTGCACCGCGAGCCGGCCGGCGCCGGTGTGGGAGGAGGTGTGCACGGTGATCGGCGCGCCGGTCTCCCGGTGGGTCGCCGCGACGGCGCGCACGGTCCGCTCCACGCCGGGGGTGAGGCCCTTGGCCTCGATGACGCACTTGAGGAAGGCGGCCTTCACGCCGGTGCCGGCGATGCCGTCGCGGATGTCGCCGGTGAAGTCGTCGACCATCGGGTCGCGCGGCAGGTCCAGCAGCAGGCCCGGGCCGCGGTGCTCGTACTGGTGCGGGATCTCGTCGTAGGTGTAGAGCCCGGTGGCCACGACGATGTTGACGTCGGTCTGCTCGGCGACCCGCTGCACCCGCGGGATGTAGCGCCCCAGGCCCCACACCGTGGGGTCGACGATCGTGTCGATGCCCAGCGCCTTCAGCTCGTTCAGCTGCTCCACGGCGTCGGCCACCCGCTCGTCCTCGTCCCACCAGTCGCCGGCGCCGTAGTTCTGCACGTGCTCGGTGGAGAGGACGAAGACGTGCTCGTGCATGAGGGTCGCGCCGAGGTCGGCGGTGTCGATCGGGCCACGGACGGTCTCGACGGTGGGCACTGCGGGGCCTCCAGGGGTCGGGTTCAGCGGACGGTCTGCCAGTCGGTCTGCTCGCGCAGCGGCGGCTTGAGCACCTTGCCGCCGGGGTTGCGCGGCAGGGGGTCGGTGCGCACCGCGATGAACTGCGGCACCTTGAAGTCGGCGAGCCGGTCCCGGGCGAATGCCAGCAGGTCGTCGCGGTCCAGGTCGCGACCGGGAAGCGGGACGACGACGGCGCCGACCTTCTCGCCCATCATCGGATCGGGCACCCCGACGACCGCGACCTCCCCGACGGCGGGGTGGGCGGCCAGGGCGTTCTCGACCTCGACGCAGTACACGTTCTCGCCGCCACGGTTGATCATGTCCTTCTTGCGGTCGACGACGTACACGAGCCCCTCGTCGTCGATGCGGGCCAGGTCGCCGCTGCGCAGCCAGCCGTCGACGAAGGTCTCCGCCGTCTGCTCGGGCTTGCGCCAGTAGCCGGCCACCACGTTCGGCCCGCGGATCAGCAGCTCGCCGACGCCGGTGGCCGGGTCCGGTTCGTCCACCCGCAGGTCGACGACCGGCGCGGCGAACCCGACGGAGTCCGCGTGGTCGGCGGCGTGCTCGTCGGGGAGGTAGGTCGACACCGACGAGGTCTCGGTGAGCCCGAACCCGTTGCCCACCCGGGCGGTCGGGAAGGCCGCCTTGATGCGGTGCACCAGGTCCGGGGCGATCGGCGCGCCCCCGTAGCTGACCGCGCGCACCGACGAGGTGTCGACGTCGGCGAACCCCGGCTGCTGCAGCGCGAGCCAGTAGATGGCCGGCACGGTCGTGAGCACCGAGATGCGCTCCTCCTCGATCGCCCGCAGGAACGCGCCGACCTCGAACGCCGGCATGATCACCGCCCGCCCGGCGACCGCGGTCACCACCAGGAGCTGGGAGTTGCACCCGGTGACGTGGAACAGCGGTACCGAGATCAGCGTCGACAAGCGCTCCTCGCGCGGCAGGCCCAGGCAGCGCAGGCAGGTCTCGACGTTGGACAGGAAGTTCTCGTGGGTGGTCATCGCACCCTTGGGGAAGCCGGTCGTGCCACTGGTGTAGAAGATGCCGGCCAGGTCGGTGTGCCCCTGGTCGGTCACCGCCAGCGGCTCGCCGTCGGGCAGCGGCGCCCCGGGCTCGACGACCACGGCGGCGCCGGAGTCCTCCACGACGTAGCGGACCTCGGGGTCGGCGAACCGGGTGTTCACCGGGACGACGACGGCGCCGGCGAGCAGGGTCCCCCAGAAGGCGAGCACCCAGTCGTTGCCGTTGCCCAGCCGGTTGGCGACCCGGTCGCCCGGCTGCACGCCGGCCGCCCGCAGCCCGCCGGCGACCCGCGTGGCGCGGTCCCACAGCCGCCGGTAGGTGAGCCGCTCACCGCCCAGCTCGGCCAGCGCCTCGGCGTCCGGGTGGGCGTCGACGGCGGCGCGGAGCAGCTGCACGAGGTTCTGCGGCAGGCCGGTGTAGCGCCGGATGCCGTCCGGGCCGACCTCCGTGCCGCTCCGGTCGAAGGGGCTGGGCATCGGCGACCTCCCGCTGACCTCGACGAACGCGTGGTCCCGGCAGTCTGTCGGCGGCCGCGCGCGGTGTCCACCGGCGGCGCCACGGCTCAGCCGAGCAGCGGGCGGAGGTTCTCCTCCCAGACGTCCCAGCCGAGGCGGCCGATGAGCGCCGTGACCACCACGAGGAAGACGACGCGGATGAAGCCGCTCCCCCGGGTTGTCGCCGTGCGGGAGCCGAGGTAGCCGCCGAGCATGTTCGCCGCGCCCATGAGGATGCCCAGACCCCAGAACACCGCGCCGATCGGGGCGAAGAACAGCAGCGCACCGAGGTTCGTGGCGACGTTGACGATCTTGGCCTTGGCGCTGGCGTGCAGGAAGTCGTAGCCCAGCAGCGACACCATGGCGAACACCAGGAACGAGCCGGTCCCGGGGCCGAGGATCCCGTCGTAGAAGCCGATGCCCGCACCGAGCGCCGCGGCGACCCCGTGGTGCCGCCGCCCGGTGTGCCGCAGCGCCGTCACCTCCCCCAGCGAGGGGCGCAGCAGGGTGAAGGCCGCGATGGCGACCAGCGCGACGACGATGACCGGCTTGAACACCGCCGCCGGCAGCGCCGCGGCCACCGATGCCCCGGCGAAGCTGCCCACCAGCGCGACGAGGGCCATCGGCAGGGCGGTGCGCAGGTCGGGGTCCACCCGCCGGTGGTAGGTGATCGCGCTGGTCGTGGTGCCGAAGATCGACGCCAGCTTGTTGGTCGCCAGCGCCTCCACGGGGCTGATCCCCGGGACCAGCAGCAGGGCCGGCAGCTGCACGAGCCCGCCACCGCCGACGACGGCGTCGATCCACCCGGCGGTCAGCGCGGCCACGAGCAGGAGGAGCAGGACGCTGCCGGAGAGGCCGTCGGGCAGCAGGTCGACCGGGAAGACGTCCCCCACCCCCGCCACGACCTCCTCGTAGCGCGCCCGGCCACGGGCACGCCCCGAGCACCGTAGGTCCCCGGCGCGAGCGCCCGGCGGGCGGGTCCCGGTCCGAGGGCGCCCACCCGGGCGGCCCCGCCGCGCTCAGCCGGTGAAGGCCCGGGTCTCGCCGAGCCGCTCGGGGGTGACCGTCTTCAGCCGGGCGACCGCACGCGCCAGCGGGACCAGCTCGATCTCCGTGCCGCGCAGCGCCACCATCTGGCCGGTGCGGCCCTCGTGCGCGGCGATCGTGGCGTGCAGCCCGAAGCGGGTGGCCAGCACGCGGTCGAAGGACGTCGGCGTCCCCCCGCGCTGCACGTGCCCCAGGACGGTCGCCCGCACCTCCTTGCCGGTGCGCCGCTCCAGCTCCTCGCCCAGCTGCTGGGTGACGCCGGTGAAGCGGCGGTGGCCGAACTCGTCGACGCCACCGCGCCGGAACGCCATCTGACCGGGCAGCGGCTCGGCCCCCTCGGCGACGACCCCGATGACGTGCGAGTCGCCGCGGGCGAAGCGTTCGCAGACCAGCCGGACGACCTCGTCGACGTCGAACGGCTCCTCGGGCACCAGGGTCAGGTGGGCGCCGGCGGCCAGCCCGGCGTGCAGGGCGATCCACCCGGCGTGCCGGCCCATCACCTCGACCAGCAGCACCCGCTGGTGGGACTCCGCGGTGGTGTGCAGGCGGTCGATGAGCTCGGTGGCGATGCTGACCGCGGTGTCGAACCCGAACGTGAGGTCGGTGCAGTCGATGTCGTTGTCGATCGTCTTGGGGATCCCGACCACGGGCACCCCGGCCTCCGACAGCAGGTGCGCCGCGGTGAGCGTGCCCTCGCCCCCGATGGGGATCAGCACGTCGATCCCGTGCTCGTCGAGCGTGCACTTCATCTCGTCGATGCCCGCGTGCAGCTTCTCCGGCGCGACCCGGGCCGACCCCAGGGTCGTGCCGCCGCGGGTGAGCAGCCCGTCGACGGCGGCCACGTCCAGCGGCGTCGAGCGGTTCTCCAGGAGCCCCCGCCAGCCGTCGCGGAAGCCCACCACCTCGCTGCCGTAGTGGGCACCGGCGGTGCGCACCACCGATCGGATGACGGCGTTAAGGCCGGGGCAGTCCCCGCCTCCGGTCAGCAGTCCGATGCGCACCGGCTGGCTCCTCGCGCTCGTGGGCCGGGTCGGCCCGACCATACGTCATGACGTCTAGACGACCGCGGAGGACGTGGGGCGCGGCGCGGGCCCCCGGGACGCCGTCGGCGCGGCGTGCCCGCCGGTCACCGGTCCGGGCGGAAGGGGTTCCGGCCGGGCCGGAAGAGCGTCTCCTGGGTGAAGCTCGCGGCGAGCGCCCCACCGGCCGTGGTGATCGACCCGGTGTACCAGCCCCGGCCACCCGCCACGGTCCGCGGGACCATGTCCATGAGCACCCAGTCGTCCAGCGGGGTGTGCCGGTGGAACCAGACGGCGTGGTCCAGGCTCGGGCCGGGCGCCGCCTCGTCCTCCGGGAGCGCCGAGAGCCCGGTGCCGATGTCCGACAGGTAGGTGAGCACGCAGGCGTGCACCAGCCGGTCCGCGGGCAGCGGCACCGCCGACCGCGCCCAGAAGCGGGTCGGCCAGTGGGCGTCCGGGAACGGCTGCGGCGGCCGGCGGCCCTCCACGGAGAACAGCCGGGGCAGCTCGAACCCCGGCAACCCGGCGGGGAGGTCGACCGCGGGGACCTCCTGCACCTGGTGGTCCGGGCCGGGGCCGGGCACGGAGAACGACGCCGACATGCTGAACACCACCTCGCCGCCCTGGATGGCGACGACCCGCCGGGCCGAGAAGCTGCCGCCGTCGCGGTCGCGGTCGACGCGGAACACGGTGGGGCGGGCGGCGTCCCCGCTGCGCAGGAAGTAGCCGTGCAGCGAGTGCGGCAGCCGGTCGGGGTCCACCGTGCGCCCCGCCGCGTACAGCGCCTGCGCCGCCACCTGCCCCCCGTAGAGCGGGAAGGGATCGGCGAACAGCAGCGTGCTGCGGTAGAGGTCGCGGTCGATCTCCTCCAGCGCCAGCACGTCCAGTACGGTCGGAGCTGCCTGGCCGCCGTCGGCCCCCGTTGCCACCCGGGGAACATAGCCGCAGGTCCCCGCGGCACCCGGCGGCCCCCGCCCCGCGCGGGAGGGCCCGCGGCCGGGCTCGGTACGTTCGTCCCGGCCCTCCCCGCCCACCGGGGACGACGGCACGGTCGGTCACAGCGGTCGCCCGGGCGACGGAGCGGAGCAGCGATGAGCGAGCCACGGCGGGACGGCGACGGGCGACCGCGCCGCAAGAAGGCCGTCCGGTCGGGAGAGGTCGTCCGGACCTCGTGGATCACCCCGCACATGGTCCGGGTCGTACTCGGCGGCGAGGGCCTGGCCGGGTTCCCCGAGGGCGAGTTCACCGACCGGTACGTCAAGCTGCTGTTCCCGCCCCCGGGCGCCTCCTACGCCGTCCCCTACGACCCCGACCAGGTGCGCGCGGAGCTGCCCGCCGAGGAGTGGCCGGTCACCCGCACGTACACGGTGCGGGCCTGGGACGCGGCGGCCGGGGAGCTGACCATCGACTTCGTGCACCACGGCGACGAGGGGCTGGCGGGACCGTGGGCGGCCGCGGCGCGCCCCGGTGACCGCATCCAGTTCATGGGTCCCGGGGGCGCCTACGCCCCCCGGTCCGACGCCGACTGGCACCTGCTGGCCGGTGACGAGAGCGCGCTGCCCGCGATCGCCGCCGCCCTCGACCGGTTGGCTCCCGGCGCGCGAGCGCTGGTCTTCGTCGAGGTGGCCGGCCCCGAGGAGGAGCAGGGCGACCTCGCCGTGGGCCGGGGCGTCGAGCTCCGCTGGCTCCACCGCGGGAGCTCCGCGCCCGGGGACGTGCTGGTCGGCGCCGTGCGCGCCGCCGAGCTGCCGCCGGGCGACGGCCATGTGTTCGTGCACGGCGAGGCCCATGCCGTCCGGGAGCTCCGCCGCCATCTGCGGGCCGCACGCGGCCTGGACCCGGAGTGGACCTCGATCTCCGGCTACTGGCGCCGCGGCGACACCGAGGACCGTTGGCAGTCGGGCAAGCGCGAGTGGAACGCCGCCATCGAGGCCGAGGACGCCGCGATCGCCCGCTGACCGTCACAGGATCGTCGTGCCTGCGGCGGCCGCCGGCGGGTAGCCGGGGTCCACGCCGTCCGACGCGCAGCTGACGACCGCCACCCGGAATGCGCTCCTGCGCCTGGCCCGCGAGCGCGGGGTCCCCGGCCGCAGCCACACGTCCGAGGGAGAGCTGGTCGCCGCGCTCTGCGAGCGCGAGGAGCCGGCACCGGCGCGGGAGACCGAGCTCCGGTTCTCCATGGGCACCGAGCCCTGGGCCCCCACCGGCCGGGCTCGGTGGAGGACCTGGTGCGCCGCGCCGACGAGCGGATGTACGCCGACGAGCAGTCCCGCACCGACCGCTACGTGAACCCGATCCCGGTGCCGGCCACGGCCTGATCCCGGAAGGGTGCCGCCGGGGGCCCTCGGCGGCATCGACGTCGGCTACCGCTGGTCCCCCACCTCGTCCCGCGGGACGTCGCCGGGGAACCCCTCGAGGTCACGCGGGCGCGGCGGGGCGTCCTTCCGGAAGGTCGCCTCCACCCGCTGGAAGCCCTTGTACCGCTCGCTGCGCGCGTACCCGGTGTAGGCGCGGACGTCGGCCCGGGTCAGCTCCACGTCGTCGGTGAAGGGGGTGAGCAGCGACCGCGGGTAGAGGCGCCGGTGCCGGACGACGTTGATCTCCGCGGCCAGCACGACGACGAGCGCCTGCAGGTAGATCCAGACGACGAGCCCAAGGATCACGCCGAAGACCCCGTAGACGTCGCTCGACCGCGTCACGTACGTGCCGAAGTAGTAGGTCCCCAGCACGTGCAGCAGCTCCCAGAGCACCGCGGCGATGGCGGCCCCCACCGCGACGTTGCGCCAGTCCAGCCGGCGGGCGGTGAGCACCTGGTAGAGCACCAGGAAGATCCCCACGTTGATCGCCAGACCGGTCAGCGTGCCGACCCCGGTGACCAGCGGCCCCGGCACCGGGAGCATGTCCGGGAAACCTTGCACGAAGGCGGTGAGCGCCGTCGACAGGATCGCGGCCAGCCCGAGGACCAGGACGAGCAGCAGGCTGCGCAGCCGCGAGACGAGGGGGTTGGGCTGGGCGAAGCGGGGGACGGCGTAGATCCGGTTGAGGGCCGCCTGCGCCGCCTGCATCACGCCCAGCCCGCCGTAGAGGCTGCCCAGCACGCCGATGACCAGAGCCGCACCGCTGCCGCGGAACGTGCCGATGTTCTCGACCAGCGCCGGCCCCAGCAGGGGGAAGTCCGACAGCGCCGACTCCAGGATCTGCTGCTGCAGCGCCGGGTCGCCCTGCAGCAGGAACCCCAGCACCGAGGTCAGCACCAGCAGCAACGGGAACAGCGAGACGAACCCGTAGTAGGTGATCAGGGCGGCCAGGTGCGGGCCGCGGTCGTCGACGAACTTGTAGACCACCGCCAGCGGGAACCCCACCGCGGGATGCCTGGTCTGGAACGCGTCCAGCCGTGCGACGACCCCCATGCGTGCACCTCCTCCCGGGTCGGCGGCTACCCGCAACGACTCCTCGCACGCACCGCCGAGGCCGGACACCGGGACCCGCCGGGGGGTAGGAAGGGCGTATGACGCAGCCGTTCCCCACCGTCGCCGAGCTCGTCGCGGAGGAGCAGGAGCTCCAGCTCACCTCGTTCACCAACGAGGACGCCTGGGTGCTCGGGTGCGCGCTGGTGGCGGCCGCGCGGCGCGACGCCGCCCCGGTCGCCGTCGAGATCGCCCGCAACGGTCACCGGCTGTTCTCGGTGGCGCTGCCCGGGGCGACCCCCGACAACGCCTCCTGGATCGAGCGGAAGTCCCGGGTCGTGCACCGGTTCGGGCGCAGCTCGTTGCACGTCCGCCAGGACAGCATCGAGCGCGGCACCACCTTCGAGGCCGAGTTCGGGCTGGATCCGCAGCTCTACGCAGCGCACGGCGGGGCGTTCCCGCTGCTGGTCCGTGACGTCGGCCCGGTGGGCGTCGTCGCCGTCTCCGGGCTCCCCCAGCTGGAGGACCACCGGATGGTCACCAGCGTGCTGGCCGAGCACCTCGGGCGCTGAGCGGACCCCCTCCCCCGGTGTGGCGCAGCAAACCGACCGGATCGGTCGGGTCGCCTACCGAATCGGTTGGTGAGCCGTACCCTGGTCGCCGTGGCACGACCGTTCCGGCAGCAGGTCGACGAGGGCATCCTGGACCAGGCTGCCGGCCTCTTCGCGCGCCGCGGCTTCACCAAGACGTCGCTCCAGGACGTCGCGGACGCCGTCGGCCTGTCCAAGGCGGGACTGCTGCACCACTACGCGAGCAAGGACACCCTGTACCGCTCCGTGCTCGGCCAGGCCGCGCTCCTCGGGGAGCGCGTGCTCTCCTCCGTCGGCGAGCTCCCGCTCGGGCCGGAGCGCGACCGGCGGGCGCTCGAGGTGCTCGTCGACGTGGCGCTCGCGCACCCGGGGGTGGTCGCGCTGCTCCTGGCGCCGATCACCCAGGGCGATCCCGGCTACCAGGCCGCGGAGGTCGAGGCCGCCGGCGCGGCCGCGCTGCGGGCCTTCGGCGTCGAGCCCGGCACGCCCCCCACGGAACGGGCCATCCGGGTCCTGGGTGCGCTGACGGCCCTGGCGGTGCTCAGCCTCACCGCGCACCAGCAGGACGACGCGACGACGTGGCGCCCCGCGATCGTCGCCACCTGCTTCGACGCGCTCGGCCACGGCGGGTCCGGCGCCGCTCTTCCCGTTCCCCACCAGGTGGAGGCCTGATCCCGCATGGCTGTCTCGTTGTCCCGACTCGGCGCCCTCGCGCACCGGCGCCGGCTCCCGGTGATCCTGGTCTGGCTGGTGGTCCTCGTCGTCGGCGGGGCAGGCGCGGCCACCCTCGCCGGTGAGACGTCCGACGCCTTCAACATCCCCGGTCAGGAGTCGACCACCGCGCTGGAGCGGATCGACGAGGAGTTCGGCAGCGCCGGTGGGGCCTCGGCCCGGGTGGTGGTCGCCGCGCCCGAAGGGGAGACGTTGACGACCCCGGAGAACGCCGCGACCATCCAGCGACTGGTCGCCCAACTGGGCGGGCTGCCCGGTGTCGCGGCGGCGAGCAACCCGCTGGACCCCGCCGCACCCGCGGTCAACGCCGAGCAGACCACCGCCTACAGCACGGTGACCTTCGCCAGCGGACTGGGCGAGGTGACCCCGGAGCAGCGCGATGCGCTGCTGGAGGCGGTCGAGGCGGCCGGGGACGGACCGCTGACCATCGAGGTGACCGGCCAGGCGATCCAGGAGCCGCCGCACGTCGGCGGCCCCGCCGAGGTCATCGGCGTCGTCGTCGCGCTCGTCGTCCTCGCGGTGACGTACGGGTCGCTCGTCACGGCCGGCATGAACCTGCTGACCGCCGTCGTGGGGGTCGGCATCGGTGTACTCGGCGTCACCATCGCGACCGGCTTCGCCGAGCTCTCCTCGACCACCCCGATCCTCGCGGCGATGCTGGGCCTCGCGGTCGGCATCGACTACGCGCTGTTCATCGTGACCCGGTTCCGGCAGGAGCTGCGGCACGGGTCACCCGTGGGCACCGCGATCAGCACTGCCGTCGGCACCGCCGGCTCGGCGGTGGTCACCGCCGGGCTGACCGTCGTCATCGCCCTGCTCGGGCTCTCGGTCGTCGGCATCCCCTTCCTGACCCAGATGGGCATCGCCGCGGCCGCGACGATCGTCGTCGCCGTCCTCGTGGCGATCACCCTGGTGCCTGCGGCGCTGAGCTTCCTGGGGCGCCGGGCGCTTCCCCGCCGGCACCGGGCCGTCACGGACCCCGCCGCCTCCCCCTGGGTGGAGCAGGAGGGCACCGCGGACCGCGGCTTCCTCGCCGGCTGGGTCGCCACGGTGACCCGCCACCGCGTGGTCTCGCTGCTGCTGACCGTGGTGGTGCTGGGCGTCATCGCCGTCCCGTTCTTCTCCATGCGCACCACGCTGGTGCAGGAGCCGGCCGAGGAGTCCACGGCCGCCCGCGCCGACCAGCTGCTCGCCGAGGGCTTCGGCGAGGGTTTCCTCGGCCCGCTGACCATCCTGCTCGAGGGCGACGGGGCCCCGGAGGCCGCCGCCTCGGCCAGCGCCGCGATCGCCGAGGTCGACGACGTCGCACTGGTGACGCCGCCGACGCCGAACGCCGACGGCACCGCAGCACTGCTCAACGTCATCCCCGGGTCGGGGCCGGCCACGGCCGAGACCGAGCAGCTCGTCGAGGACCTGCGCGCCGAGCTCGCCGGCCTCGACGGGGTGGAGGCGTCGGTCACCGGGGCCACCGCGGTGAGCGTCGACGTCGCGGAGAGCCTCAACGAGGCGCTGCCGGTCTACCTGCTGCTCGTCGTCGGTCTGGCGCTGGTGCTGCTGGTCCTGGTCTTCCGCTCGCTGCTCGTGCCGCTGGTCGGCGTCCTCGGCTTCGTGCTGACCGTGGGCGCGTCGCTCGGCGCGGCCGTCGCGGTGTTCCAGTGGGGGTGGCTGGCCGACCTGGTCGCCCTCGAGGTGACCGGGCCGCTGATCAGCCTGACGCCGATCCTGGTGATCGGCATCCTCTTCGGCCTGGCGATGGACTACCAGATCTTCCTGGTCGCCCGGATGCACGAGGCGCACAGCCACGGCGTCGCGCCCTTGGAGGCGATCCGCACCGGGTTCCGGCAGGCGGCACCGGTCGTCGTCGCCGCCGCGCTGATCATGTTCTCAGTCTTCGCCGGCTTCGTGCCGGCGGGCGAGCCCACGATCAAGTCGATCGCGTTCGCGCTGGCCGCGGGCATCCTGTTCGACGCCTTCCTGGTGCGGATGGTGCTGGTGCCCGCCGCGCTGGCGCTGTTGGGTCACCGGGCCTGGTGGCTCCCGCGCTGGCTGCAGTGGCTGCCCGCGCTCGACGTCGAGGGCGCCGCGCTGGAGAAGTCCGGCCCCGCGCAGGACCGGGAGGTGGTCGGCGCCGCCGCCCGCTAGCCACCGCCACTTCCCGAACGGCCCGCCTGCCCGTGCAGGCGGGTCGTTCGCACTCCCCGTCACGCCTGCGCCGGTGGGACGAGTCCTGTCGGGGACGACCGCCCTGCCCATGACGCGGTTCGACCCGGAGGACCACACCCGCCATCGGCGACGAGCTTCTCGGAGACCTGCCCGCGTCCGATCAGGCCGTCAGCGGACCTGTGGACAGGCTTTTCACCTGCGTTTTCGTGTCGTAGTCGTCGGTGGCCGGCGATAGCATTCGTACATGCGTTCGACAAGTGCGGCCGATGCGGTGGCCCGGCTGGCCGCGGCGCTGGACGACCTGGCCGGCGAACGGCTCGACGGGGCGTTCGGGCCGCAGCTGATCGAACGCCTGCGCCCGCTGCTGGTCGCCGGCAACCGGCTGGCCGCCGAGGTCGCCCGCACCGTCGGCCAGACCGAGCTCGCCGGGACCGCCGAGCACGACGGGCAGAAGACCATGGCGTCCTGGGTGCGCGGGCACGCCCGTTTCTCCCCGGCGGCCGCCTCCCGGCTGGTCGCCGCCGGGCGGGCGCTGGAGGCGCTGCCGGCGTCGCCGCCGCGGCCGGCACCGGCGCGGTGCCGCTCGAGGCGCTCGCCGAGATCGCCCCGGCGGTCGCCCCGGCCAAGCTGGCCGCCGCCCACGCCCAGGGCGTGGACCTGGCCGGGGTCGACGAGGCGCTCGCCGACAACGCCCTGGCCGCCGGGCACCTGCCGCTGCCGCGTACCCACACACCGCACGTCGTGGTCCGGGTCGACCTCGCCGACCTCATCGACCCCGCCACCGGCCCCGGGGCGGCGACCCTCGGCTTCGGGGCCACCATCTCCGCCGCCCGCGCCCGCTGGCTGGCCTGCGACGGCGGCATCACCCGCATCGTCATCGGCCCCGAAGGCCAGCCCCTGGACCTGGGCCGCACCCACCGCGTCGTCCCACCCCACCTGCGCCGCGCCGTGGAAGCCCGCGACCGCGGCTGCGTCTTCACCGGCTGCCACGCCCCCACCCACTGATGCGACGTGCACCACCTGGTGCACTGGGCCGACGGCGGGGACCTCGCTGGAGAACTCAAGGCTGCTCTGCGAACACCACCACACCGAGGTCCACCACGGATTTCGCATCGAACGCCAACCCGACGGCCGATGGCACACCTGGCGGCCCGACGGCACCGAGATCCTCGTCCTCCCCCGAACCACGACCGAACCCGCCCGGAGCCGGGCCGGCTGAACCGCTGCCGCCCCCCGCGGGCATGGATCGATGACGCTCGGTGTTGGCTCAGGTGACGACGCGGCTCGGCAGAGGCGCGCACCTGCCCCCGAGCCACTCGAGGATCACGCTTGCCCGAGCACCACCCCCAGTCCACGACCACCCGCCGGCGGAACCGTTCCGCCACCCGCTCCGCCGCCGCGCTCGGCACCGAACGGACCGTCCGCGAGGAGTCGCCCGCCCCCGTCCGTGGCACCGACCGCACCTCCGCGCAGGAGGAGCAGCGCACCTCGGCCCACGCCGCCCCCGACAGCAGCCGCGAGGGGAAGCGCCCCACAGCCCGCGAGACCGAACGCGCGGCTGCCCGTGCGGAGCAGCGCGCCGCCGCCCGCGAGACCGACCGCATCGCCGCCCGCGAGGAGAAGCGCGCCCAGCAGAGCTGGGTGGAAGGCGCGGAACCGGAGCTCCCCACCCGCGCCACCCGCCCGGAGGAGGTCGTCTTCCACCTCGGCCCGACCAACTCCGGCAAGACCTACGAGTCGCTCCAGGCGCTGGCCGCGACGGGCTCCGGCGTCTACGCCGCCCCGCTCCGGCAGCTCGCGCACGAGGCGTACGCCAAGCTCTCGGCCCAGCTGCCCGAGGGAACCGTGGGTCTGTCGACGGGCGAGGAGGAGATCGACCCGTTCGCGCCCATCGTCTGCTGCACCGTGGAGAAGGCCCCCGACCGCGGCGAGATGCTGGTGCTCGACGAGGCCCACTGGGTCACCGACCCCGACCGCGGCCACCACTGGGCACGGCTCCTGCTCACCGGCGAGTACCGGAGCATGCACCTCATCTCCGCCGCCGAGGCCTACCTCGTGCTCAAGCCGCTCGTCTCCGACGCCGAGCACGTCGAGGTCGTCAACCACAAGCGGCTGTCCCGGCTCGACGTCCTCCGCGCGCCGGTGCGGCCGGCGAACGTGCGGCCGCAGACCCTGGTCGTCGCCTTCTCCCGCAAGGCCGTCTACGCGGTCGCCGCCGAGCTCGACCAGCACCGCCCGGGCAAGGTCGGCGTCCTCTACGGGGCGCTGCCCCCGGCCACCCGGCGCGAGGTGATCGAACGGTTCACCAGCGGTGAGCTCGACGTCCTGGTCACCACCGACGTCATCGGCCACGGCATCAACGTGCCCGCCACCACCGTGCTCTTCGCCGAGACGACCAAGTTCGACGGCCAGGAGATGCGCCCGCTCCGCACGTGGGAGGCCGCCCAGATCGCCGGGCGGGCCGGGCGCTACGGCCTCACCGGCCACGGCGCCGCCGGCATCCTGATCGGGGTCAGCGGCCTCAAGCCGGTGGCGGCGCTGGTCGGCGCCGGCGCCGCCGTCGCCCGGGGCGACGAGATGAGCGACCTGCCCAAGCGCGCACCGCGGCTGCGGCCGGAGCTCGAGGACCTCGGCGCCTTCGAGGCCGTCGACCTCCCCGAGGCGCTGGTGCGCTGGATGGCGTGGGCCCGGGCCGCCACCCGCGACCAGGCGATGACGGCCGACGACGTCACGAGCCTCGTGCTCCGGGTGCACGCCCTGCTCCCGCTGCTGCGAGGGCCGCTGGGCGCAGCCGGTGACCTGAACACCGTGTGGCGGCTCGTCAACCTCGCGATCGACTACAACCCGCCCCGGCGCACCCGCTGGCTGGTGCTCGCCCGCGCCGCCCTGCAGCACGCGGTCGGCCTCCCGGTCCCGCCGGAGACGGTCCTGCCCGACGTCCCGCGCGGAGGAACCGTTGAGGAGTACGAGCAGGCCGCGGCGGCCGCCCGGGACGCCCAGACCCTGCTGCGCCAGTTCCCCGGCGTCGCCGGCCTGGACAGCGAGGACGCCGCCTGGGTCGAGGAGGAGTGCGCCGAGATGATCACCGAGTTGCTCCCCGACGCCATCGCGCTGGGCCGGTCCGGGAAGTGCGTGGAGTGCGGCAACGCGATCGCGCCCTGGTTCACCACCTGCCGCCCCTGCAGCGCGCCGGGCGGCCGGCGCGAGAGCCAGCGCGAGCGCCGCCCCGCCGGCGGTGGCCGGCGGACCGCGGGCCGGGCCGCGGGGCGCGCGCTCGGCGGGCGGCAGGGCGGCCCCCGCGGACGGTCTCGCCGCGGCTGATCAGCCGGGCCGTCCGCTCCCGTCCTCCGCACCCGTCCCCTCCGGGAACCACAGGACCCGCTGCGGGAAGGGGATGGAGATGCCTGCGTCGTCCAGCGCCGACTTGACCGCGAGGGCGACCGCGCTCCGCACCCGCCACCGGCTGGCGATGTCGGCCGGGTGCCAGTAGCGGACGGCGACGTTGACGGAGGAGTCCGCGAACTCCTCCACCCAGACCTCGGGCGGCGGGCTCGCCTGCACCTCGGCGGCCCCTCGGCAGGCGGTCAGGATCACCTGCCGGGCCCGCTCGAGGTCGGCGTCGTAGGGCAGGCCGACCGTCAGCGAGGTGCGGCTCGACGGCGTCCGGGTGTAGTTGACGATCGGCTGCTTGAGCACCTCCGCGTTCGGCAGGTACACGACCAGACCGTCGTAGGTGTTCAGCACCGTGGTGCGCAGGTTGACGTCCTCGACGGTTCCCTCGTGGTCGCCGCTGCCGATCTGCTCGCCCACCCGGAACGGACGGCGCACCTGCAGAAGGACCCCGGCGATGAAGTTCTGCAGGATGTCCTGCGCGGCGAAGGCGATCGCGATCCCGCCCACGCCCAGCGCCCCCACCAGGGGGCCGATGCGCACACCGAGCAGGTCCAGGGCGTAGACGGCGGCGAGGGCCCCGATCACGACACCCGCGAAGCGGCCGACCACGAGGCCGACGTGACGGCTGCCCTCGCGGTCGATCGCTCGGACCATCCCCCGGCGGACGACGGCGGCCAGCACGATGCCCAGGACGAGGACGACGAGCGCCTGGGCGCCTTCCTGCCACGAGATGGGATCGGTGACGACGGGGTCCTCGCCGGCCATGGGCAAGGTGAGGTGCGCTCCGGACACCCCCGGAGGCTAGGCAGGGTGCCCGTTTCCTGCCCACCGGCAGGACGTCGGCGGGTCGGGTAGCCACACATCTGGCCAATCGGACGAGACGGTTTCGTACGGGTTCTGCCAGTGCCGATCCGGCACGGGCTCCGTAACGTCACATCCAGCAAGCAGGCCGTACCGGTCCGTCACCACGCCTGCCAGATCGTCCACCGAGGAGCTTCCCGTGCCTTCCTTCTCCCGCCCCGTGCTCACCCTGGTCCCCGGCTCCGCCACCGCGAGCGCGGACCGCACCGCCGTCGACGCCTTGACCGCGTTCGCGCCGCTCGATGCCGCCTGGGCGGCCCCGGTGGAGTCCGACGACTCCTGGCGGCTCGACGCCCTGTGCGCCGAGACCGACCCGGAGGCCTTCTTCCCGGAGAAGGGCGGGTCCACCCGGGACGCCAAGCGGGTGTGCACCGGCTGCCCGGTGCGCGCCGAGTGCCTGGAGTTCGCCCTCGCGAACGACGAGCGCTTCGGCATCTGGGGCGGTCTCTCGGAGCGCGAGCGCCGGCGGGTCCGGCTGCAGCGCCGCGACACCATCAGCGCCTGATCGTCCCCGGCCGGCCGCCCGGCGGGCTCGTACCCTCGAGAGCGTGACCTCCGCGCCGGCCCGGACCGTGTCCCTGGACGACCGCTTCGCGCGGGAGCTCCCTGAGCTGGCGGTCCCCTGGCGGGCCGACGAGGCACCCGATCCCCGGCTGCTGCTGCTCAACGAGCCGCTGGCCGCCGAGCTGGGCCTCGACGCCGCCGCGCTCCGCGGCCACGACGGCGTCCGGCTGCTGGTCGGCGCCCTCGTCCCCGAGGGGGCCACACCCGTGGCGCAGGCCTACGCCGGGCACCAGTTCGGCGGCTTCACCCCGCGACTGGGTGACGGCCGGGCGCTGCTGCTCGGCGAGCTCACCAGCGCCGACGGCGCGCTGCGCGACCTGCACCTCAAGGGATCGGGCCGCACGCCCTTCGCCCGCGGGGGTGACGGCCTGGCCGCGGTGGGCCCGATGCTGCGCGAGTACATCGTCAGCGAGGCCATGCACGCCCTCGGCATCCCGACGACCCGAGCCCTGGCCGTGGTGGCGACCGGCCGTGCGGTGCACCGCGAGACGCTGCTGCCCGGCGCCGTCCTCGCCCGCGTCGCCTCCAGCCACCTGCGTGTCGGCACCTTCCAGTACGCCACGGTGCTCGGCGACGTCGACCTGCTGCGGCGCCTCGCCGGCCACGCCATCGCCCGCCACCACCCGCAGGCGGCCGGCGCCGGGAACCCCTACCTCGCCCTCTTCGACGCGGTCGTGACCGCCCAGGCCGAGCTGGTCGCGCGCTGGATGCTCGTCGGCTTCGTGCACGGCGTGATGAACACCGACAACACGACCATCTCCGGCGAGACGATCGACTACGGCCCCTGCGCCTTCCTCGACGCCTACGACCCGGCCACCGTCTACAGCTCGATCGACCACAGCGGGCGGTACGCCTACGGCAACCAGCCGGTGGTCGCCGAGTGGAACCTGGCCCGGCTGGCCGAGGCACTGCTCCCGCTGCTGTCGGCCGACCAGGAGCAGGCGGTCTCCCTGGCCGTCGAGTCGCTGCGCGGCTTCGCCCCCCGGTACCAGGCCGCCTGGACCGAGGGCGTGCGCGCGAAGCTGGGCCTGCCGGCCGGTGCCGACGAGGCGGTCGTCCGGGAGCTGGCCGAGGAGCTGCTCGCCCTGCTCGCCCGCGACCACGTCGACCTCACCTCGGCCTTCCGGGCCCTGGGCGCCGCTGCCCGGGGCGACGTCGAGCGCCTGCGCCTGCTCTTCCTCGACCTGGCCGGCATCGACAGCTGGCTGGACCGCTGGCGCGCCTCCGGTCCCGACGCCGACGGCATGGACCGCGTCAACCCCGCCTACATCCCCCGCAACCACCTCGTCGAAGAGGCGCTGGAGGCGGTGATGGAGGGGGACCTCGCGCCGATCGGCCGGCTGCTGGAGGCCGTCACCGCCCCCTTCGACGAGCGGCCGGGGCTGGAGCGCTACGCGGCGCCCGCGCCGCAGGACTTCGGGGCGTACCGCACCTTCTGCGGCACCTGAGCCGGTCCGGGCGGGTTCGCACCAGCCGCACCGGGTAGTCGCCGTCCGTGCCGCGCGAGATGGACCCCCGGGACCCCGACACCCTCTACGCCGAAGGACCCGTCGCTGCCGAGCCGCCGGACGACGACGTCCCCGACTCCTCGCCGCTGCCCGACTCCGGCGGAACCGGGCCCGGACCCGACGATCTCGACCGGTTGCTCTGAGCGACTCGACCGGCTGCTACCCCAGACCAGCCCGGGCGGGTTCAGACCCGGGTGCCGGGTGACACCTCGTCGGCCACCTCGCGCTGGCTGACCGCGACCCCGTCGTCCTCGTCCCCGTCCTCGTCCTCCTCGTCGTCATCCTCGGCCGGCGGTGAGGTCACCTCTCCCGTGCCGCCGTCCTCCGGCGGGGTGGTCGGGGTGCCCGTCCCGTCCTCGGGCGGGGTGGTCGGGGTGCCCGTCCCGTCCTCGGGCGGGGTGGTCGGGGTGCCCGTGCCCTCCTCCGGCGGGGTGGTCGGGGTGCCCGTGCCCTCCTCCGGCGGGGTGGTCGGGGTGCCCGTGCCCTCCTCCGGCGGGGTGGTCGGGGTGCCCGTGCCCTCCTCGGGCGGCGTGGTCGGCTCGACGGTCGCGCCACCGTCCTCCGGAGCTGCCGCCGGCTCGTCGGTGACCGGGGCCGTGCCGTCGCCGCCCGGTGCACCGGCCGGCGTGCCCGTCCCTGCCGGCTCGTCGGCCGGCACCTCGGGCGCCGGCGCCACGGGCTGGGCGCGGCGCACCGGGGTCGCGCCGCCGCCGGTGACCGGCTCCGGCTGCGTCTCCGTCGCGCCCGGCCGCACCGCGACAGCGAGGCGGACGACGTCGCCGGGGCGCAAGAGGCTGCCGGCCGGGTCGACGCCGGTGACGGTCCCCGGGAGGCTCTCGGTCGTGGGGTCCTGCACCTGCCGGACGGAGAGCCCGAGGCCACCCAGCTCCGCGGCGACCTCCGCGGCGGGCCGGCCGAGGAGGTCGCCGGGCTGCAGCACCACGCCCGCCGCGGCCGATGGGCCGGAGACCGCGCCGGCGGACCGGCCGGGCTCGGTGCCTGCATCGGGCACCAGGGCGATCGCACCGGCACCGAGCAGGAACGCCGCCACCGGCAGCAGCACCACGAGGACCGGCCGGCGGATCCGCGACGCGGCCTCCGGGCGGGCCACGGGTGCGGCCCGGCGCTGCGCGGCTGCCCGGCGGCGCTGGTCCGCGCGGCGCTCCCGCCGCACCGGCGCCGCCACCACGGAGCGCGTCGGGGGCTCGCCGGACGGCCGCCGGATCGTCTCCTCTATGGCGGCGAGGAAGGCGGCGCCGTCGCGGGGCCGCTCGTCGGGGTCCTTGACCAGGGCCGCGTCGATCAGGGCGCGCACGTCGGGGGGCAGCTCGGCCGGGAGGGGCTCGGGGGTCTCCTGCACCTGCTTGAGCGCGACGGTGACCGGGTTGTCGCCGTCGAAGGCCGCGTGCCCGGCCAGGGACTCGTAGCCGACCAGGGCGAGCGCGTAGACGTCGCTGGCCGGGCTGACGTGCTCGCCCCGCGCCTGCTCGGGCGACATGTACTGGGCGGTGCCCACGACCTGGCCGGTGCGCGTGATCGGGGCGCTCCCCGCCGACCACGAGATGCCGAAGTCGGTGAGCTTCACCGTGCCGTCCGAGCCGAGCAGGATGTTCGCCGGCTTGACGTCGCGGTGCACGACGCCCGCGCGGTGGGCCTCGGCCAGGCCGGCGGCCGCCTGCCGCAGCAGCGAGAGCGTCGCCCGGGTGTCCAGCGACCCTTCCTCGGCCAGCCGCGCCGACAGCGACGACCCCTCGACGAGCTCCATCACCAGGTACGCCAGGCTCTCGCCGGTGTCCGGGGCGCTGGTCTCGCCGTAGTCGAGGACGGCGGCGATGTTCGGGTGGCTCAGCCCTGCCGCGTGCCGGGCCTCCGAGCGGAACCGGGCGACGAAGACCGGGTCGTCGGCGAACTCGCTGCGCAGCACCTTGACCGCCACCGTCCGGTGGAGCTGCAGGTCGCGAGCGCGCCAGACCTCACCCATGCCGCCGACGGCGATGAGCTCGTGGAGCTCGTACCGGCCGTCCAAGCAGCGTCGGCTGGTCTCGGCCGTGGTCACTCCCGGTCTCCTCGTGTGCTGCCGCGAGGTGCCCCCCGCGCGTCGTCCCGTGCCGTGCGCACCCAACGGGGGTGCCCGCCCGGGCGGGGGCTGAACCCCGTCGGGCCCGATCGGCTGGGATCGGCAGCTCACGGCGGGCGACCGCGGGGCCGCCGGCAGCTTCTCGTAGGGTGCCTCGCGGGCCCTCCGGCTTCGACCCCGTCCCCACCGGCAGGCGCACCCGCGTCGTCCTCGTCACCGGCGCGGGCTCCCGGCTCGGCGAGGAGACGGCCCGCCAGTTCGCCGCCCTCGGCACGACCTCGCGCTCTGCGCCCGGCGCACCGACCGGCTCGACGCCCTGGCCGAGGAGATCCGCTCGGCCACCGGTCGGCGGGTGGAGATCGCCGCCCTCGACATCACCGACGCCGACGCGGGTCCCGCGGTCTTCGCCGCGTTCGCCGGGGCGTTCGGCGCACCGACCGGGTGGCCCTCGACGCCGGGCTCGGGAAGGGCGCTGCCCCGGGGACCGGCCGCGCCGACGTCGACCGCGAGACGGGGGTGACCAACTCCGCCGGCGCGCTGGCCCAGACCGAGGCGGCGCCGGAGATCTTCCGCCGGCAGGGCCGCGGACACCTGGTGCTGATCCCCTCGGGCGGCGCTGCGCGGCATGCGCCGGTCGATGACCACCTACGCCGCCACCACGGCCGGCGTCGCCTCGCTCGCCGAGGGCGTGCGCAGCGAGTGCATCCCCGGTGCGGACGTCCCGGTCGTCCACCCCGGCTGCATCCGCTCGGAGATCAACCAGCACGTGCAGCAGCGCACCCGCTGCATGGTCGACACACCGACCGGTGTCCGGGCGGTGGTGGCCGCCGTCGAGGCCCGGCGGACCACGGCGTACGTCCCGGCGTGGCCCTGGGCGCCGATCGGGCTCGCCATGCGGGTGCTGCCCCTGTCCGTGGTCCGCCGGCTCACCTAGGCACCCGGCGCACGGGGGATCAGTTGTAGTTCACGTGCACGTGGTCGAAGTGGTTGGCCGTCGCGCTCCCGCGGTTCTCCATGGCCTTCCAGGAACCGCCCGGCGAGGACAGCATCCGCTGCTGCCAGATGAGGTAGTCCACGCCGAGCTCGTCCCAGTGCGCCCGGTGGTACTCGACGATCGCGTCGCCCAGGGCGGCGTTCGACATCACCATGTAGTCGAGCGCCAGACCCGAGGGGTGCCCGCCCGGGTCGGCCGCGCTGGCGCGGGTGCCACCGAGGGTGATCCCCGCGGCACCGGGCACGTTGCTGACCACGGCGTCGGCCGCGGCCTGGGTCTGCGGCCGGACGTTCCCGGCGGTGTTGCTGATCCGGGCCACGGCCGTGGCCGCCACCGAGGCCGCCGCGGTCGCCGCGGCCCGGGCCTGCGTCGTCGGGCTCGCCGGGGCCGCCGCCGCCTGCCGCTCGGCGGCGGCCGCCGCGGCAGCGGCCTCCTCGGCCGCCTTCTTCTCCGCCTCCGCCCGGGCCAGGGCCTCCGCCTCGGCCTTCTGCCGGTCGAGCTCGGCCTGGTCGGCCGCGGCCTGGGCCTGCTGGGCGGCGACCTGGTCGGCCTCCCGGGTGCTGCGGCTGGCTGCGAGGCCCTCCAGGGGCGCCAGGTCCTCGGTGACGTCGATCGGGCCCGACTGCGCGGACAGGCCGAGCGCCTGCGCGACGCTCACCGACTCCGAGGTGCGGGCCTCGGCCTGGGCGGTCGGCTCGACGCCGACGAGGCTGTTGACCAGGACGGCGCCGGCGACCGCGACGCCGAGGTAGAGCGCCGGTCGGCGGACGGCCGCGGGCGGGCGGCGGAGGGCGAGCGGGCCACGTCGGCCGGTGGTGGTGCTGCGAGGGTCCATGGTGTTCGGGTGCTCCGGGGTGTGAGCGCGACCGGCCGCCGGAGGGCGGGTCGCGGAGGATGCGGACAGCGGGCCCGGGCGCGGGTCACGGGGCCGCCGGGCACCGGGGGGGCCGGTGCGGCTCGACGGCGGGCGACCGGCGGGACGCCGGGCAGCGCGTGCGATCAGATCCGCGGACGCGCCCGGAGGCGGCGGTGCCGGCGGGCGCAGGGTCGTGCGGCGGTGCAGGGGCGCGCCATGCGGCGGCTCTCCGTTTCTTCCGTCTGCCGCCTACCGGGTTAGCTGACGGATTCGGGCGGGAAGCGGCCCTACCCGCGGCGGGACGTGCCCGGCGCAGGATTCACCCCAGTGCTGCGGTGGGTCCCCGGCTCGCCCCGGAAGGCGACTCGGCGGCGCCCGGCGGACCTCCCCGGTGGGGAGTGAACGACCGTCCGGGCCCAGCCACCGTAACCGCCGTTATGCAGTCGTGACAATCAGCAGGCGCGGAATTCCACGACGTGATGTGTGTCGCGGTGACCTGCACCGCCGGTCGGTGGTGTATCGCGCGCGAATCGTCAGCCGGCGTCGGCCCAGGACCGAACGACGGCCACGTCGAGCGGGAAGTCGACGGGGAAGGCGCCGAACAGGAGCCGGCCTGCGGTCGACGCAGCGGCACGGACCGCGCCGGCCACCTCGCCGGCCAGGTGGTCGGGCGTGTGCACCACCACCTCGTCGTGCAGGAAGAACGCCAGGTGCGGCCGCGCCCCCACGTCGCCCTCCCCACCGAGCCGCCAGAGCCGGTTGCGGAGGTCGGCCAGCCAGCACAGCGCCCACTCCGCCCCGGTGCCCTGGACGACGAAGTTGCGGGTGAACCGGCCCCAGGCGCGGCGGGCCCGGTCGCCCTCCTCGTGCGGCCACGCCCCCGGGAGCGGCGACCCCCGCCCGAGCAGGGTGTGCACCACCTCTCCGCGCTCGCCGGTCCGGGCGGCCTCCTCCACCAGGCCGACGGCCCGGGGGTAGCGCCGGGCCAGGCGGGGCAGCATCCGCCCGCTCTCACCCCGGGTGCCGCCGTACATCGCACCCAGGATGCCGAGCTTGGCCTCCGCCCGCGTGGCCACGGTGCCGGCGGCGACCATCCCCTCGTACAGGTCGGCGGCGCGCGCGGCCTCGGCCATGGCGCCGTCGCCGCTCATGCCGGCCAGCACCCGCGGCTCGAGCTGGGCGACGTCGGCGACGACGAACCGCCACCCCTCGTCCGCCACCGCCGCGGGCCGGACGACGGTCGGCACCGACAGCGCCCCGCCCCCGGAGGAGGCCCACCGCCCGGTCACCACCCCGCCGGGCACGAAGACGGCGCGGAAGCGGCCGTCGCGCACCCACGTGTCCAGCCAGGTCCACCCGTTGGCCGTCAGCAGCCGCGAGAGCCTGCGGTACTCCAGCAGCGCCGGGATCCCCGGGTGGTCGAGCTGCTCCAGCGTCCAGGAGCGGGTGTCGGCGACCGGCAGGCCGATGTGCTGCAGCACCCGGAGCAGCTCACCGGGCGAGTCCGGGTTGAGGGCGGGGGCGCCGAACGACGCGCGGATCTCCCCCAGCAGCCGCTCGAGGACCGCCGGGCGCCCACCCGGCAGCGGTCGCGCCCCCAGCAGGCCGGTGAGCAGACGCTCGTGCACGTCGGCCCGCCAGGGCAGGCCGGTGTGCGTCAGCTCGGCGGCCACCAGCCCGCCGGAGGACTCCGCGGCGAGGAGCAGGGCCAGCCGGTCCCGCTGCGGGGAGGCGGCCAGCACCGCCTGCTGGCGCCGGTGCTCGGCGAGCGGGTCCAGCAGGTCGGCCGGGTCGGCGAGCGGGAACAGGGCCGACTCCGGCGGCGGGCCGGGCTGCAGCGCGTCCCACCCCTGGGTGTCCTCCCCGGCGAGCAGGTCCTGGGCCGCGAACGGGGACCGCCGCAGGATCGCGTGGCCCAGCCGGAGGTCGGTGCAGCGCTCGACGCGCACCCCGGCCGTCAGCAGCGCGGGGTACCAGCGGGTCGTGTCGTCCCAGACCCAGCGGACGGGCGCCGCACCGCCCTCGCGCTCCGCCACGTACCCGGCGACCGCCGCGGGGTCGAGGCGGGCGCTGCCTCGACCCGCTCCGCCGGCGTCGAGGTCGACGGCCTCGACCGCGTCGCCGCTGCGCCGGAGCAGGACCCGGTCCACCTGCTGCCCCGCCTACGGGGCGGCAGGGCCACCCCGGCCGAGCAGCCGGTGCAGGCAGCGCGCCGGGAGGCCCAGGACGACCCGGGTGACGTGCACGCCCAGGCGCAGCAGATCGGCGTAGTCCGGCGGGCGGACGGCGACCGGCGGCCCGCCCGCACCGGTCGACGGGCGGGCGGCGGCGGCCGGGGTGGCCGGCGGCTGGGATCGGGAGACCGCGGGCCCGGGCTCGGCGGCCCCGGGCTCGGCGGCCCCGGGCTCCGCGGGCTCGGACGCCGCCGGGACGAGGAGGTCGACCGCCGACCGGCGCCGCGGACCCCGCAGGGAGGCGAACGACGGGATGGCCGGCGCCACCGGGCCCTCCTCCTCGGATCCCGCGTTCCCGCCGTCGGCCGGAACCGGGCCGCCGACCGCCGGCCGCGCGGGCGGCTCGGGGACGACGGCCCGGATCGCGGCGACCAGGCCGGGGCCCAGCCCGGCGACGGCGCTGAGCTCCCGGTGCGTGAGGGCGGCGAGCGCCTCGGCCTCGGTGATCCCGACGCGGGTCAGCGCGGTGACCGCCCGCGCGGGCAGCCCGAGCTCCCGGATCGTCCCCGCGGGCTGTCCCGGTGCGCTGGTCGGCATGTCGGCCAACCCTAGCGATGCCCTCCCGCCGCCGCTGCGGTGGCGGTCGGATCAGACGGCGGCCACCTCGTAGGTGTGCCCGGCTGCGCGCAGCCGCTCGACCAGCACCTCCCCCATCGCCGTCGCCGGGGTGAGCGAGCCGGCCCGGGCGGGCAACCGGTCCTCGTCGAGGGCGAGCGCCAGGGCGGCCTCGCCGAGCATGACGGCGGTGGCCTTGTAGCCCGGATCGCCGCTGCCCGCCGCGGTCGCCCGGTAGCGGCGCCCGTCCTCGGTGGTGGCGTCGACCACCATGCGGAACCACCCCTTCTCCCGGACGGCCTCGCTCGGGCCGGTGCCGGGTGCCGGCAGCACCCGGTCCAGCAGCGCGCGGGTCGGCCCGAGGCTCATGGCCGACACGGTGGCGAGCAGGCCCGCGGTCACCCCGGCGGCGGTCACCGCTCCCACCGGCCCGCGGCCGGCGCCCATGACCTCCCCGTAGCGCAGCGCCCGCCCGTAGGCCCAGTCCTGGAGGGCGTTGCTCCGACGCACGATGCGGGTGTTGAAGGGCGCCATGACGAAGGGCGCCGTCCACCGGCCGTCCGGCGTCTGCGCGGGCATGCCGGCGTCGCGCGGCTGGGGCGTGTCCGGCTCCGCCGCGCGGTCGGGGCTCAGGGCGAACGGGTCGCCCACCACCCGGCGCCTGGCCGGGTCGGCCTGGAGCGCCTCCACCTGCGCGCGCATCGAGTCGATCGTCCCGCCGCTGAACCCGCCGCGGAGGGTGGCGACCAGCTGCACGTCGGTCAGCCCCCCGGCGCCGTCGGCAGCGGCCTGCCGGCCGAGCAGGAAGACGCTCAGGTCCGAGGGGATGGAGTCGTAACCGCAGGCGTGGACGATCCGCGCGCCGGTCTCCTTCGCCGGGGCGTCGCAGCGCTCGATCGCGTCCCGGACGAAGAGCACCTCCCCGGTGAGGTCGGCGTAGTGCGTGCCGGCCCGGGCGCACGCCTCCACCACCGGCAGGCCGTACCGGGCGTAGGGACCGACCGTCGTCACCAGCACCCGGGTGGCGCCGGCGAGGGCGTCCAGCGACGCCGCGTCGGTCGAGTCGGCCTCGACCAGCGCCCAGTCCCGGCCGCCGGAGGGCAGCGCGCGCCGGACCTGCTCGAGCCGCTCCCGCGACCGGCCGGCCAGCGCGATGCGGATCCCGGGCGGGGCGTGCTCGGCGAGGTAGCGCGCGAGCAGCCGGCCCACGAAGCCGGTGGCCCCGTAGACGGCGAGGTCGTAGGTACGTGCGTCTCCTGCCATGCGGCCATCCTGTCCTGCCGCGGGTCCGGTGTCCCCCTGGTCTCCGCCCGCGCCCGGCCCACCGCACGTCTCGGGGAGGTCACGACCCGGAACACGGGTCACTCCGACCCCCCGCGTCTTCGAGGAACCGCGGGGGGTGCCGATGGAGGTCGCATGGCAGTGCGGCTCGCATCGGTGCGGACCGCGACCCGTCGGCAGGTCGCGGAACGGTCGTCGACGTCCCCGTGGTGGCGGTCGGCGGTGGTGTACCAGGTCTACCTGCGCTCGTTCGCGGACGGGAACGGCGACGGGATCGGTGACCTCGCCGGCCTACGCTCCCGGCTGCCGTACCTGTCCTGGCTGGGCGTCGACGCGGTGTGGATCAACCCGCACTACCCCTCCGGGGGCGCCGACGGCGGTTACGACATCGTCGACTACCGCGCCGTCGACCCCGAGTACGGGGACGTGGCCGACCTGGAGGCGCTGGTCGCCGAGGCCCGCGCACTGGGCCTGCGGGTCGTGCTCGACGTCGTCCCGAACCACACCTCCGACCGGCACCCCTGGTTCCAGGCCGCGCTGGCCGACCCGGACTGCCCCGAGGCGGCGCGCTACCACTTCGCGCCGCCGTCGGAGGAGCCCCCCAACAACTGGCGGTCGCTCTTCGGCGGCCCCGCGTGGTCGCGCACCCCCGACGGCCGCTGGTACCTGCACCTGTTCGCCCCCGAGCAGCCCGACCTCAACTGGCGCGACCCCGCCGTCGCCGCCGACTTCGAGCGGACGCTGCGCTTCTGGCTCGACCGCGGCGTCAGCGGCTTCCGGGTGGACGTGGCCTACGGCCTGTTCAAGGACGCCGGCCTGCGGGACAACCCGGGCGCCTACTCCCCCACGCTGTTCGGCCACGGCCCCGAGCAGGCGATGACGTGGAACCAGCCCGAGGTGCACGACGTCTGGCGGCGCTGGCGGTCGATCTGCGACGAGTACCCCGACACCATGCTCGTCGGCGAGGTCTGCCTGGCCGACCCGCGGGAGGTGGCCCTCTACTCCCGCCCCGACGAGATGCACCAGTCGTTCAACTTCCGGCTGCTGAAGTCGGCGTGGTCCACCGAGGCCTTCGCCGACGGCGTGCGCAGCGCGCTGGACGCCTTCGGCGAGGTCGGCGCCCCGGTCTCCTGGGTGCTGGGCAACCACGACAAGGACCGGCAGGTCACCCGCTTCGGCGGCGGCGCCGTGGGCACCGCCCGCGCCCGCGCCGCGGCCCTGCTGATGCTGGCGCTGCCGGGCTCGGCCTACGTCTACGCCGGCGACGAGCTCGGCCTGCCGCAGGCCGACGTCCCCGACGAGGCCAAGCGCGACCCGATCTTCTTCCGCAGCGGGGGTGCCCGCAGCGGTCGCGACGGCTGCCGCGTGCCGCTGCCCTGGAACCCCTCGCCCGGCGTCGGCTTCTCCACCCGCGCCGACGCCGAGCCGTGGCTGCCGATCCCGGCCGGGTGGGAGCGCTACGCGGTGTCCCGCCAGTCCCGCGACGGCGGCTCGATGCTCACCCTCTACCGCCGGGCGCTGGCGCTGCGCGAGGCGCACCCGGCGCTGGGGTCGGGCCGGGCGGCGGTCAGCACGCGGGGCGACGTCCTCACCGTCCGGTGCACGGCCGACGACGGCAGCGTGGTCCGCTGCGTGGTCAACATGGGCAGCGGGACGACGCTGGTGCGCACCCGCGGGACCGTGCTGCTGGCCTCGAACACGCACGTGCGCCGCTCCCCGGCGACCGTGGCCCTGCCGCCGCACACCGCCATCTGGCTCGCCGAGGGCTGACCTCCCCCGTCCGGGTCACGTCCGGTGCCGGGAAGCGGCAGTCGTCCCATCGACCGGCCGATGGGATCTGGTGACCAGCGTGGTGGAACGATCCGGCGGTAGACGCGGCCCCGGGCTGCCCGCACCGCCCCCCGCGGACGCGGGGGTCGCGGCGCTGCGGGCGGAGATCGCCGAGCTGGAGGACCGCTCCCGGTTCGACGAGGACGGGCTGGAGCAGCGGGCCGAGCTGGCCCGGGCCCAGGCTCGCGAGACCGGGGTGCCCGAACTGGAACGGCGCGCCCGACTCGTCCAGGCCGACCTCGTGCGCCGCCGCGGCAGCGTCGCCGAGGCCGGCCGGCTGGCCGAGGAGATCCACCGGTGGGCTGCCGATCACGACTCCCGCAGCCTGCTCGCCCGGAGCCACTACGTCCTGGCCGCGGTGTTCCAGGAGCTGGGCGACTTGTCCCTCGCGCTGGAGCACGCCGTCCGCTCCGTGGAGCTGCTCCCCGACGACGCGCGGACGCAGGTGCGCATCGACCACCACGCCCGGCTGGCCGACTGCCTCGGGCTCAACGGCGACCTCGCCGCCCGGGACCGCTACGACCACGTGCTGCGGCTCGCCGAGGAGATCGGCGACGTCGACCGGTCACTGCTGGTGCTGAACAACCGCAGCTACTGCGAGACCCTCGCCGGACGCTTCCAGGAAGCGTTGCGCTGGAGCACGAAGCTGCAGGAGCTGGCGGCGCGGCACGGCATCCCCCTCCGGGCGGGCCGGTTGGACACCGTCGGTCGCGCTCTCATGGAGCTGGACCGGCTCGAGGACGCCGAGGCCGCCATGCTGCCCGGTCTGCACCCCGAGGTCCTCGACGCCTCTCTGGACGGGGACGCCGGCGCCGACTTCCTGCTGACCCTCACCGAGATCCGCCGCCGCCGCGGGCACCTCGCCCAGGCCCAGGAGACCCTCGACGAGTGCGTGCGCCGCTGCGAGCGGCACGGGTTGACGTCCATCCGCGTGCGGGCCCGCCGCGAGCAGGCCGAGCTGCACGCCGCCGAAGGGGACTTCCGGGCTGCGTACCAGGAGCACCGGCTGTACTGCGACGAGCTCATGGAGCTCCAGTCGGCCGAGCGCGACGCCCGGGCACGTGCGCTGCAGGCCATGTACGAGACGACCGAGGCCCGCCGGCAGAGCCGGCGCTACCGCGAGCTGTCGCTGCGCGACCCGCTCACCGGCCTCTACAACCGCCGCTACGTCGACGACGAGCTGCCCCGCCTGCTGGCGGCGCACCCGGGCGAGGTCACCGTGGCGCTGCTGGACCTCGACCACTTCAAGCGGATCAACGACACCTGCTCGCACGAGGTGGGCGACCGGGTGCTCCGGGCCGTGGCGGACCTGCTCCAGGAGCACTGCCCGCGGGGATCCACGCCCGGCGGCTCGTTCGTCGCCCGGCTCGGCGGCGAGGAGTTCGTGCTCGTGCTCACCGGCACCGACCCTGCCACCGCGGTGCGGCACGTGGAGGCGGTCCGCCGGGCGATCGGAGCCCACCCCTGGGACGAGCTCACCGGAGGTCTGCCGGTGACCGTCAGCATCGGCACGGCGCACGGCGGCGGCACGCCGGCGGACGCGCTCGGCCGGGCCGACGCCGCCCTGTACGCGGCCAAGCGGCAGGGGCGCGACCGGGTCGTCGCCGGCTGACGCGCGGCGCCGCCGCGGCGGTCAGACCGGCTCGACGCCGAAGACCCGGGCGAGCCGTTCGATCTTGCGCGCCCGGCCCAGCCGCGGCAGGTCGCTGCCGTCGCGGATCACCTGACCGCGGGCGTCGAAGTCCGCCAGGAAGTCCCGCGCCCAGGCGACGTCGGACGGCGTCGGGCTGATCACCTCGTTGATCACCGGCAGCTGGTCCATGTCCAGGCACAGCTTCCCGGTCAGGCCGAGGGAGACGGTGACCGCGGTCTGCTCGCGCAGCACCGGGTGGCTGCTGCTCACCGTCGGCCCGTCGATCGGTCCGGGGAGCCCACCGATCCGGCTGGCCACCACCAGGCGTGAGCGGGGGTAGGCCATCGCCAGCTCGTCGGCGCTCGTGCCGGTGTCCCGGCGGTAGTCGCCGCTGCCGAAGGCGAGCCGGAACGCGCCACGGGCCCGGGCGATGTTCACCGCCTCCTCGATGCCCAGCGCCGACTCCACCAGCGCGAGCACCGGGGTCGACCCACCGAGGCGGTCGAAGGTCTCGGTCACGTGCTCGGCGGCCTCGGCCTTGGCCAGCATCACGCCCAAGAGCCCCGGCACCCGCGCGAGACCGGCGACGTCGTCCGCCCAGTACGGGGTGGAGTGGTCGTTGATGCGCACCCAGGCGCTGTTGCCCTCGCGGGAGAGCCACTCGGCCACCCCGTCGCGGGCCTCCCCCTTGTGCGCCGGGTCGACCGCGTCCTCGATGTCGAGGACGACCTGGTCGGCGCGCGAGTCACGGGCTACGTCGAACAGGTCCGTGCGGGCGCCGTTCACCAGCAGCCACGAGCGTGCGTCCTCGGGTCCGACCTTCTTCTTCGCTCCCACGTACCCATCCTCGTACGGATCCCCACCGCCCACCCCTCGGGGGTCCCCCGATGCGTGCCGGTCCCGGTCGTGGGTACCGCGGGAGGGTCCGAACCCGACACCACGGATGGAGCAGACGTGACCGGAGGAAACCTCGAGGAGACCGGTACCGGGGACGCCGCCAAGCGGATCGGCCAGGCACCCACGACCACCGACGTCACCGACCCGGAGCGCTCGTCGCGCAACACCGCCGCGGGTACGGGGTCCGAACCCGGGGAGGGCCGGGTGCAGCCGGCCGCGGACGAGGGCGTCGACCCCGCGGCCAGCATCGAGCCGCACAACGAAGGCCTGGCCTGACCCTCCGCCGGCGCGGCCGGGCCGGGGCAGGTCCCCGGCCCGGTCCCCGGCCCGGCCGGTGGTTCAGCCGGCCGCCACCCGCGGCGCCACCTCGGTGCCGAGCAGCTCGATGCCCCGCATGAGGTCCTCGTGCGCGAGCCGCGGGTTGGTCATCTGCAGCGCGACGCGGTCCACGCCCCCCAGCTGCTCGGAGACCCGCAGCAGCTTGGTGGCCACCGTCTCCGGGTCGCCCATGAAGAAGGCGCCGTCCGGCCCGCTGGTGGCGTCGAACTGCGCCCGCGTCGGGGTGGCGAACCCCCGCTCCCGAGAGATCTTCGCGAACATCTCGTGCCAGCCGGGGTAGATCGTGTCCGCGGCGGCCTGCGTGCTCTCCGCGACGAACCCGAACACGTGCAGCCCGACTTTCAGCGCCTCGGGCGGGTGCCCGGCGTGCGCCCCCGCCCGCCGGTACAGGTCGACCAGCGGGGCGAACTGGCGGGGCTCGCCCCCGATGACCGCGACCATCAGCGGCAGGCCCAGCAGCCCGGCCCGTGCGAACGACTCCGGCGTCCCCCCGACGCCCACCCAGATCGGCAGGGGGTCCTGCAGCGGGCGGGGGTGGACGCCCTGGCCGGTCAGCGGGGGGCGGTGCTTCCCCGACCAGGTGACGTGCTCGGATGCCCGGATGCGCAGCAGCAGGTCGAGCTTCTCGGCGAACAGCTCGTCGTAGTCGGCCAGGCTCAGGCCGAACAGGGGGAAGGCCTCGGTGAACGAGCCGCGCCCCACGACGAGGTCGATCCGCCCCCGCGAGATCAGGTCGAGGGTGGCGAACTGCTGGAAGACCCGAACCGGGTCGGCCGCGCTGAGGACGGTGACGGCGCTGCCCAGCCGGATGCGCGAGGTGCGCGCCGCCGCGGCGCCGAGGATGACCGGGGGCGCGGAGTCGTAGTACTCGCTGCGGTGGTGCTCGCCGATGCCGAAGGAGTACAGGCCGACGCGGTCGGCGAGCTCGATCTCCTCGAGCAGGTGGCCCATCCGCTCCTCCGGGCCGATCAGCCGTCCGGTGCGCGGATCGGTCACCGCCGCGACGAAGCTGTCGACGCCGACGTGCATGGACGCCCTCCGGGAGCTCGGTCCTCACGGGACCGGGCGGCCCCGTCGCCCAGTCAACACCGCGGCGCGGAGCGGCGCTCCCCGTCGGCCGGCGCTGTTCCACCCAGCGCAGCCGGCCAGGTCAGCGCGCCGGCGGCCTGCCGGTCGACCACGAGCACCGCGTCCCCGGGCACGGCCGGTGCGGTCCGCACCCGCGCGAGGTACCGGTGCCAGCGGGCGGCGTGGCGCCGCATGCGGCCGTCGGGGATCGTCCGGCCGCGCGCCCGCTGCCCGTCGCGGGCCAGCTCCGGCGGCACGTCGAGGAGCACCAGCCGCAGCGAGCGCCCGGACCGGCGGGTCGCCCGCACCACGAGGTCCCGCCAGCCCCGGCTCGTCCACGGATCGGTCAGGACGACGAGCGGGACGTCGCCGGCCACGCCCCGCAGCACCCGCCACCGGTGCCAGGCGTGCACCCACGGGCGCAGCAGGCGGTACGGGACCCCGGGCGCCGCACGGCGCACCCGGGCCGCGACGTCCTCGGAGTCCAGCGCGGTCACCGCCGGGCCGTCCCCGGCGAGCAGGCGCCGGAGCAGCGTCGTCTTCCCGCTTCCCGGCAGACCGCCGACGACGACGAGGACGCGACCGGACCGCTCCGGCGCGGCCCCGCGACGACCGGCTGCCGACGGGACCGTGCTGCTGACCACGGCGCCTCCTCGCTGCTCGGGACCGCGAGTCTCCCGGGGCGAGGTGGGGTTTCCCCGTGAGCCGCCTGGACGCCGGCTGTGAGGTCCTCCCGCCGCGTCAGCCGGCCGGGACCACCCGGTCCAGCCAGGCGAGCAGGTCGCGGACCACCTCGTCGCGGTTGGTCTCGTTGAACACCTCGTGCCGCGCGCCGGGGTACGCCCGCAGCGTCACGTCCTGCACGCCGGCCCCCCGCAGCCGGTCGACCAGCACCTGGACCAGCGCCAGCCGGCCGTTCAGCGGGTCGGCGTCACCGACCGCGACGTACACCGGCAGGTCGGCGCGCACACCGCGCAGCCGCTCGGCGTCGGCCAGCCGGCGCCCGGCCAGGAACATCTGCCGGCTGTCGGCGGCGGCCAGGCCGAAGCCGCACCGCGGGTCGGCGACGTAGGCGTCCACCTGCGCCTCGTCGCGGGAGAGCCAGTCGTAGTCGGTGCGGGCCGGCTGGAACGGCGCGTTGAACGCCGAGAGGTCGGTCGGCCCGTCCAGGTCCACGGCCGGCTCGAGCAGGTCCAGGACGGTGGTCCCGGTGAGGACCAGGCCGGCGAGGTCAGCGGAGTGGTCCAGCACGTGCTGCTGCGCGGCGAAGGAGCCCATGCTGTGCCCGAGCAGCACCAGCGGCGCGTCGGGGAACTCGGCCCGCACGGCGTCGGTCACCCGGCCGATGTCGCGCACGAGCTCGTCCCAGCCGCCGGGGCCCAGATCTCCCCATGCGCCGTCGCGGGCGGTGGCGCCGTGCCCGCGGTGGTCCTGCCCGACGACCAGCCAGCCGGCCCCGGTGAGCGCGGCCGCCAGCGCCTCGTAGCGCAGCAGGTGCTCCCCCATGCCGTGCGTGAGCTGCACGATGCCGCGCGCGGGGCCGGCGGGGTCCCACCGGTGCACGGTGAGGGGGACGTCGTGGGCGGAGGTGATCGTGGAGGTCCGGTCGGGCATGCCGGGAGGCTACGGCCGGCCGGCCGGCGGGCGCACCCACGGCGGACGTGCAGCGCGCACCCAGGCCCTGCACAGCTCGGCGGCCGACCGTGGCGGCATGGACGACGACGCGACCGGACTCCTCTTCGACGTGACCGCGGCCCGCACCGTGGTCCTCGCCCGCCGGCCGCCGGGCGCCTGCGCCGTCGAGTGCGTGGTCTCCGACGTCGTCTGGGGCGAGGTCGTCCGGCTGCTCCGCTGGGCCACGGCGGGAACCGGCCACGACCACGCCCTCCAGGTCGGCGCCTGGTGGCGGCTGGCCGGTGGGTGCGCGGAGCTGCTCCGGCGGCTGCCCGGACTCTGCGACGAGATCGCCGAGCCGTGGGGGCTCGACGGCGGGGCGGCCGTCCCGCCGGAGCTCGACCCGAGCGACCGCATCGCCCTGGTGGCCGGCCGGGTCGTCGCGCTGCTGCGGTCTCCGAGGCCGGTCCCGCTGCGCACGCTCGCCGCCGAGATCGACGCCCTGGGCTCGGCCGCGGTGGCGGCGCTGGCCGCCGGGTCGGCGCACGGGGATCCGGCGTGAACGGCCGCCGCGCCGCCCTGCCGCTCGCCCTCGGTGCGGCCCTCGCGGTCGTGGCCGCCCTGACCCTCACCCCGGAGGGCGCCGGCTGGTCATGGGGGGCGCCGGCCGCGGAGCTGCGCTGGTACGCCACGGGTCTGGGCTCCCCCGCGACGGTGCGCCAGCTGCTCGGCAACCTCGGGCTGCTGGTCGCCCCGGCCGTCCTCGCGGTCCTGCGCTGGCCGGCGCTGGGGCGGCCGTCCCGGCTGGTCGCGCTGGCGGCGGCGGCGGGTACGGCGATCGAGCTGCTCCAGTGGGCGCTTCCCCTGGGTCGGGTGGTCTCGCCGCTGGACGCCGCGCTGAACGCTGCGGGAGCCGTCGTCGCGGGGCTCCTGGTGGCCGGCGGCCGCCGGTCGGCGCCAGGCCCGGGTGGCAGAATGGCGCGGTTCCGGCGAGGCTGGTGGGATCGGCAGTCACCGGCCGCAGCGATGCGGTGACCCGGCGGGGAGCAGAACCCGCACCGGCCCGCCCGGCCGCACGCCGGGTCGCCCCCGAGGAGTCCCATGCCCGGTCCCTGGTTGCTTCCCACCGACCCTGCCGGGACACCCGACGCCGGCGGTTCCGTCGCCACTGGCGGCGGAGGCAGGGACGGGAGCGCCCCGCGGGCCGTGCTCGTCGGTCTGGGTCCGTCCGCCGACGCCTCTGACCTCGACGAGCTCGAGCGGCTGGCCGAGACCGACGGCGTGGCCGTGGTCGGGCGGCTGACCCAGACCCGGGAGCGACCGGATCCGGCGACCTACCTCGGCTCGGGCAAGGTGGCCGAGCTCGCGGGCCTGGTGGCCGAGCGGGGGGCCGGCCTGGTCATCGCGGACGGCGAGCTGAGCCCGGGCCAGGTCAGGAACCTCGAGGACCGGGTCGGTGCGCGCGTCGTCGACCGCACGGCGCTGATCCTCGACATCTTCGGGCAGCACGCCCGGAGCAGCGAGGGCAAGGCGCAGGTGGAGCTCGCCCAGCTCGCCTACCAGCTGCCGCGGTTGCGCGGCCAGGGCACCCAGCTCTCCCGGGTGGGCGGTGGCCGGGTGGCCGGGGGCGCAGGGATCGGCGTCCGCGGCCCGGGTGAGCAGCGGCTGGAGACCGAGCGCCGGCACCTGCGCCGGCGCATGGCGATCCTGCGGCGGCAGGTGGAGGAGACCGGACGGAGGCGTGAGCGCACCCGGTCTCGGCGGCGCCGCAACCGGGTCCCGGCCGTGGCGCTGACCGGCTACACCAACGCGGGCAAGTCCGCGCTGCTCAACCGGCTCACCGGTGCGGACGTGCTGGTCGAGGACGCGCTCTTCGCCACGCTGGACCCCACCGTGCGCCGCGCCCGCACGGCGGACGGGCGTGAGTACACCCTCACCGACACGGTGGGCTTCGTCCGCCACCTGCCGCACCAGCTCGTCGACGCCTTCCGCAGCACCCTCGAGGAGGTCGTGGACGCCGACCTGGTGCTGCACGTCGTCGATGCCTCGGCCCCCGACGCGATGGCGCAGGTGACCACCGTGCGCGGCGTCCTCTACGAGATCGGGGCTCGGGACCACACCGAGCTGCTCGCCCTCAACAAGGTGGACGTCGCGCCGGCGGGGTGGGTCGCCGCGCTGCGTAGCGCGTATCCCGGCGCGGTGCCGGTCTCGGCGCTCACCGGGGAAGGGGTGGACGAGCTCCGGGACGCGATCGGGCGTGTGCTCGGGCGCCGGTAGGCCGCATGCGGCAGCCGGCCGCCGGAGGTACGGTCGGCCCCAGGCGCGGGGGACACTGCGTGCCGAAGGCGTGTCGAACAGCGGCGCGCCTCGTGCGGGGAGCCGCGAGGGTCTCCGCGACCGAGGTCGACCGGCCCGGTGTGTCGAGACCGGAGGCCGTCGCCGTGGCCAGAAGTGAGGGGCGGCACCCGTCCGGAGACGGAGCTCGCGACGAGCTCCGTCGGCTGGGCGTGGCTGAGGTGCCGGACTGGTCCACGCGATTGCAGCAGGTCGCCTCCGAGACGTTCGGGTGGGCCGAGCTGCACCCCGAGCAGCTCGCCGCGATGGAGCACGTGATGTCCGGGCGCGACGCCCTGGCGGTGCTCCCCACCGGCGCGGGGAAGTCGGCGATCTACCAGGTGCCGGCCCTGCTGATCGACGGGCCGACGCTCGTCGTGTCCCCGCTGCTGGCCCTCCAGCGGGACCAGATGGAGGGGATCGACGACTCGCACGCCCCCGAGGCGGTGGCCGTGAACTCGGCCCAGCGAGCCGGCGAGACCCGGCACGCCTGGGACGCCGTCCGCGACGGCGAGGCCGAGTACCTCTTCCTGTCCCCGGAGCAGCTGGCCAAGGACGACGTGCTCGACGAGCTCGCCGGCCTCGGTGTGGGGTTGTTCGTCGTCGACGAGGCCCACTGCGTCTCGGCCTGGGGTCACGACTTCCGCCCCGACTACCTCCGCCTGGGGACGGCGATCGAGCGGCTCGGGCACCCGCCGGTCCTCGCGCTCACCGCCACCGCGGCGCTGCCGGTGCGCCGCGACATCGTGTCGCGGCTGGGGCTGCGCGACCCGGCCGAGATCGTCGCCAGCTTCGACCGGCCCAACCTCCGCCTGGCCGTGGAGCGCGAGAGCGACGACGGCCGGAAGCGGTCCGCGGTGGTGGTGCGGGTCAGCGGGCTGATGGCCGACCCGGCTACCCGGGGCGGCCTGGTCTACGTCGCCAGCCGCAAGGACGCCGAGCACTACGCCGGTGAGCTGACGCAGCTGGGCCACCGGGTCGCCGCCTACCACGCCGGGATGAAGGCGGCCGACCGCGAGCGGGTCCACGAGCAGTTCCTCGACGGTGAGCTCGACGTGGTGGTGGCGACGTCGGCGTTCGGGATGGGCATCGACAAGCCCGACGTCCGGTTCGTCGTGCATGCCTCGGCGCCGGAGTCGCTGGACTCCTACTACCAGCAGATCGGCCGCGCCGGACGCGACGGCGAGCCGGCGGAGGTCCACCTGTTCTACCGGCCCGAGGACCTGCACCTGCAGACCTTCCTCACCGCGAGCCGGGCCCCGGAGGACGTCCTCGAGGACGTCGCCGAGGCGCTCGACGAGCAGGACGAGCCGGTCCGGGCCGCGGAGCTCGCCGAGGACGTCGACGCGCCTGCGGCCAAGCGCACCCGCGCGGTGAACCTGCTGGAGCAGGCCGGGGCGGTCGGCACCACCGAGGACGGCCGGCTGGAGTTCCTGGACCCGGACCTCTCCCCCGGCGAGGCGGTGCAGGAGGCCGTCGAGGTGTCCGAGACCCACCAGCGGCTCATCCGCTCCCGGATCGAGATGGTGCGCGGCTACGCCGAGACCACCGGTTGCCGGCGGCAGTTCCTGCTCGGCTACTTCGGCGAGCAGCTTCCCCACCCCTGTGGCAACTGCGACACGTGCGAGGCCGGCACGGCCGAGGACCACGCCGCCGGCGACGCCCCGTTCCCGGTCAACAGCGCGGTGCGGCACCGCGAGTGGGGGCACGGCGTGGTCATGTCCGTGGAGCCCGACCGGCTCACCGTCCTGTTCGACCAGGAGGGCTACAAGACGCTGGCCACGAAGGCCGTGGAGTCCCAGGGTCTGCTCGAGCCGGACCCGGCCGGGGGCTGAGCCGGCCGGGTCGGACGACTAGCCCGCTTCGGGCCGGGTAGGCGCTGGGGACGCCCGTCCCGTCAGCCCCGCGGGATCCCGAACCACGTCTCCCGAGGAGCACGATGACCGCGGACAACGCGCAGCGGACCGAGGCGACCCCTGACCTGACCGACCTGGTGGCCCGAGCCGCGGAGCCAGTCTCACCCGGCCGAGCGCCCACGAGCACCTGGACGGAGGTCCCCTCCCTCGGGGTGTCCCTGCACGCCCGCACCTGGCGGGAGGACGCGACCCCGGGCCGGCCACCGGTCGTCCTGGTGCACGGCCTCGGGCTCTCCAGCCGGTACCTGGTCCCGCTCGGCCGGCGCCTGGGCGCCCTCGGCCACGACGTGCTGGCGCCCGACCTTCCCGGCTTCGGCCGCTCGCCGCGACCGGCCGGCACGCGATGGCCGGCGGCGCCGACCGTGCGCGAGCAGACCGACCAGCTGCGGTGCTGGATGGATGCCATGGGCATCGAGCGGGCCGTGCTGGTGGGCAACTCCATCGGTGTGCAGGTCGCCGTCGAACTCGCCGCCCGCCACCCCGACCGGGTGGAGAGCCTGGTGCTCGAGGGGCCCACGCCGGACCCGGAGTACCGCTCGCCGTGGAAGGAGTACCCGCGGGTCCTGCGCAACATGCTGTTCGAGGCGCCCTCGATCAACCCCGTCTTCCAGGCCGAGTACGCCACCACCGGGATGGTCCGGATGTTCCAGCAGCTGTTCCGCACGGTCGACGACCCGATCGAGCAGCGTCTGCCCCTGGTCCAGGCACCGGCGCTGGTCGTGCGCGGCCAGTACGACCAGACCCTCTCCCAGCCGTGGGCGGAGGAGTTCACCCGGCTGCTCCCGAACGGGAGGCTCGTCGTCGTCGACGGAGCGGCCCACAACGCCCACTACACCGCGGCACCGATCGTCGGGCGGCTGGTCGACCGCTTCCTCCGCGGCGGGCTCGCCGCACTGACCCCGGCCACCGGTGACGTCGTCGTGCCGGGGCCGGACCACGGCGGTGACCCGCTGACCCCCTTCCAACTGCTCTCGCCGCGGGCGCACGCCGTCCTCGACTACGTCAGCGCAGCTGCGCTGGTCGCCCTGCCCCGGGTGTTCGACTGGGGACCGCGGACGCGGGTGGTCCTGACGGCCGCCGGGGTCTACGGCGCCGCCTGCAGCCTGGTCACCGACTACGACCTCGGCGCGCTGAAGAAGATGCCGGTGCCCGTCCACCTCAACCTCGACTCGTCGGGTGGGATGCAACTGGTCCTGGCCTCCCTCACCGTCCTGCGCGGGGAGCCCGCGGTCGGCCGCTGGGTGGCGGCGGCGCAGGGCGCCTACGAGATCCTGCGCGCCGCGCTGACGCACAAGCCGATGGGGCCGGCGCGGCTGGTTCCGGTGGACCGCAGCAGCTGACCCGTCATCCCGTCTCGGCGATCCGCTTGATCGCCGCCAGGGTCACCGGGATCCCCTCGTGGGCCTGCCGGGTGCGCAGGGCGATCTGCTCGTCGGCGCGCTCCCCGAAGCGCTCGGCGAACATCGCCAGCCCGGCGGGCAGGAACTCCCACGACTCGGTGAGCCGGGTCCCGCCGGTGACCGGCGCCATGCCGAAGCCCCACCGCACGAAGTCGTCGCCGACCACCCAGGCGAACTCGCGGCCCCGGTCGGCCGCGACCACCCGTGAGCGGGTCTCCCAGGTGCGGTCGGGCGTGGTGTTGCGCCCGGTGAAGCGGTCGCCGACCTTCCCCGTGGCGCCCTCGTCCCACCAGCACTCCCGGCAGATGGGGCTCCACTCACCGGTCCGCGTGACGTCGGAGACGAGGTCGTACAGCACCTCCGGGGAGGCGACGACGACGATCGAGGCGGAGTGGCGCAGTTCGCTCATCGGCGCAGTCTCGCAATCGTCATGCGTGCCCGGCGACGCGGCCCGGGTATGCGGCGCCCCGTGGAAGAGCTGCTGCAGGAGATCGTCAACGTCCTGGTCGTCATCGTGGAGGCCTGCGGCGCCGCGGTCATCATCATCGGCGCGGTCTGGGCGTTCCTGCTCTTCCTGTGGGTCGGGTTCCGTGACCGGAGCACGCGGGCCTTCGTCCCCGTCCGGCTGACGCTCGGCCGCTTCCTGGCGCTGGGCCTGGAGTTCCAGCTGGCCGCCGACGTCCTCAAGACGGCGGTGGCGCCCAGCTGGGAGGAGATCGGCCAGCTCGCCGCCATCGCGGCCATCCGGACGGCCTTGAACTACTTCCTGGGCAGGGAGATCGCCGAGGAGAAGCGCCAGATCGCCGAGGACCAGGAGACCTCCTCCGGCGACACCGGCGACGCGACCGACCACCGGCGCACCGGGCGGACAGTGTGAGCTCGACACTGGTCGCGGTCACCGGGGCGATGTCCCAGGTCGTCGCCGCGATCGCGCTGGTGTCCGGCGGCCTCGCCCTGGCCGTCACCCGCCGGCCGCCCCTCGCGTTGGGCATCCTCCTGGACCTGCTGGTGGCCGCCGGCCTGCTCCGCCTGGTCGGGGACCCCAGCTGGCGGCACATCATCGTCGCCGGCGCGGTGGTGGCCCTGCGGCACCTGGTCGGCTACGGCCTGCGGCTGGGGGCACGGTCCCTGCAGGGCGCACCCCGGGGCGACGGGGACCGTGGCCCGCGCTCCCGGCCACCGCGCGACCTGGCCGGCCGGCTGCTGCGGCCGGCCTGGCTGCCCTGAGCCGCCCGGCTCCTAGGCCCGCACCTGCCCCGGCGCCGGCGTCTCCCCGCCCTCGAGGTCGCCCTCGGTGTCGAGGTAGGCCTGTTGCAGTTCGGCGAGCACCTGCGGGTCGGGCGACTCCCACATCTTCCGGTCCACCGCCTCCAGCAGCCGCTCGGCTATGCCGTGCAGCGCCCACGGGTTCGACGTCTCCATGAACTGCCGGTTCTCGGGGTCGAGCACGTAGGTCTGCGCGAGCTTCTCGTACATCCAGTCGGCGACCACGCCTGTCGTGGCGTCGTAGCCGAACAGGTAGTCGACGGTCGCGGCGAGCTCGAAGGCGCCCTTGTAGCCGTGCCGGCGCATCGCGGCGAGCCATTTGGGGTTGACCACGCGGGCGCGGAAGACCCGGGCGGTCTCCTCGGTGAGCGAGCGGGTGCGCACCTGCTCGGGGCGGGTCGAGTCGCCGATGTACGCCCTGGGCGCCGAGCCGGTGAGCGCGCGGACCGTCGCCACCATGCCGCCGTGGTACTGGAAGTAGTCGTCGGAGTCGGCGATGTCGTGCTCGCGGGTGTCGACGTTCTTGGCGGCCACCGCGATGCGCTTGTAGGCCGCCTCCATGTCGGGGCGGGCCTGCACGCCGTCCAGGTCGCGGCCGTAGGCGTAGCCGCCCCACACCGCGTAGACCTCGGCGAGGTCGGCGTCGCCCCGCCAGTTGCGCGAGTCGATCAGCGGCAGCAGCCCGGCCCCGTAGGCACCGGGTTTCGAGCCGAAGACCCGGGTGGTGGCCCGCCGGCGGTCGCCGTGCCCGGCGATGTCGGCGTCGACGTGCGCACGCACGTAGTTGTCCGCCGGGTCCTCGTCCAGCCCGGCGACCAGGGTGACGGCGTCGTCGAGCATGGTGACCACGTGCGGGAAGGCGTCCCGGAAGAAGCCGGAGATCCGCACCGTGACGTCGACCCGGGGGCGGCCGAGCTCCTCGAGGGGCACCGGCTCCAGCGAGGTGACCCGGCGCGACGCCTCGTCCCACACCGGGCGGACGCCGAGCAGCGCCAGCACCTCGGCGACGTCGTCCCCGGAGGTGCGCATGGCCGAGGTGCCCCACACCGAGAGCCCCACCGAGCGCGGCCACTCCCCCGTGTCGGCGCGGTACCGCTCCAGCAGCGAGTCGGCCATCGCCTGGCCGGTCTCCCAGGCCAGCCGCGAGGGAACCGCCCGGGGATCGACCGAGTAGAAGTTGCGCCCGGTCGGCAGCACGTTGACCAGCCCGCGCAGCGGTGAGCCCGAGGGCCCCGCGGGCACGTACCCGCCGTCGAGGGCGTGCAGGGTGGCGTCGAGCTCGTCGGTGGTGCGCGCCAGCCGGGGCACCACCTCGTCCACGGCGAAGCGCAGTACCGCCGCGACGGCGTCGTCGTCCCGGTCGAGCACCTCCCGCACGACCTCGGGGACGGCGGCCGCGGTCCAGCCGCGGGCCTCCATGCCGCCGACGAGGGCGGCGGCGAGCTCCTCGACCCGGTCGGTCTCGCGCAGCCCCGCGGTGCCGTCCTCGGTCAGGCCGAGCGCCTCCCGGAGCCCGGGCAGCGCCACCGAGCCGCCCCAGATCTGCCGGGCGCGAAGCATGGCCACGACGAGGTCGACGCGGTCCTGACCGGCCGGCGGCGAGCCGAGCACGTGCAGCCCGTCGCGGATCTGCGAGTCCTTGATCTCGCAGAGCCACCCGTCGACGTGCAGGATCATATCGTCGAAGTGCTCGTCGGCCGGGCGCTCGTTGAGGCCGAGGTCGGCGTCGAGCTTGGCGGCCTGCAGCAGGGTCCAGATCTGCGCCCGGACGGCGGGCAGCTTCGCCGGGTCCATCGCCGCGACGTTGGCGTGCTCGTCCAGCAGCTGCTCCAGCCGGGCGATGTCGCCGTAGCTCTCGGCGCGGGCCATCGGCGGCACCATGTGGTCGATGAGCGTGGCGTGCGCCCGGCGCTTGGCCTGGCTGCCCTCGCCGGGGTCGTTGACCAGGAACGGGTAGACCAACGGCAGGTCGCCGATCGCGGCGTCGGGTCCGCAGGAGGCCGACAGCCCGACGGTCTTGCCCGGCAGCCACTCCATGTTGCCGTGCTTGCCGACGTGCACCAGCGCGTGCGCGCCGAACACCGACCGCAGCCACCAGTAGGCGGCCAGGTAGTGGTGGGACGGCGGCAGGTCGGGGTCGTGGTAGATCGCGATCGGGTTCTCGCCGAAGCCGCGCGGCGGCTGCACCATCACGACCACGTTGCCGGCGCGCAGCGCGGCGAACACGATGTCGTCGCCGTCGACGAAGAGGGAGCCGGGCGGCTGGCCCCAGTGCTCGACCATCGCCTCGCGCAGGTCCCCGGGGAGCGTGTCGAAGAACGCCCGGTACTGGGCGGCCGGGATGCGCACCGGGTTGCCCGAGAGCTGCTCCTCGGTGAGCCAGTTCTCGTCCTGCCCGCCGGCGGCGATGAGGGCGTGCACCAGCGCGTCGCCGTCGAGGTCGGCGACGCCGGGCAGCGCGTCGGGCCCGTCGAAGGGGCCGATGTCGTAGCCGGCGCCCTGCATCGCGGCCAGCAGCCGCACCACCGACGCCGGGGTGTCCAGGCCGACGGCGTTGCCGATGCGGGCGTGCTTCGTCGGGTAGGCGGACAGCATGAGCACGATCCGGCGCTCCGCCGGCGGGGTGTGGCGCAGCCGGGCGTGGGCGACGGCGGTGCCGGCCACCCGGGCGGCGCGCTCGGGATCGGCGACGTAGTGGGTGAGCCCGTCGGCGTCGGTCTCCTTGAAGGAGAAGGGCACGCTGATCAGGCGGCCGTCGAACTCCGGGATGGCCACCTGGTTGCCGACGTCGAGGGGCGAGAGCCCGTCGTCGTCGGCCAGCCACTCCTCGCGGGAGCGGGTGAGGCACAGCCCCTGGATGACCGGCACGTCGAGCTCGGCGAGCTGGCCGACGTCCCACGCGCCGTCGTCCCCGCCGGCCTGGGCCGTGGCCGGCCGCGAGCCGCCGGCGGCGAGCACGGTGACCACGAGCGCGTCGGCACTGCGCAGGGTGGCCAGCAGGTCGCCGGGGACGCTGCGCAGCGAGCTGACGAACACGGGCACGGCGCGGCCACCGGCGTCCTCGACGGCGGTGCAGAGCGCCTCGACGAAGGCGGTGTTCCCGGCCAGGTGGTGCGCCCGGTAGTACAGGACGGCGACCCGCGGGCCGGTGACCCTGCGGGCGGTCCGGTCGAGCAGCCCCCAGTCGGGCGCGACCGACGGCGGCTCGAAGCCCTCGCCCGTGAGCAGCACCGTGTCGGAGAGGAAGCGGTGCAGCTGGCGGAGGTTGTCCGGCCCGCCCTGCGCCAGGTAGCCGTGGGCCTCGGTGGCCACACCCATCGGGACGGTGGACAGCTCCATCAGCTCGGCGTCGGGGACCTGCTCTCCGCCCAGGACGACGACCGGCGCGGGCCCGGCGAGCAGCGGGGCCAGCACCTCCTCGTACTGCCGGCGCACCCCGAGGATGCGGATGACGACCAGCTCGCTGCCCTCGGTGAGCGCCGCCATGCCGGCGGCGTCGAGGCGGGCAGGGTTGCCGAGCCGCCAGCCGGCGCCGCTGGCCCGGGCCGAGAGCAGGTCGGTGTCGCTCGTGGAGAGCAGGGTGAACACGGCCGCGCCGCCTCCCTCGGGGTCCGCGCCCCGTTCCGCTGGGCACGGCAGCCGGAGTGTCTGGCTCGCCCGGGGCCGGGCTCGCAGTGGCGGGACCGCACCGGGTCGCACCGGGATCGCCCCCTGTGCCGCCGCTCCGCTGACCATGGGCGGCACCGGGTGGACGATCTCGCTGCACTGCCGTGATGTGGGCCGAACGCTACCGGGGCGCGTGCGCAGGGCGAGGCGGCGCCCACCGTCCGCATCCGGACCGCACCCCGACGGCGAAGGACGGGTATCGACCGGTACGTCCGAGGGAGTCGTCATGGCACTGCGTCCGCACCTCCGCCGCACCCGATCGGCGCCGGCAGCGCCACCGGGACCTGTCCCCGCGCCGGTTCCCGCCCCGCCGCCGGCCGGCGTCGACCGCCGGGAACCGGAGCAGGCTCCTACCGGGAGCCGGGTGCCGGCCGTGCACCGGATCGGCGCGGTGGTCGTCGCCGCGGTGATCGCGGTGTTCGGCGTCCTGGGCTTCGCCGACGGCCTGGCGTTCTTCTCCACCGAGGGCGAGCGGGTCCTGGGCCTCTCCTCCAACGGCCTGCTGTCCACCATCTCCGTCGCCACCGCGGTGGTCCTCGTCGCGGCCGCCGTGCGCGGGCCGCGGATCGCCTCGACGGTGATGATCGTCGTCGGGGTGCTGTTCCTGGTGTCGGCCCTGGCCAACCTCGCCGTGCTGAACACCGACCTCAACTTCCTGGCGTTCCGCTTCCCCAACGTGGCCTTCTCGGTCGTCGCCGGGCTGGTGCTGCTGGTCCTCGGCGCCTACGGCCGGGTGAGCGGCCACCTCCCGCCCGACAGCCCCTACGCCCGCCCCGGTGACGGCGACGACGCCGGGGACGTCGGCGCCCACGAGTACCCCTCCACGCCGGAGGAGTTCGCCGCCGAGCGCGCCATGCGGGAGGCCGAGGTGGCAGTCGTGCAGCACACCGCCTCCCCCGACCAGCAGCGCCGGGTGGCGGCCATGGCGTCGGCGCACAGCCGGGCCGAGCGCCGCCGGGTGTGGCTCTCCTTCGACGGACCGGGCGGCGGCGGGCCGGCCTGATCCCGCGCCGGGCCTAGCCTGCGGCGGTGGCCTACGACGCGCTCGCGGAGAGCATCGCGCTCATCGAGAACGGGGCGCCCGGCACCCCTGCGCGGTTGAGCCGCCGGCGGCGCTTCGCGCCGCTCTCCGTGGACGTCGACGGCGACGTCGCCTGCACCCTCTTCGCCCGCCGCAGCGTCGGCTCCGTCGCGGAGGAGACGTGGGTGCTGGTGCGGCGCGGGCAGGGATGGGTGCTGCTCGGTGGGGGCGGGGGCGGCCTCGAGGACGACGACCTGGCCGACCGCCCCGCCGCGGCCACCCTCGGCGGGCAGCTGCGCCTGACCGGGGGCGGGGCGGTGCTGCGCAACGGCGGGCGGTTGCTGCCGTGGGGCGCCCGGTACGCCTCGTACGCGACGCTGCGCGCGAGCCGGGAGGTCGGGAGCCTGCGGGTCGGCGCCCGCCTGCTCGCGGTTCCCCGGCACGGGCACGTGGTGGTCGTCTGGGCCGGGCGACGGCCACCCACCGCGGAGGCCCTGGCGCCGGACGGCCGCCGGCTGGGCAGCGTGCGTCTGGACCTGCGGTCGCCCCGCTTGCCGGAGGTCTACCGCGATCCCGGCTGACCGCCCGACCGCATCGACGGGAGCGGGGGCCGGCCGGGTGCGCCGCGGGCCGTAGCCTCGCGGGCGCCATGTCATCAGCCAGGCCGCACACCCCGCCCCTGCGTGACCGCGCCGACGCCTGCCCCGGCGCGCTGCAGACCCACTCCGCCGCCGACGGCGAGCTGGCCCGCGTTCGGATCCCCGGCGGGCTGCTCCGCGCCGGCCAGCTCCGGGTCCTCGCAGCGGCCGCTGTCGAGCTCGGGGACGGCGCGCTGGAACTGACCAGCCGCGGCAACCTGCAGCTCCGCGGGCTGCGGCCGGGCTCGGCGGGTGAGCTGGGCGACCGGCTGGCGGCGGCCGGGCTGCTGCCCAGCGACACCCACGAGACCGCGCGCAACCTGCTGGGCAGCGTGCTCAGCGGCCGGGCCGGGGGCCTGCTCGACGCCCGGCCCTGGGTGCGCGCCTTCGACGCCGGCCTGTGCGCGGACCCCTCGCTCGCGGCGCTGCCGGGCCGGTTCCTGGCCACGTTCGACGACGGCAGGGGCGACGTCGCACCGCTGGGCGGCGACATCGGGCTGCTGGCCCTTCCCCCCGGGGTGGTCGCGCTCACGCTGGCCGGAGCGGACTCCGGGCTGCGCGCCTCCCCCGCCGACGCCGTCGCCCTGGCGCTGGCCGCCACGCGCGCCTTCCTCGCCGAGCGCGCCGACCAGGGCGGGAGCGCCTGGCGGCTGGCGGAGCTGGCCGACGGACGTGGACGGGTGGCGGCGCGGGTGGGCGGCGGGTCAGCAGCTCAGCGCGTCGAGGTGCCGGCCGAGCCGCGGGTGCGACCGATCGGTGCGGTGCCGCAGGACGACGGCCGGACGGCGCTGGCCGCGGTCGTGCCCCTGGGCCGGCTCACCGCTGTGCAGCTCCGGCTGCTGGCCGACCTCGCGGCGGAGGTCCAGCTGACGCCGTGGCGCGGCGTCGTCGTCCCCGACCTGACCGACGGGTCGGCGGCCGCGCTGCTGGTGGAGGCCGGGCTGGTGCTCGACCCGGACAGCCCGTGGACCCGTGTGACCGCCTGCGCCGGGTTGCCGGGATGTGCCAAGTCCCTCGCCGACGTCCGGGCGGACGCGACCGCCGCCGTCGTCATCGGCTCCCTGCCGGGCGGTGGGGCGCGGCAGCACTGGGCCGGGTGCCGGCGGCGCTGCGGCCGGCCCGGTGGAGCGGTGGTGGACGTGGTCGCCACCGGCTCCGGCTACCGGGTCGACGAACCGACCGGCTGACTACGGCGCCTGCCGCCGAGTCGACCTCCGCCACCTCGTCAAGGCTGTTCTCGCATCTGTGGACGAGGCGCCGACCAGCGGTTCCGTGTCGTCGTCGGGCAGAAGACCATGGCGTCCTGGCTGCGCGGGCACGCCCGTTTCTCCCCGGCGGCCACCTCCCGGCTGGTCGCCGCCGGGCGGGCCCTGGAAGCGCTGCCGGCGGTCGCCGCCGCGGCCGGCACCGGCGCGGTGGCGCTCGAGGCGCTCGCCGAGATCGCCCCGGCGGTCGCCCCGGCCAAGCTGGCCGCCGCCCACGCCCGGGGCGTGGACCTGGCCGGGGTCGATCAGGCGCTCGCCGAGGTGGCCGCCACCCGCCCGCACGCCGAGCTGCGCCAGGTCGTGGACCACTACCTGGCCCGGCTGGACCCCGACGGGCCCGAACCGGATCCCACCGAGGGCCGCTCGTTGACCCTGGTCAAGCACGCCGATGGCAGCGTGAGCGGCCGGTTCGAGCTGGACGCCGTCGGCGGGGAGAAGCTGCAGGCTGCGATCGAGTCGGTCGTGCAGGCCGACCGGCCCGCCGGGGACACCCGCACCCGCGCCCAGCAGTCCGCCGACGCCCTGGTCCAGCTCACCGACAACGCCCTGGCCGCCGGGCACCTGCCGCTGCTGCGCACCCACACACCGCACGTCGTGGTCCGGGTCGACCTCGCCGACCTCATCGACCCCACTGCCGGGCCCGGGGCGGCGAAGCTCAGCTTCGGGGCGACCATCTCCGCCGCCCGCGCCCGCTGGCTGGCCTGCGACGGCACCATCACCCGCATCGTCATCGGCCCCGACGGAGACGTGCTCGACCACGGCCGCCGCCAGCGCGTCTCCCCCTCCGGGCTGCGCCGCGCCCTCGACGCCCGCGACCGCAGCTGCGTCTTCACCGGCTGCCACGCCCCCACCCACCGGTGCGACGTCCACCACCTCATCCACTGGGCAGACGGCGGGGACACCTCCCTGCACAACTCAGGACTGCTCTGCGAACGCCGCCACACCGAGATCCACCACGGGTTCCGCATCGAACGCCAACCCGACGGCCGATGGCACACCTGGCGGCCCGACGGCACCGAGGTCCTCGTCCTGCCCCACGCCACCGCAGACCCGGCCAACTCCCGCGCCGGCTGACCGGGCGCGGGCGGGCGGGGCCCACCGACGTAGCCTTCCCGCCCGATGGTGGTCTACGAGTACGAGAAGGACGGCGCCGAGATCTACCGGCAGTCGTTCGCGACGATCCGTGCCGAGGCGGACCTCGGCGGGCTGCCCGACGACGTCGCGCGCGTGGCGGTGCGGATGATCCACGCCTGCGGTCAGGTCGACCTGGTCGAGGACATCGCCTGGTCCCCCTCCGTCGTCCAGCGGGCCCGCGAGGCGCTCGACGCCGGCGCACCCGTGCTGTGCGACGCGCAGATGGTGGCCAGCGGCGTCACCCGGCGCCGGCTGCCCAAGGACAACGACGTCGTCTGCACCCTCGACGATCCGCGCACCCCGGGCCTCGCCGCCGAGCTCGGCACCACCCGCACCGCCGCCGCGCTGGAGCTCTGGCACGACCGCCTCGACGGCGCCGTCGTCGCCATCGGCAACGCCCCCACCGCGCTGTTCCACCTGCTCGAGATGGTCGCCGCCGGCGGCCCGCGCCCGGCCGCCGTCCTCGGCATCCCCGTCGGCTTCATCGGTGCCGCCGAGTCCAAGGAGGCGCTCGCCGCCTCCGACCTCGAGTTCCTCGTCGTGCGCGGCCGCCGCGGCGGCAGCGCCATCACCGCCGCCGCGGTCAACGCGATCGCGAGCGACGTCGAATGAGCGGTGGCACGAGCGGCACCGGCCGGTTGTACGGGGTCGGGCTCGGTCCCGGCGACCCCGAGCTGGTCACCGTCAGGGCCGCCCGGCTGATCGGCGCCGCCGACGTCGTCGCCTTCCACGCCGCCCGGCACGGCCGCTCGGTGGCCCGGGCCCTGGCCGAGCCCTACCTCCGCGACGGCCAGGTCGAGGAGCTGCTGGTCTACCCGGTCACCACCGAGACCACCGACCACCCCGGTGGTTACCAGGGCGCCATCGACGAGTTCTACGAGGCCGCCGCCGCCCGGCTGGCCGCACACCTGGACGCCGGGCGCGACGTCGTCGTGCTCGCCGAGGGGGACCCGCTCTTCTACGGCTCCTACATGCACATGCACAAGCGGCTGGCGCACCGCTACCCCACCGAGGTCGTGCCCGGGGTCACCAGCGTCACCGCGGCCGCCGCGGCCGTCGGGCGCCCGCTGGTCGAGCGCGACGAGGTGCTCACCGTCCTCCCCGGCACGCTGCCGGCCGACGAGCTCGCCGCCCGCCTGGCCGCCACCGACTCGGCCGCCGTCATGAAGCTCGGCCGCACCTTCCCGCAGGTGCGCGAGGCCTTCGAGCGCGCCGGCGTTCTCGACCGCGCGGTCTACGTCGAGCGGGCCACCACCGACCGCCAGCGCTGCCTGCCGCTGGCCGAGGTGGACCCTGCGAGCGTCCCGTACTTCTCCCTCGCCCTGCTGCCCAGCCCGCTCACCCCGCAGGTCACCGAACCCGCACCGGCGCCCGACCGACGGGGCGGCACCGGGGAGGTGGTCGTCGTCGGCCTCGGGCCCGGCGCCCGCAGCTGGACCACCCCGGAGGCCGCGGAGGTGCTCGCCGCCGCCGACGACCTGGTCGGCTACGGGCCCTACCTGGACCGCGTCGCGGTCAACCCGCGCCAGACCCGGCACGCCAGCGACAACCGGGTCGAGGCCGAGCGCGCCGCCCACGCGCTCGCGCTGGCGCAGAGCGGCCGCCGGGTCGCGGTCGTCTCCAGCGGTGACCCCGGGGTCTTCGCCATGGCGGCCGCGGTGCTCGAGGTCGCCGAGCGTCCCGAGTTCGCCGACGTCCCGGTGCGCGTGGTCCCCGGCCTCACCGCCGCCCAGGCGGTCGCCTCCCGCGTGGGCGCCCCGCTGGGCCACGACTTCTGCGTCCTGTCGCTCTCCGACGTCCTCAAGCCGTGGGAGGTGATCGTCGACCGGCTGCGCCACGCGGCCGCCGCCGACCTCGTCATGGCCCTCTACAACCCGCGCTCGAAGCACCGACCGCACCAGCTCGGCGAAGCGCTGCGGGTGCTGCTGGAGGTGCGCCCGCCGGAGACCGTGGTGGTCGTCGGCCGGGACGTCGGCGGGCCGCAGGAGACCGTCCGGGTCACCACCCTCGGCGCCCTGGACCCCGGGTCCGTGGACATGCGCTGCCTGGTGCTGGTCGGCTCCTCGCAGACCCGCGTCACGCCGTCGGGCGCGGTCTACACCTCCCGCAGCTACCCGCGCTGACACGCCGCGGCGCGGGAATGCCGTCGCGATCGTTGCCCTTGCCCACCATCGTGGCTCCTCCTACCCTCCGCCGGGACGCGGCGTTCTGGACCTCCGCGGGCCTCCTCCTGCTCGTGCTGGCCGCCTCGGGCGTCCCCACGCCGCTGTACCGCGTGTACCAGGAGGAGTTCGGCTTCGGGGCGGGGGTGCTGACGACCGTCTTCGGCATCTACGCGCTGGCGCTGCTCGCCGCGCTCCTGGTCGTCGGGGGTCTCTCCGACCACGTCGGCCGGCGGCCGGTGCTGGCCGGCGGGCTGCTGCTGCAGGCCGCCTCCATGGTCGTGTTCGTCGCCGCCGACGGCGTCGGCTGGCTGCTGGCCGCCCGGGTGCTGCAGGGGCTGTCGATGGGTGCGCTGACCGGCACCCTCGGCGCCGCGCTGCTGGACAGCCAGCGCCCGGCCCGCCCGCTCGGGGCCCTGCTCAACAGCGCCGCGCCGGGCCTCGGCCTGTCGGTGGGCGCGGTCGGTGCCGGCCTCGTCGTCGAACTCGTCGCCTCCCCGGCCCGCTGGGTGTTCGGCGTCCTCGCCGTCGTCCTGCTGCTGGCCACCGCGCTCGTCCGGGTCCTGCCCGAGACCTCGCCGCGCTCCCCAGGCGCGCTGCGCTCGCTGCGGCCCACGGTCCGGGTGCCCCGGTCGCAGCGGCCGGCGTTCCTCGCCGTGCTGCCGGTCATGGTGGCCGCCTGGGCGCTGGGCGGCCTCTACCTGTCGCTGGGCCCCTCCCTCGTCGCCGGCGTGTTCGGCATCGAGGACCACCTGGTCGGCAGCCTCATGGTGCTGGCCATGCACGGCTCCGGCGGCGTCGCCGCGATCCTGGGCCGCGACCTCGCCGCGGAGCGCGCCATGGTCGGCGGCGCCACCCTCTTCGCCGGAGGGGTCACCGGCACGATCGCCGCCCTCGTCACCGGCCAGGTCGCCGTCCTCTTCGTCTCCGCGGTCGTCTCGGGCCTCGGCTTCGGCCTGTCGTTCCTCGGCTCCGTCGCGACCGCGAGCGCCGGCGTCGACCCCGCCGAGCGCGCCGGGCTGCTCTCCAGCATCTTCGTGGTCGGCTACCTGAGCTTCAGCGTGCCGGCAGTGGTCGCCGGGTCGGTCACCGGCACGTTCGGCCTGGAGACGGTCACCGAGGTCTACGCGGCCGTGCTCGTCGTCCTCGCGCTGACCGCGATCGCCGGGGTGCGGCTGCGCCGCCGCCGCGCCGGGGCGACGGCCGGCGCGGCAGCGGACCGGCTGCCGGCCTGACGATCAGCGGCCGGGGTAGGGCCGGGCCCTCAGCGCCCGGGCCAGGTGCGCGGCGTTCTCCGCCAGGGTCGCGGTCGTGGCGGCCACCGCCTCGGGCGTCTCCTCCAGGTCCAGGTAGTCGGTGCCGCCCATGGCCTGGTCGTTCCAGTAGGTCGAGCCCTGCGCGGGGATCGTGAAGCCGATGTCGTCCAGCCCCTGGAACAGGTCGGCGACGATCGCGTGGGCACCGTCCTCGTTGCCGACGACGGAGACGACAGCCACCTTGCCGGTCACCTTCGGCCGGCCCGAGTCGTCTGTCTCGGACAGCTCGCCGTCGAGCCGCTCGAGCACCCGCTGGGCGACGCTGCTCATGTGCCCCACCCAGGTCGGCGTGGAGACGACGAGGATGTCGGCGGCCATCATCCGGTCGCGGATCGCGGGCCACTGGTCACCCTCGCCCATGTCCACCTCCACGCCGGGCTTCACGTCGTGGTCGACGACCCGGACGACGTCGCCGGTGACGCCGTGCTTCTCCAGCTCGCCGAGGATCTGACGGGCGATCAGGTCGCTGCTCGACGGGGCGGGCGAGGGCTTCAGGCTGCAGACGAGGGCCAGGGCACGGAGAGGCGCGGTCTCGGTCATGTGCCTGCACTGCCCCGCTGACTGCGTCGGCACACGACGGTCAGATGGCGTGCAACCGGGTCCATTCCCGCGCCTCGTCCACCGTCGCCACCACCGGCACGCCGGCCGGCAGCGGTGGCCGGCGCACCAGCACCACCGGGAGGCCCAGCTCCCGGGCCGCGGTGAGCTTCGCCGCCGTCATCGAGCCGCCGCTGTCCTTCGTGACGACGACGTCGACGGCGTGCTCGCGCATGAGGGCGAGCTCGTCGTCGAGGCTGAACGGCCCGCGCGCGAGGACCACCGTGCAGTGCCGGGGCAGCGGCGGCGACGGGGGGTCCACCGACCGCACCAGGCAGTGCCCCGGCACGTCGGCGAACGCGGCGAGCCCCTGCCGCCCCGTCGTGAGGAAGACCGAGCCGTACCCGGTCACCGCCGCCGCCGCTCGTTGCAGTGACCCGACCCAGCGCCAGTCGTCGCCCGGGCCCGCGCTCCAGCCCGGTCGTTGCAGTCGCAGCAACGGGATGCCGGTGGTCGAGGCCGCGACTGCCGCCGCGGCGGTCATGCCGGCCGCGAAGGGGTGGGTGGCGTCCACGACGGCCACCGCCTGCGCCTCCCTCAGCCAGTCCGCCAGCCCCTCCGCGCCGCCGAACCCACCGATCCGCACCGCCCCCGGCGGCAGCGCCGGTTCGACGACCCGCCCGGCCAGCGAGCTGACGACGTCGACCCCGTCGGCCACCAGCGCCTCCGCCAGCCGCCGCGCCTCGCCCGTTCCGCCGAGCACCAGCACCCGGCCGGTCACCGGAGGCCGCCGTGCATGCTGGTCGGGTGGCGACGACGACCGGCACCGGCCTCCGCTCGGGCTGGACCACCGGCGCGTGCGCGACGGCCGCCGCGACCGCCGCCTACACCGCGCTGCTCACCGGCGAGTTCCCCGACCCGGTGACGATCCACCTGCCCAAGGACCGGCACCCGGCGTTCGCGCTCGCCACCGAACGCCTCGAGGACGGCGCCGCGACCGCAGGCGTGGTCAAGGACGCCGGCGACGACCCGGACGTCACCCACGGGGCGCTCGTCTCGGTCCGGGTGGCCCACGGCACGCCGGGCAGCGGCGTCACCTTCCGGGCCGGCGAGGGCGTGGGCACGGTAACCAAACCGGGGCTGCCGCTGGCGGTCGGCGAGCCGGCGATCAACCCGATGCCCCGGCAGTTCATCCGCGAGCACGTGGCCGCGGTCGCCGCGCGGCACGGGGGCAGCGGCGACGTCGTCGTCGAGGTGTCGGTGGAGCGCGGCGCGGAGCTGGCCCGGCGCACCTGGAACCCGCGGCTGGGCATCCTGGGCGGGCTGTCCATCCTCGGCACCACCGGCGTCGTCGTGCCCTACTCGTGCTCGGCGTGGATCGACTCGATCCGCCGCGGCATCGACGTCGCCCGCGCCGCCGGGCACACCCACGTCGCCGCCTGCACCGGCAGCACCAGCGAGCGCGTCGTCGTGGAGCGGTACGGCCTGCCCGAGGACGCGCTGCTGGACATGGGTGACTTCGCCGGCGCCGTCCTCAAGTACCTGGGCCGCCACCCCGTCCCGCGGCTGACGATCGCCGGCGGCATCGGCAAGCTCGCCAAGCTCGCCGACGGGCACCTGGACCTGCACTCCGGCCGCTCGCAGGTCTCCTTCGCGTCGCTCGCCGCCCGCGTCCGCGAGGCGGGCGGGGCACCGGCCCTGGTCGACGGGGTGCGGAGCGCCAACACGGCGCTGGACGCGCTCCAGCAGTGCCGGGCCGCCGGCCTGCCGCTGGGCGACCTCGTGGCCGGCGCCGCGCGGGGGACGGCGCTCGGCGTGCTGCGCGGTGCCCCGGTCGAGGTGGACGTGCTCGTCATCGACCGCGGCGGCACGGTCGTCGGCACCGCCTAGCCGCGGCACCGCGTCGTCGAGTAGAGGTGGCTGTCGGGGAACTCCCCGGCGGTCAGCACCGAGCCCACGACCACCACCGCCGTGCGCCGCACCCCGGCGGCCTCGACCTGCCCGGCGATGTCGGCGAGCGTGCCGCGCAGCACCAGCTCGTCGTCGCGGCTGGCGCGGGCGACGACCGCGACCGGGCAGTCCGCGCCGTAGGAGGGCACCAGCTCGGGCACCAGCTCGGCGATCCGCTGGACCGCGAGGTGCAGCACCAGCGTGGCGCGGGAGGCGCCGAGGGTCGCCAGGTCCTCCCCCGGCGGCATCGGCGTCGACCGGGCCGAGGTGCGGGTCAGGATGACGGTCTGGCCGACACCGGGGACGGTCAGCTCCCGCTTGAGCGAGGCGGCCGCGGCGGCGAAGGCCGGCACGCCAGGGACGACGTCGTACGGGACCCCCGCGGCGTCCAGCCGGCGCATCTGCTCCGCCATCGCGCTGTACACCGACGGGTCGCCGGAGTGCAGCCGGGCGACGTCGAGCCCGGCCTCGTGCGCGCCGACCAGCTCCGCGGTGATCTGGTCGAGGTCGAGGTCCGCGGTGTCCACCAGCCGTGCCCCTGGCGGGGCGGTGTCCAGCAGCTCCCGCGGCACCAGCGCACCGGCGTAGAGGCACACCTGGGCCGACGCGATGATCCGCGCCGCCCGCACGGTGACCAGGTCCGCGGCGCCCGGGCCGGCGCCGATGAAGTGCACCGTCATGCCTTGACCCCCGACCAGATCGTCACGGGCATCGCCGCCTTCCAGCCGGTGAAGCCGCCCACGGGGGCGGCGGTGGCGACGCCGAGCCGCACCAGCTCGCCGCCGTGCCGGGCGTACCGCGCGGCCAGCGCCGCCTCGCTCTCCAGCGTGACGGCGTTGACCACCAGCCGACCGCCGGGACGCAGCGCTTCCCAGCAGGCGTCGAGCAATCCCGGCACGGTCGCGCCGCCGCCGACGAACACAGCGTCCGGTGCGGGCAGCGCGGCCAGAGCCCCGGGCGCGGCGCCGGGGACCACCTCGAGCCCGGGGACGCCGAGCCGCCTCGCGTTGCGCCCGATCCGCGTCGCCCGCGCGGGGTCGCGCTCCACGGCCACCGCCCGGCAGGAGGGGTGGGTACGCATCCACTCGATGCCGATCGAGCCGGCGCCGGCGCCGACGTCCCAGAGCAGCTGCCCCGGCAGCGGGGCGAGCCGGGCGAGGGTGACCGCGCGGACGTCACGCTTGGTCAGCTGGCCGTCGTGCTCGTAGGCGTCGTCGGGCAGCCCGGGAAGGGCCGGCAGCGTGACCGTGCCGGGGTCGGCGGCCACCTCGACGGCGGTGAGCACGAGCGGGTCGGTCTCCGGGTGCGGCCAGCCCGCCGCGGTGCCGGTGACGGCGTGCTCGCCGGGGCCGCCGAGCTGCGCCAGCGCGGTCAGCCGGCTGGCGCCCAGCCCGCGCTCGGCCAGCAGGGCCGCGACCGCCGCCGGGGTCGAGCCGTCGGAGCCGAGCACCAGCAGCCGCCGTCCGGGGGTGGCGTGCGGCACGACGAGCTCGACGGGGCGGCCCACCACGGAGACCACCTGCGCCTCCTCCACGGCCCAGCCCAGCCGCGCGCAGGCCAGCGTGACCGACGACGGGTGCGGCACCACCTCGACCGCCCGCGGGCCCAGCGCCCGCAGGAGCGAGGTGCCGATGCCGGAGAGCATGGGGTCACCGCTGGCCAGCACGACGACCCGCCGTCCGGGGTGCTCCCGCGGGAGCCCGGGCAGCACCGGCCCCAGCGGAGAGGGCCAGGGCACCCGCTCGGCGCCCACCTCGGGCGGGACCAAGGCGAGCTGGCGGGCGCTGCCGCGCAGCACCTCGGCGGCCTCGACGGCCCGGCGGGCGCGCAGGGAGAGCCCGTCCCAGCCGTCGGCGCCGACGCCGACCACCACGATCGGGAGGCGGCCGTCGGCGGGCGCGGGAGCGGGCACGTCCGCCGATCCTAGGGCGGCGTGAGCGGACCCCCGTCCGGCCGGCCGGGCTCGAAGCCGGCCAGCAGCTCCTCGAGGGCCCGCTGGTCCGGACCGACGAACGGGTCGGCGTCCGGTGCCAGCCGCAGGGTGTCGAGCAGGCCATCGGCCCCACCGACGACCGGCGGCAGGTGCGAGCTGAGGACCGCGGAGGCGTCGAGGTCGCGCACGGCGGCCAGCGAGCGGTCGAAGGCGCCGCGGTCCACCGAGTGCACCCACGGGCTGTCGACGGCCGCCCACAGCAGCTGCCCGGCCCGCAGGTCGCCGGGCGGCACGGCCCGGACGTCGTCGCAGCCGGCCAGCGCGGCCGTCGCGACGGGGCCGCCGAAGCAGTCGGAGCTGAAGACCACGCCGGTCGCGGTGTCCTGGAAGCCCGTCGTCGCCGGGCTGTCGTACAGCGGTGGCCGGATCGCGCGCAGCTCCCGGTCGCCCACCGGGAGGAGCTGGCCCGGGTTGAGCAGGTGCACGCGGTCGAGCGGGATCCGGTGCTCCAGCCCGAGGATGCCCAGGCCGAGGAAGGTCGTCACCAGTTGCGCCCGGGGCGCGGCGGCCAGCAGGTCGAGCAGGCCACCGGTGTGGTCGCGGTCGGGATGGGTCAGCCAGATCCAGCGGACGTCGGACGGGTCGAGCACAGAGCCGAGGTCCTCGACGAACCGGCGGTCGGCCAGCGAGACGCCGGTGTCCACGACCACGGGCTCCTGCGCGGCCAGGACGAAGGCGTGCACCGGCAGCCAGCCGATGCCCGGCACCTCCTGCGGGTCGGAGAGCACGGTGACGCCGGGCAGCGGGCTGAAAGCGTCCATGACGGGCACCGGCCCGCGCTCAGAAGGGGACCTGCTGGGCCAGCAGGCCGGAACCGCTGCCCCGGCCCGACAGCACCCGGCAGAACTCGACGGCGTCCAGCTCCAGCTCCTCGCCGCCGGTGCCCGACGACCATTCGCCACCGGCCGGCCCGGTGAGGCGCAGCCGGTGGGGCCGGCCGTGCCGGGCGGCCCACTCGCCGACGACGTCGGCCACCAGGACGCCGTCGTGCGTCGGCGTGAGCTCCAGCTCGTGGCCGGTGGCGCGGGTCAGGTCGACGCGGTGCATCCACACGTCCCGGGTCAGGACCACGTCGAGGAGGAAGTCCATCCGCCACCACTCGGTGGCCTCCCCGACGACCTGCTTCTCGGGCAGGCGGAACCGGCCGGCGATCCGGGACAGCCGCCGCCGGCCCCGCAGCGCCCGGGGGATCGTGCCGGCCAGCCCGGCGACCAGCGCGGCGCCGTCCAGGTGCGACCGCTCGCGCACCTGGACGGCGGTCAGCGCGTCGATCCCGCCCCCCTCCTTGCCGGCCGCCCGCTGCTGGCGGACCAGTTCCCGCAGCGAGGCGGCCATCTGGGCGGTACCGAGCAGGTGCGCGGTCAGGGTGCGCACGGTCCACCCGGTGCAGTCGGTGGGGCGCTCCCAGTCGTCCGGGCCGAGGTCGCGCAGGACGCCGAGGACGCGGTCGTACTCGGTGGCGGCGAGCCGGTACGCGGTGTCCTCGTCCAGCGCAGCGGCCCGGGGGCGGGGAGGAGCGGGGGCAGGGGCGGAGGTGGTCACAGTGGTTCTCCTTCCGGTTGCGCGGGCGGGTGGGGCGTGCGGTGGTGCGACAGCCACATGGCCAGGAGGTCGGGCAGGACGGCGGTGAAGGTGCCGGTCTCGAAGGGCTCGTCAGGTGCGTTGGACAGCTGCTGGGAGATGACCCCGCTGACGAGCGCCGTGTAGGCCCGGTAGGCGCGGTCGACGTCGACGTCCGGGGGCAGCAGGCCGGTGTCGCGGAGGCGGCCGATGCGCTGGCGGCTCTGCGCGTCGAGCTCGACAGCCGGTGCGTACGCCCGCTCCGACGGCACGTAGCCGGGGACCGGGCGCCAGAACATGAGCGCCGAGTAGGCCGGGTGCTCCACCGCCCACCGGACGAAGACCGCGGTGCCGGCGGACAGGGTGGCCAGCGGGTCGCTGCCCGGCCCGATCGCGCCGGAGGCCCGGAGCGCGTCCTGGAGTGCGCGCCAGCCGCGCTCGAAGAGGGCGTCGTAGAGAGCGTGCTTGCCGTCGAAGTACCCGTAGAGGGACGGCGGGCGGATGCCCATGCGGCGGGCGACCTCGCCGAGGGTCAGCCCGGCGACGCCCTGCTCGGTCATGACCTCGACCGCGACGTCGAGCACCTGCTCGATCGTCTCCTGGCGCCGCCGTCGCCGGCGGTCCATCGGTACGGCACCGACCATGCGGGAAGTGTTCTCCTAACGGCGTTAGGACGTCAACGGGGTCTTAGGTCCCGACTCCGGGCGCCGAGGGGGGCTGTCGGCGGCCGGGCGGCGCGTGGTCTGATTGCCGCGCCACACGCGACGGCAGTGGAGGAAGCCCGGTGAGATCCCGGCGCGGTCCCGCCACTGTGACCGGGGAGTCCGTCCCCAGCGGAGGTCACTGCCCCTCACGGGGCGGGAAGGCCGGGGACGGACGTCGATCCGGGAGCCAGGAGACTCCAGCCGTCGTCCCTGCCACCTCCGGGCGTGGACACCCGGGGAGAGGACGCGTCCCGTGCGCGGGTACCCCGCATGAGCTTCCCCTTCACCGCCGTCGTCGGCATGGACGACCTGCGGCTGGCCCTCCTGCTGAACGCCGTCTCCCCGGCCGTGGGTGGCGTCCTGGTCCGGGGTGAGAAGGGCACCGCCAAGTCGACCAGCGTCCGGGCGCTGGCCGCCGTCCTGCCGCCGGTCGACGTCGTCGCCGGCTGCCGGTTCGGCTGCGACCCGGCCGCCCCCGACCCGGCCTGCCCCGACGGCCCGCACGAGCCCGGCGCCGCCGCCCGCACCCGCGCGGCCCGGCTGGTCGAGCTGCCGGTGGGCGCCTCCGAGGACCGGCTGGTCGGCTCGCTGGACCTGGAGCGTGCGCTGACCGAGGGCGTGAAGGCCTACGAGCCCGGGCTGCTCGCGGCGGCGCACCGCGGTGTCCTCTACGTCGACGAGGTCAACCTGCTGCACGACCACCTGGTCGACCTGCTGCTCGACGCCGCCGCCCTGGGTACCGCGTACGTCGAGCGCGAAGGCGTCTCCGTGCGGCATGCGGCCCGGTTCCTGCTGGTCGGCACGATGAACCCCGAGGAGGGCGAGCTCCGCCCCCAGCTCCTGGACCGGTTCGGGCTCACGGTCGAGGTCGCCGCCCCCCGCGATCCCGCGGTGCGCGCCGAGGTCGTGCGCCGCCGGTTCGCCTCCGACGCCGACCCCGCCGGCTTCGCCGCGCGGTGGGCCGACGAGGAGACCGCGCTGGCCGGGCGCATCGCCGACGCCCGCGCCCGCCTGCCGCGCGTCGCCCTCTCCGACGCCGCGCTGCGCCAGGTCACCGCCGTCTGCGCCGCCTTCGACGTCGACGGGCTGCGCGCCGATCTCGTCACCGCCCGCGCCGCCATCGCGCACGCCGCCTGGTGCGGCCGCGAGGAGGTCACCGAGGACGACGTCCGCGTCGCCGCCCGGCTGGCGCTCCCCCACCGGCGCCGGCGCAACCCGTTCGACGCCCCGGGGCTGGACGACGAGACGCTCGACCAGGCGCTCGCCGACTCCCGTCCCGACGACGACCCCGAGCCCCCGGACGACGGCGGGCCGGAGGGCGGCCCCGATGACGGCGGCCCCGACGACGGCGGCCCGGACGGCGGCGGCCCGGACGGCGGCGGCGGCGACCCAGGCATAGGAAGCAATACCTACGGATCCGACGCCCAGACGCAGGAAAAGGATCCTGCGCCTGACGGCGGCGGGATCGCGGGCGAGCCCTCGACCGCCCCCCGCGGGGAGGGTGGGGGGCACGCCGACGCCGCCGCCGCTCCCGAAAAGGCCGCGGTCGCCCCGGCCGACCCCTTCCGCACCCGGCGGCTGGAGGTGCCGGGCATCGGCGCCGGCGCAGCCGGCCGGCGGTCGCGGGCCCGGGCCGAGCGCGGCCGCGTCGTGGGTTCGACCCGCCCCGAGGGCACCGTCACGAAGCTGCACCTGGCCGGCACCGTGCTCGCCGCCGCCCCGCACCAGCGCGTCCGCGGCCGCAGCGGGCCGGGCCTGCTGGTCCAGCGCCACGACCTGCGCCAGGCCGTGCTCGAGGGCCGGGAGGGCAACCTCGTCCTGTTCGTCGTCGACGCCAGCGGCTCGATGGGCGCCCGGTCGCGGATGGCCGCGGTCAAGGGCGCCGTCCTCTCGCTGCTGCTGGACGCCTATCAGCGCCGCGACAAGGTCGGCCTGATCACCTTCCGCGGGGACGCCGCCGAGCTCGCGCTCCCCCCGACCTGGTCGGTCGAGGCCGCCGCCGCCCGGCTCACCGCGCTGCCCACCGGGGGGCGCACCCCGCTGGCCGCCGGGCTGCTGGAGGCGCACCGCACGCTGGCGCTGGAGCGGGTCCGCGACCCGCGGCGTCGCCCGCTGCTGGTCGTCGTCACCGACGGACGGGCCACCGGCGCGCGCGGCGGTGACCACCTGGGTGAGGCGCGCCGGGCCGCCGGCCTGCTCGCCGCCGGGGACGTCGCGGGCGTGGTCGTGGACTGCGAGTCCGGGCCGGTGCGGCTGGGCCTGGCCGCGTCGCTGGGCGCGGCGCTCGGCGCCCGGACGATGCGCCTGGAGGAACTGGGCGCCGAGGCGCTGGCCGCCACGGTCCGCGACGCCCGGAAGGCGGCCTGATGAGCGGGCTCGCGAGCTCATCCACCGGCGGAGTGCCCGGTCGGAGCTGGCCGACGAGCGCCGGCGGGGAGGACTGATGCCGCAGGGGCAGGTCCCCGTCGTCCCCGCCGACGGGCTGACCACCAGGCAGCGCCGCAACCGGCCCGTGCTGGCGGTGCACACCGGCGAGATGAAGGGAAAATCTACCGCCGCCTTCGGGATGGCGATGCGGGCGTGGAACCAGGGCTGGTCGATCGCGGTCTACCAGTTCGTCAAGAGCGCCAAGTGGAAGGTCGGCGAGGAGACCGCGCTCACCGCGCTCGGCGAGCTGCACGCCGCCACCGGCCAGGGCGGCCCGGTGGTCTGGCACAAGATGGGCTCGGGCTGGAGCTGGTCGCGCCGGCAGGGCACCGAGGTCGACCACGCCGCCGACGCCGCCGAGGGCTGGGCGCAGATCAAGCGCGACCTCGCCGCCGAGGCGCACCGCTTCTACGTGCTCGACGAGTTCACCTACCCCGTGAAGTGGGGGTGGGTGGACATCGACGACGTCGTCGCGGCGCTGACGGGGCGCCCCGGCAACCAGCACGTCGTCATCACCGGGCGCGACGCCCACCCGGCGCTGGTCGAGGCCGCCGACCTGGTCGTCGAGATGACCAAGGTCAAGCACCCGATGGACGCCGGCCAGAAGGGGCAGCGGGGGATCGAGTGGTGACCCGCCTCCCGCGCGTCGTCGTCGCCGCGCCGTCGTCGAACGCCGGCAAGACCTCGGTCACCACCGGCCTGGTCGCCGCGCTGACCGCCCGCGGGCTGACCGTCAGCCCGCACAAGGTCGGCCCCGACTACATCGACCCGGGTTACCACGGGCTCGCCGCCGGCCGGCCGGGCCGCAACCTGGACCCGTGGCTGGTCGGCGAGGAGCGGATCGCCCCGCTGCTGCTGCACGGCGCCCGCGGTGCCGACGTCGCGGTGGTCGAGGGCGTCATGGGCCTGTTCGACGGCGCCACCCACCCGGGCGTCGAGCCCGGGTTCGCCTCGACCGCGCACGTCGCCGGGCTGCTCCGGGCCCCGGTGGTCCTCGTGGTCGACGCCTCGTCGCAGGCCCGGAGCGTCGCCGCGCTGGTGCACGGATTCGCCACCTTCGACCCGGCGGTGCGCCTGGGCGGGGTGGTGCTCAACCGCGTCGGCAGCGACCGGCACGAGGCGATCCTGCGCGAGGCGCTCGGTGCCGCCGGCGTCCCGGTGCTCGGCGCCATCCGCCGGCTCGAGACGCTGCACACGCCCTCCCGCCACCTCGGCCTCGTGCCGGCCGCGGAGCGCTCCGCCGAGGCGGTGGCCACGGTGCGCCGGCTCGGCGAGGTGGTCGCCGACGGCATCGACCTGGACGCCGTCCTGCGGCTGGCCCGCACCGCCCCCGACCTGGCGCCCCGGCCCTGGGACCCGGCGGCGGAGGTGGTGCCGACCGGCAGCCGTCCGCGGATCGCCGTCGCCGGGGGCCCGGCCTTCACCTTCGGCTACGCGGAGAACGCCGAGCTGCTCGCCGCCGCCGGCGCCGAGGTGGTGACCGTCGACCCGCTGCGCGACGAAGCGCTGCCCGAGGGCACCGACGGGCTCGTCGTGGGCGGCGGCTTCCCGGAGGTCTACGCCGCGGAGCTGTCGGCCAACGAGCCGCTGCGGGCCGACGTCGCCGCGCTCGCCGCCCGCGGGGCACCGGTCGCGGCCGAGTGCGCGGGGCTGCTCTACCTGGCCCGGGAGCTCGACGGCGTGCCGATGTGCGGCGTGCTCGACGTGGCGACCGCGATGGCGCCCCGGCTGACCCTCGGCTACCGGGCCGCCGTCGCGGTGACCGGCTCGGTGCTCGCGCCGGCCGGCACCCGGGTGCGCGGCCACGAGTTCCACCGCACGCACGTCGATCCCCCCGCCGGCCCGGCCCCGGCCTGGCAGTGGACCGCCACCGCTCCCGAGGGGTTCGTGCAGGGCGGGGTCCACGCCTCCTACCTGCACCTCAACTGGGCCGGCAGCCCCGACCTGGCCCAGCGCTTCGTCACCGCCTGCACGCCCGCCGTCCGAACGGAGCCCGCCCGTGCACATCGCTGAGGGATTCCTGCCCGCCGGGCACGCCCTGGGCTGGACGCTCGCCGCCGCGCCGCTCGTCGCGCACGGCGCCCGCGCCGTGGTCAAGGAGGTGCGGGAGAACCCGGAGTCCACGCTGCTGCTCGGCGCCGCCGGCGCGTTCACCTTCGTGCTGAGCGCGATCAAGCTGCCCAGCATCACCGGCAGCTCCAGCCACCCGACCGGCACCGGGCCGGGCGCGATCCTGTTCCGGCCACCGGTGATGGCGCTGCTCGGCACGGTGGTGCTGCTCTTCCAGGCGCTGCTGCTCGCGCACGGTGGGCTGACGACGCTCGGGGCCAACGCGTTCGCGTTCGCCGTCGTGGGGCCGTGGGTCGGGTACGGCGCCTACCGGCTGACCCGCGCGGCGGGCGCCGGGCTGCTTCCGGCGGTCTTCACCGGCGTCGCCCTGGCCGACCTGGCCACCTACGTCACCACCTCGCTGCAGCTCGCGCTCGCCTTCCCCGACACGAGCAGCGGGCTCGCCGGGGCGCTGGCCAAGTTCCTCGGCGTCTTCGCGGTCACCCAGATCCCGCTGGCCATCGGCGAGGGGCTGCTGGGCGTCCTGCTGTTCCGCGTCCTCACCGTCAACGCCCGCCCCGAGCTCGAGCGGCTCGGCGTGCTCGATCCCGCCCGGGTCCCCGCGACCACCGGAGGTGCCGAGTGACCCGCCGCGCGTTCGTCAACGCCCTGCTCGTCGTCGCGGTCATCGCGCTGTTCGCCGTCCCGCTGCTGCTCGACGGCGGCACCTCCGGGTACGGCGGCACCGACGCGGCCGTGACCGAGGAGCTCCAGGCCGACGGCTACACCCCCTGGTTCCAGTCGCTGTTCAGCCCGGCCGGCGAGGTCGAGTCGGGTCTGTTCGCCCTGCAGGCGGCGATCGGTGGCGGCGTGCTCGGCTACGTGCTGGGCCGGCTCCGCGGGCGGCGGGCGGCGGGCGGGACGACGACCGGCGGGCCCGCGACCGCGACGGGCGCCCCGGCGGAGGCCGACCGGCGGTGACGGGGCTGGCGGTCGACGAGGCGGCGTGGGGCAGCGCCTGGCGCGGGCGGTCGCCCGGGGACAAGCTCCTGCTCTGCGCCGGCCTGGTCGGCTGCGCACTGCTCCTGCCGGCCTGGCCGGGCAGCGTGCTGGTGGGGCTCACCGCCGTCGCGCTCGCGCTCGGCCCCGCCCGGGTGCCCGCCCGCACCTTCGGCCGGGCCATCCGCTGGCCACTGGCGTTCATCGCGGTCGGCGCGCTCACCGCCGTGGTGGCGGTCGGCGGCGACGGGATCGGCTGGGCCCCGGACGCGGCCGCGCGGGCGGGTTCCCTCGTGGGCCACGCGGTGGCCGGCAGCGCCGCGGTGCTGCTCCTGGCCACCACCACCCCCATGTCCGACCTGCTGCCCGAGCTGCGCCGGCTGCGGGTGCCCGCGGCGGTCGTCGAGGTGGCGGGCGTGACCTACCGCCTGGTCTTCGTGCTGCTGGAGAGCCTCGGCACCATCCGCGAGGCGCAGGCGGCGCGCATGGGCTGGTCATCCCCCCGCCGCTCCTACCGCTCGGCCGGGGTGCTGGCGGCCGCGGTGCTGACCCGGTCGTGGGACCGGGCGCGGCGCATGCAGGACGGGCTGGCCGGCCGCGGCATGGAGACCGGCCTAGGGGTGCTGCCGGACGCGCTGCCATCCTCCCGGCCGTTCCTGGCGCTCGCGCTGGCCCTGCCGGCCGGCATCACCGCGCTCACGCTGGTGGCCCGGTGAGCCACCGGGCCCTCGCCGCCGCCGGCCTGGTCGCCGGCTACCCGGGCGCGGCACCGGTGCTCGACGGGGCGGCGCTCACCGTCCCACCGGGCCGGAGGCTGGCGCTGCTCGGCGCCAACGGCTCGGGCAAGACCACGTTGCTGCGCTGCCTCTCCGGGGCGCTGAGGCCGGCCGCGGGCGCGGTCACCGTGGACGGGGCGCCGCTCCGGCACACCCGCCGCGGGCTGCGCGAGCACCGGCAGGTGGTGCAGCTGGTGCTCCAGGACCCCGACGACCAGCTGTTCAGCGCCTCCGTCGGTCAGGACGTGTCCTTCGGTCCACTCAATCTGGGCCTCCCCGAGGAAGAGGTGCGCGCCCGCGTCGCCGAAGCGCTCGAGCTGCTCGCCGTCGCCCCGCTCGCCGCCCGCCCGACCCACCAGCTGTCCTACGGGGAGCGCAAGCGGGTAGCCATCGCCGGCGCGGTCGCCATGCGGCCCTGCGTGTTGCTGCTCGACGAGCCGACCGCAGGGCTCGACCCCACCGCGGTCGGCGACACCCTCGCCGCGCTGGCCCGGCTGCAGGAGCACGACTCCACGGTGGTCATGAGCACGCACGACGTCGACCTGGCGCTGCGCTGGGCCGACGAGGTCGCCGTCGTCGTCGACCGCACCGTGGTGCAGGGACCGCCCGACGACGTGCTCGGCGACGGCGACCTGCTCGCCCGCGCGCGCCTGTCCCGCCCCTGGGCGCTGGAGGTCGGGGCCCGGCTGCGGGAACTCGGCCTGCTTCCCGGGGGACCGCTCCCCCGCGACGCCGCCGGGCTGCTGGCCGCCCTGCCCGACCGCCCGGGGGTGCCGACGTGAGGACGGTCGGCGTCGGGCTCGCCTCGGGCGTGAGCGCGGCGGAGGTGCTCGCCGCCGTCGACGCGGTGCTGCCTCCCCCCGCCGGGCCCGTCGCACTCGCCACGCTGGACAGCCGGGTGCGCGAACCGGGCCTGGTGGGCGCCGCCGCCCAGCGCGGCTGGCCGCTCACCGGGCACCCGGCCGAGGTGCTGGCCGCCGTCCGCGTCCCCGCACCGTCCGGCGCCGTCGCCCGCCGGGTCGGCACGCCCTCGGTGGCCGAGGCCGCCGCCCTCCTGGCCGGGGGCGTGCTGGAGGTCGGCAAGACCGTGCGCGGCCGCGTGACGGTCGCCGTCGCCCGGACCCCGGACCCCGCCCACCCGCGACCGATCCACCAGGAGGAACCGTGACCGCCCTCGACGCACCGCACCCCGTCGGGCTGCGGCTGGCCGGGCGCCGGGCGGTCGTCGTCGGCGGCGGGGCCGCCGCGCACCGCGGGGCGGCCGGCCTGCTCGCCGCGGGCGCCGACGTGGTCGTGGTCAGCCCGGCGGTCACCCCGGCCCTGGAGTCGGCGTCCGCGGCCGGGCGGCTCTCCTGGTGCGCGCGCCCCTACGCCGACGGCGACCTCGCCGGGGCCTGGTTCGCCCTCGCCGCGACCGGCGACCCGGACGTCGACGCCGCGGTGCTCGCCGACGCCGAGCGGGAGCGGGTGTTCTGCGCCCGCAGCGACGGCTCACCGGCGGCGAGCGCCCAGTTGCCGGTCACCGGGCGCGCCGACGACCTGGTCGTGGCCGTGCACGGTGACGACCAGCGAGCGGCGGCGGGACTCCGCGACGGCGTCCTCGCCGGGTTGGCCGACGGCACCCTGGCGGTGCACCGGCGGGAGCACGGGACGGGCGGCGGCGTGGTGCTGGTGGGCGGCGGGCCCGGCGACCCCGGGCTGATCACCGTCCGCGGCCGCCAGGCCCTGGCCACCGCCGACGTCGTCGTCGCCGACCACCTCGGCCCCCAGCCCCTGCTGGCCGCCCTGCCCCCCGAGGTCCAGATCATCGACGCCGCCAAGCTCCCCCGCGGCCGCGCCATGGCCCAGGAGACCATCAACGAACTCCTCATCACCCACGCCCGCGCCGGCCGCCGCGTCGTCCGCCTCAAGGGCGGGGACCCCTACGTCTTCGGCCGCGGCTACGAAG